>BTQG01000005.1:0-49767 GCA_036985755.1 Acidimicrobiia bacterium | reverse complement strand
ACCACCTCCCGGTACAAGATCCTCATCGAGGATCACGCCTTCCCATCGGACCACTACGCGGTCGACTCCCAGATCCGGGCCCACGGTCTCGACCCTGCCCGCGCCCTGGTGATCGTGAAACCCCGACCCGGTGAGCACACCCTGCGAACGGAAGATCTTCGCGCCGCCATCGACCGGCACGGCTCGGAACTTGCGCTGGTGCTGCTGCCGGGCATCCAGTACTACACCGGGCAGGTCCTGGCGATGGCAGAGCTGGCCACGGCGGCCCGAGCGGTCGGGGCGTCGATCGGCCTCGACCTGGCGCACGCCGTCGGCAACATCGAGCTTTCCCTGCACGACTGGGACATCGACTTCGCCGTTTGGTGCGGCTACAAGTACCTGAACGCAGGACCGGGAGCGACCGGCGGCGCCTTTGTGCACGAGCGCCACCACGGGAAGCCCGACCTGGCGCGCTACCACGGCTGGTGGGGTCACGACCGGGCGACCCGCTTCGAGATGGACACCGTGTTCCGGCCGATCCCGACCGCAGAAGCCTGGCTGGTGAGCAACTCTGCGATCCTGGCCATGGCACCGCTGCTCGGATCGCTGACCGTCTTCGACCGGGCAGGGGGCATGGGCCCGCTCCGTACCAAGTCCGAGAAGATGATCCAATACATGGACTACCTGCTGGACGCCACGCTGGAGGGGAGGGTCGAGTCGGTCACGCCGCGAGCCCTCGAGGAGCGGGGCTGCCAGCACTCATTGCGCATCACCGACCCGAGCATCTCCGGGGAGCAGGTGTACGAAGAGCTTACAGCCGCCGATGTGCAGTGCGGATGGCGGTACCCGAACGTGCTCAGGGTCGCGCCGGTACCGCTGTACAACTCGTTTGTGGATATCCACCGCTTCGCCTCGATCCTGGAGCACATCCTCGATCACCCATGACCCGAGAGACCGAACTCATGGAGGCACCGCTGCGGGACGACCGGGTCGATCGACCCGTCCTCGATACGCTGATCGACATCGGGTACAGATCGGGACGGGAAAAGCCGATTATGCAGGATGACACCGGAACTCCTCCTCGCCGTGGAAATGATCGCGTCGGCCGCAATGGCGGTGGCCCTCATCGCCTGGCTGCAGCACGGCGAAGACTGACGACAAGCCGCTGGATCTCGCCCTGATCAAACGGCTTCGGCGGCATCCTCAACCGGCCGCGATCCAGAGCGCGGCGTGTCGTGCCGCGGCCGAATTCGACGTTCCGGACCGCAACGGGAATGCGCGGTGAGCCGCTGCGGGTTCTACCCGGTGTATGAACCAGCAAACGACCTTCGATCTCGCCGCCTCGATTCATGACGAACGGGTCCGACCCTTCCTTCCGCTCATCTACGTGGCATGGTCGGACGGAGAATTGACGCCTGAGGAGATCGAAGGGATCTGCTCGGTGGTTGCCTTGTATCCGGGTATCGACCTCGACTGTCAAGTGGCCTTGCGCCACTGGCTCGATCCGGACGATCCCCCTTCGCCATACGAGCTCGAGCTGCTCCGCCAGCGCATCTCCGACTGGGAAATGCTGCTCGACGGGCCGACAACGACATCGGTCACCGATCTCGGTATCGCCATCGCAGAGACAACGAGGACCCAAGACCTTCCGACCGAGGCGGAACGGGCCGCCCTCGCCGACATCGACGCCCGCTACGGTCCGCTCGGCCTTGCTCCACCGGCGCTGCGATCGTCGATTCAACTCCGCGAGATCGTCGACAGGGTGCCGTCGTTCGACGTGAACGAGCTCACCGCGGTGCTCGATGGCGGTTACGGAGAAATCCGCGGCACGCTGCGACAGGTGCTGGCCAAGCCCGAGTTCGCCTATCCAGGCCAACTGTCACCCGGCGAATACCGCGAGGTGGTTCTCGACTGGGTCCGGATCCTCGCCGACGAGGGCATCGGCACCGTTGGTTATCCGGCACCGTACGGAGCCGACGACCGAGGATCAGCCGTCGTCGCCTTCGCCACCCTCGGCCATCACGACCTGAGCTTGATGACCAAGTTTGGTGTGCAATTCGGTCTCTTCGGCGGCGCCGTCGCCCAGCTCGGGACCGCGTCTCATCACGCCGCTTATCTCGCCGACATCGGTTCCCTCGCCCTGCCAGGGTGTTTTGCCATGACCGAGACCGGCCACGGCTCGAACGTGCGAGATGTGGAGACCCGTGCCGTCTACGACGCGACCACCGACGAGATTGTCGTGTCAACACCCAACGACCTTGCCCGCAAGGACTACATCGGCAACGCCGCAGCCCACGGTCAACTGGCGGTGGTCTTCGCCCGCCTCATCGTCAACGGAACCGATCACGGCGTGAACGCGGTGTTGGTACCCATCCGTGACCGGGCGGGATCGGTGATGCCGGGTGTGCGGATCGAGGACGACGGCGCCAAGGGAGGCCTGAACGGCGTCGACAACGGCCGGATCTGGTTCGACGACGTGCGCGTCCCGCGGACGGCGCTGCTCGATCGTTTTGCGTCGATCAACGACGAGGGCGAATACGTGAGCGACATACCCAACCCCGATCGACGATTCTTCACCATGATCGGCACCCTGGTCGGGGGACGAATCGGAGTCGGTGCCGCCGCGGTGAGCGTCGCTAAATCGGCGCTGACCATCGCCATCCGGTATGCGCACCGGCGTCGCCAGTTCGGACCGGCGCCGGGAGCCGAATCGCTACTCATCGACTATCCCATCCACCAGCAGCGGCTGATCCCTCGGCTGGCAGCAACGTACGCCTATCACTTTGCCTACGAGGCGTTGATCGATGACTTCGCAGACGGAACCGAGGATCCGCGTCGCATCGAGGCCCGCGCCGCCGGCCTGAAGGCCTTCGCCACCTGGCACACCATCGACACCATCCAGGCGGCGCGCGAAGCGACCGGCGCTCAGGGTTACCTCGCCGAGAACCGGCTTACCGCGATGCGAGCGGATGCCGACATCTTCACCACATACGAAGGCGACAACACGGTGCTCGCCCAACTCGTCGCCAAAGGCTTGCTCTCCGAGTTCCGCCAGCAGTTCGAGTCGATGAGCGCCACCGGGATGGTGCGGTACCTGCTGCGAAGAACGAGCGCAACGATCACCGAGACCACCCCGGTGACGAGGAGCACGACCGATCCGGATCAGCTGATCGACGCAGGATGGCAGGTCGAGCAGCTGCGGTGGCGGGAAGCTCACCAGGTGGAATCCCTCGCCCAACGCCTCAAGAAGCGGATCAACGACGGTGTCGAGCCGTTCGAGGCGTTCAGCCAGGTCCAGGCCCATGCGATCGCCGCTGCCGCCAGCCACGTCGAGCGACTGGTCCTCGAAGCGTTCACCGCAGCCGTCGACCGCTGCCAGGGCCAACCGGTTCACGCCACCCTGGACCGGCTCAGAGCGCTGCACGGGCTGGCCGCCATCGCAGCGGATCTCGGCTGGTTCCAGGAGCACGGCCACCTCAGCGCGACGAGCGCCAAGGCCATTGGAAAGACCCACGACCAACTGGTAGCGGAGGTCAGCGGCGATTCGCTCGCTCTCGTCGATGCCTTCGCCATCCCGGATCAGATCCTGGCAGCCCCCATTGCCACCCAGAAAGGAACCACCACATGACCACCACCGAACGCGTCGCCGTCGTCGGCGGCGCCCGCACCCCCTTTTCCAAGGCGGGCACCTATCTCAAGGATCACACCGCGCTCGAGCTGGGAACGCACTCGGTCGACGGCGCGCTCGGCAAGCTCGATCTGGATCCGGCGCTCGTCGACCAGCTCGCCTACGGCATCGTCACCGTGGACGCCCGTGTCCCGCATCTCGCTCGCGAGGTCAACTTCTCCAGCCGGCTGCCGGATTCGGTGCGGTCGGTGACCGTTACCGACAACTGCATCACAAGCATCACCGCGATCGAGTCGATCCACGACGCCATCATCGGCGGTCGGGCCAGTGTGGGCATCGCCGGAGGTGTCGAATCGATCTCGAATCCTTCGGTGCTGTGGAGCCGCAATGCGACGCGGGTGCTGTCCGACCTCCAGGGTGCAAAGACCATCGCGGAAAAGGCACGCATCCTCGCCCGGTTCCGGCCCGGTGACTTCGTGCCGAGGCCACCGGGCGTCACCGAGCCTTCGACCGGGCTCTCGATGGGCGAACACACCGAGATCACGGTCAAGGAATGGGGCATCTCGCGCGCCGAGCAAGACCAGATCGCCTTTCAGAGCCATATGAACGCTGCCGCCGCCACCGAAGATGGCCGCCTGACCGCGGAGATCCATCCCCTCGACGGTATCACCGCCGACACCATCATCCGACCCAATACCACCATGGAGAAGCTGGCCAAGCTTCCGCCCGTCTTCGACCCCAGTCCCGAAGGCACGCTCAGCGCAGGCAACTCGAGCCCGCTCACCGACGGCGCGGCTTCGGTTGTGCTGATGGCAGAGACCGCTGCCAAGGCCAACGGTTACGAGCCGCTGGCTTTCATCAAGGCGATCGAGTTCGTTGCCATCAGCCCGGACGACGGCCTGCTCATGGGGCCGGGGCTGGCGGTGCCGAGGATGCTGGCGCGAGTCGGTATGAGCCTCGACGACTTCGAGCTGATCGAGATGCACGAGGCATTCGGCGGACAGGTTGCATCGAATCTGGCGGCGTGGGAGCACGGCTGGAAAGAGGATCCGATCGGCAAGGTCGACCGCGACAAACTCAACCAGCTCGGTGGGTCGATTGCGATCGGCCATCCATTCGCCGCCACCGGGGCCCGTATCGTGACCCAGCTCGCCAACGAGATGGCACGACGCGACGCCCGGTACGGGCTGGTGAGCATCTGCGGGGCGGGAGCCACGGCCGCCGCCATGATCCTGGAACGCAGCTAGGGCCCAAGACGGCTACAGGGCTTCCGAATGATGAGGCCCGATTCGCAGCAAATGCTCGGGTATGGGCGCCAGACCGGTGGCCTCGACCTCGTCGAGGTACAGGCCTGCGGTTTCATAGGAGCCGGCAATGAGAGCATCGGCCTGGGAAAAGTCGTGTGAAGGAACGTTGAGCGGGCACGGCGGGGGCAGCACGACGAGGTTCGCCCGCTCCTGCAGGTGCCCGACTTCCACCACGAACCGTCCGGTTACCAGGAAGCTCATCGAATGCAGCAATATCGGGATGGCGCCTTTTGGTGGCACCCGCAGGCCGCAAGCGGTCCCGCTGGCAAGCACGTAGATGGTTTGTGCACCACCGTCGATGGCGTGCGAGATCGGCGCGTAGTTGGAGACGCCCCCGTCCACCAGATGCCTTCCCTCCCATTCGATCGGAGGGTAGATCCCGGGGAGGGCGGCACTTGCCAGCACGGCGTCGATGGTATTGCCCGACACCAGGGCCACTTCCTGACCCGAAGCGGCGTCGGTGGCGATGATGTGGAGCGGGATCGCGGCGTCGGCGAGGTCGACGAACCCTGCGTAGTCCTCGACGAGCTTCCGCAGACCGCGATTGGAGACGAAGTGCTTTCGCAGCCCAACAAAGCCGAGAAAGCCCCCGACGAGATCCATCGGAAACACCTGGGATCGGCGCAGATCGTGCCAGATGTCACCGAGGGATCGAGCGGTCTCCGGGCTCTGCGGCCGGGAGGCGATGAAGGCCCCGTTGATGGCTCCCACGGAGGTGCCGACGATAAGGTCCGGGGCTATGCCCCGCTCATAGAGGGCGCGGAGCATCCCGACGTGAACCGCACCCAGACTGCCGCCGCCGGTGAGCACAAAAGCGTTCATGATCAGGAAACGCCGGATCGAGGCGGATACTTCCGACGACCGCGGATCTCAGGTCCCTCACGGTGCCAGCACAGTGGCGGCCCCTACATCTGGTCGAAGAGGCGAAGCTCGATTCCGGTCAGTTCCCGAAACCGTTCGTACACGGTCATCAGCGTTGGTTTGTAATCGCCCACAATGACCTCCGGAGTGAGCTTCGGGACCGGCGGCTCGACCGCCCCATCGAGCCACAAGGCGATGGTCATCAGCCGCGCCCCGAGTTTGAGCGTCTCGAAATACTCGAGGTCGTCGATGGCGCGGTGCGCCGCCTCCTCATAGCCGGCGACGAGCTCAGCTCGCGCCTGGCTGCCCGCCATCGCACCGGTCCACATCGCCGACCATGCCAGATCGAGCCGATAGTCCCCGGTTCCGGCGAACGTCCAGTCGATGACGACCAACCCGCCATCCCCGACGATGATGTTCTCCGGGTGATAGTCGTTGTGCAGAATGCTCGGTGGGTACTCGTCGGGAATTCGCTGTGCCAGCCGGTCGACGAGTGGCCCGAAGTCGACCAGCCCGAAATGCGCCACGGTCGCCGCGATCGCCTCGGGGTCGGCAGCGACAAATCCCGGGGTCTCGAAGGGTGCCAGACCGCCGCTGAAAACGGCGGCGATGGGAAGCCGATGCAACGCGACAAGACACCGTGCCATCTCGGCGGCCAGGCCAACCGAACCGGCGAGCTCGACCGTCAGCAGCACGCCGGGAATCCGCTGCATCACCACAACACCCGAGCCGTGCCGGGATGGTTGTGTCGATTCCAGCTCGACTGCGGGTACCGGTATGCGGGCGCGGGCGAGCGCTCGCAGGACGGAGGCCTCCCTGGCCGCTCGTTCACCTCCTCGAAGACCCGGATAGAACCGTGCCACGAGGTCTGCGGAATGGGAGACCCCGTCTTCGTCGTAGACGAGGCTGAATCCGTAGACAGCGGTCTCCCATCCGCCCTCGATCTCGGCTATGCCCTGTACCCGGATGTTGTCTCGCCGCGGGAATTCGCCGCCGACCAGGTCCTCGAGGTAGCGCCGCATCACATCACGAACAGCGTCACCGGATGCGGGATCGAGCTCTCCCCCGGGTGCCGCAGCGACAGGTAATACTCGATGTACTGGTCACGGACCTGCGAGGGAACGTCCCGACAGTCCCGCTGGCTGAGAAAGCTCAACAGCATCAGCTTTTCGGGGTCCTCCCCTGTCCGCTCCAGGGCAGACACGTCGCAGAGCGCCGTCATCGACTCCATGGAAAACGCAATGCCGGATCCGTCGAGCAGCCCTTCGATGTCGTCGGCGAAAAACGGTGCCACTCCGACGAGCTCAAGAAACACCTGCTCGTAGATCTGATTGATTCCGCCCCGGTTCGGGCTGAAGACGAGCACATCACCGCCATCGGCGAGCAATCTGAGGGACTTACCCACCCAGGCGAGCGGGTCTCCTGCGAGATACTCGAAGACGTGGTTGAACAGCACCATATCGAATCGGGCCTCGGTGTCGTATGTCTCAAACGCACTGGTCACCAGCTCGAAGTCGAGCGCGGAGTGGCCGGGTTCGGCGAGCTTGCTGCCCAGCACGGCGTTGGCATGGGCGCTGGGATCGACACCGACGAATCTCGCCACGCCCTCTTTGCCCAGCCTCGCCAACATTGGCAGCTCGAACAGACCGACCCCAGACCCGACACTCAGAATCGTGAGCGGACTGCGATCCCGCGTGTGCTCGGCAAGGCGATCCAGCATCACCTCGGTCTGGTTGGTCGCCCTCCGGAACATCGCATTGGCCTGGGAGTAGTACGGGTCGGCCAGAAGTGTCGTCACCACTACCCCTGGTTGCGGGCGACGATCAAGTTGACGGTCTGTGGGAATCGGACCGCCCCGTCGCGACGAAACTCTCCCAGGATCGGCTCGAAGAGCTCGACGGGCACGGTGTCGTCGAGCGCCACCTTTTGCAGGTAGGTTGCCAGGGCCTCCGGTCGGTCGGGGACGACATGGTCGAAAGCCAACTCGTACACCTCGTAGTCGTATCCGGCGGCCACCAGCAGCTCCACACTGTCCTCGAACTCCATATACCGGCTGCCTCCTCTGCTCTCCCGATACAAACCGTGCACCCTCTGATATGCCGATGCTGCCGTCAGCTGATATACGAACAGGGAGCCGCCCGGTTTGAGCGCGTCCATCAGGCGATCGAAGGCGCCGGGCATGGAGGCGATGTCGACGGTGGTGAGCGAGTGGATCGCCCAGATGACGTCGTAGCGGTTGGCGCCGAGATCGGGCAGATCCTCGATCAACGCCTGGTATGAGTCGCCCACCGAGAAGTGCTCCAGCGCCGTCAGCACCTCGGCGGCCCGGCGCAGGCTCGATTCGGACCTGTCGAGCAGATCGGCGTGGATGTGAATGTCGCCGGACAAGACCGGATCCAGATAGCCGGGGAAGATGGCGGTACCGCAGCCGACGTCGAGCAGATCGATGGACCCGCCGAGGGACCGGAACAGCTCGTCGAATGGGTAGGCGCCCACCAGCCTCTCGTACTCGACGGCGATCACGTCGACCCAGGCCTCGACGTTCCAGCCGGCGTTGGCGTAGTACGTGCTTTCCACCATCAAGGAAGGTAGTTCGGGTCCTGCTGGACGGTGCGATCCGTGGTATAGAGGTAGGAGTCCAGCCCCTCCTCTGCGGCGAAGGTAGCCCCCTCCCGATCGTAGGCCAGGATGATGTTGATCCGGTCGTGTGTGCCCCGCACACCCCCAACACTGTGCCAGCATCGGTTGCCGGCCATCGCCACCAGCCGTCCCGCCTTTGGTGATACCACCACTTTCGTAGCTCGCATCGAGCGCACCGGAGGCGAACTGACCACCCGGTCGAGCAGCCGCTGAGCTCGGGCTCGCCGCTGGTCGGAGAGCAGAACGCGCAGGCCCGGATACAGCTCAGTCTCCCCTCCCTCGACCTCGTTGAGATAGAGCACGGCGGTCACCGGAGCGCGGTCGTAGTGCCATCGGTATTCGGATTTCGCCGGTGGCATGATGTTGACGTTGACCCCGGCACGGACGTTTCCGAGCGGGAACATCTTCTCGCCGGCAACCTCGCTCATGAGATCCTGGACCGGACCGGTGTAGAGATCCCAGATATCGGGGAGCCGTTCGCGGACCTGGTGACCGTCTATCACCGAGTATCTGAGCGCTCTGCCTTTCGCCTCGCGATGAATCTCCGGCAACTCGGTGGTCGACCGAAACCGGTCAACGGCTGCAAGGGTCGCCCGACATACCTCGGGTTCGAGGAACGCGTCGTGGATGACGTACCCGGCCCGCTCCATCGGCGGCGCTGCCATGACCTTCCTCCAACCTCACGCTGGACTGGTGGAGGGTACCGAAAACGGAAACGCTGCGCGTCGAAGGATCTGAAAACACCCTGGAGCGAGATGATCGTTAGTTGCGGAGGGCGTCGAGGCGGCGCCGGTACTCCTCGTCGTCGATCTCGCCGCGGGCAAAACGATCAGCGAGGATCGCCTCGGCGGAGCCCGTGGCCCTCGAATCGTTGTCGTTGCGACGAGGGGTTGCCCGGAGCAGCACCCAGGCGACCACTCCGATCAGGGTGAGCCCGACAAGCCAGGCGATCCCCATCATCCCCCACCCGAACCCGCTCATGTGATCGAAGTCGCCGGGATCGAAACGGAACGCAGCCTGGGCGGCGGTCAGCATGTGTCCTGGTTCCATCCAGGCAGTATATGCGATCGCTTCAGACATACCGGCCTCGCGATGGCCGCCTATTCGATGACGCCGAGGCGAATCCCGACCGCAACCGCCTCGGCACGCGATGACACCTCGAGGCGTTCGAACACCCCACGCAGATAGGTCTTCACCGTCGCTTCAGAGAGCGCCAGCTCCACCGCGATCTGCTTGTTCTCGAGTCCGTCGGCCACAAGCCGGAGCACCTGAGACTCTCGGGGGCTGAGTTTTCCGTTCCGCCCTTTTCTCCCGGCCACACCGGCAATCAGCGGTTCCATCAACTCGCTTGGCAGGTAGGTTCCGTCCTCAGCGACGACCCGCAGCGCGCTCAGCAGCTCGTCACGCCCCGCACTCTTGAGCACATATCCTGCTGCACCCAGCTCCATGGCGCGACGCACATAGGCAGGCTGGTCGTGCATGGACAGCATGAGCACGCGCACCTGCGGGGCTATCTCCACGAGCCGCTCCAACGCGTCGAACCCGCTCATGCCCGGCATACGCACGTCGAGCAGGACGACATCGACCGGTTCAGACTCGATGAGTCCCAGCAATTCGTCACCGGTCTCGGCTTCGCCGACAATCTCGACATCGGGCTCGTCGCTCAGCATGTACCGGATCCCCTCGCGCACCACACGGTGATCATCGGCGAGCACGATCCTCATGTGCCCTCCAATCCGGTGAAGGGCAGCCAGGCGTGAAAGCGGGTTCCACCATCGGAGATCGACGACACGTCGATGTCGCCGCCGAGCACCCTGAACCGTTGCCGCGTTGTGGAGAGCCCCAGGCCCGGCTCATCCAGCACGCCGATACCATCATCGATGACCTCCAACACGAAACAGCGCCCGTCCTCATACACGGACATGGTGACCCGTGTGGCCCTGGCGTGTTTTCGCACGTTGGTGATCGCCTCGCGCGCCGCTCGGTACAGCTCCGTGCTGTGCTCCCGAGGAGGCGAGGCCACCAGACTGACCGTGAGTGTCACATCGAGGCCGGTCTCATCGCCGGTGAGCGCCACGAGATCCTCCAGCGCAACATCGAGTCCCGTGTCGGCGGCAAGCTCGACCTGGAGAATTCGCAACTCGTTGCGCAGGGTGCCGTCCATCTCTCGCACGATTTCCTCGAGGTGGCCGAGCTCATCGTAAACCGGGTCGTCGGCGCCCAGCCTGGCACGAGACCCCTCGAGGCCGTACAGCACCCGGTACATCGGCTGACCGATGTCATCGTGAAGCGCTCCAACGATCCTTCGGCGTTCCTGCTCCCCGGCAAGAAACGACGATTGCAGCAGCTCCTCGGCCTGGCGCCGTCGCTGGTTCATCTCACGGGCTCGGACCATCGCCAACACACCCATGAAGAGCCCGAGCGCGGCGAGGCCGAGCCCGATCGACCACCAGACGTTGCGAGTGATCCTGCCAAGGGCGGCATTCAACGCCGTTACGTCCTGTTCCACTTCGACAACGGCGACGACCTCCCCTAAGTCGCCGACGACGGGCACGTAGAATTCGATGAGCTCGCCAAACATGCGGTCGATGGCGTGGGCGGCGTCGGAAAGATCCGAGACCTGGGTCCCGGTTCCCCCGAAGAAGGCGATCTGCGCCGCCTCAGAGAGCTCGAAGCGCTCCCCGATCAGCTTCTTGGCGTCCGAGTAGACGATGGTCCCATCCGCCGTCCACACCTTTACTCGCACCGTCTCTCCACCGAGGATCCGGATCCGGACGTCGGCGTCGAGGGAAGACAGGGCGGCTGCGTCGAGCGGAGTCTCGGTCGAGACAAACGGAAGGCCACCAATCGCGGCTTCGACCATCGACGCCCGCGCCTCGAGGAGATGGCCGCGCGCCGACCGGGTGATCGAAAATCCGAGGCCGATGGTGAGGATGAGCGCAAGCACGAGACCGATCACCCCAAAACGACCAAGCCCCCCGATCTCCTTCCAGTCCCTCGACAACGTCGAAACCAGCTGCCGCGGCCTGCTCGGCTCGTCGGGCGTGCTCATATCAGAAACCCTATCGTGCGACCGCCGACACCGCGCGACACTGGCTGTGACCCGCGGCGAGCTCACAGCCGGTCCCCTACGAATCGTCCTCCCTGCGTGTTCCTCAGTCGACGTCGAGGCTTACCGTCTCGAAGTCATCGAGGGGGAGAACGGTGATGCCTTCCGCGGCGAGCGCCTGCTCGATCGCGCCGTAGAGCCATTGCCTCCCACGCTGCTCGAGATGCCAGTCGTGGGTAGGGATGATGTATTGCGGTTTGAGCCGTTTGGCCAGGATCACCGCCTCGGTACTGGACCCCCATGGTGGCAACAGTGGCAGCGCCAACACCGGTGGTGCCGCGTCAAAGGTGTAACTGTCGCCCGCATGCGCAAACACCCCCCCAACGACGAATCCGATGTTCTGCGGCTGGGATCCCGTGGGTGTCTGCTGGTGTGGTGTGGTGAACTGGGCGGTCCACTCGACCGAATCGGTGGTGGCTTCGATGCCGGCATCGGCGAGCTGGGCCACGACATCCTCGTTGCTCTCGATCACCATTGCCGGGTGGGCGGTCACCAACGCTTGAACGAATTCGAGCGAAAGGTGGTCGGGGTGACTATGGGTGATGAGGAGGCGATCGGGCGCCGGCATCGCGGTGAGGTCGAGTTCGGCCAGGCCCCAAACATAGAAACCCGGATCGATGAGCGCGCTGTGGTCGCCGACCTCGACGCGTAGACAAGAATCGCCGAGCTTCTGGATGGTGATCTGAGCCATCGATTGACCATAGTCGCCAGAGGCATCGTCCAGACCCGGGCTCGAAATCACCGGAGTACTGTGCGGGATCGAGGAAAGGAGCGGCAATGCGCTTGATCAGTGACGAGATGGCGGCGAACTTCGAGGACGGGCCGGTGCTCGACGCCAAATGCAAGATCGAGGTGGCCAACGCCGTAGCCCATATCCTCAAGGCCGTCGGCGAAGACCAGGAGCGCGACGGGCTGCGCAACACACCCGATCGGGTAGCGCGCATGTACGACGAGATCCTGCTCGGATACACGGTCGACCCGGTCAAGCTGCTCAACGATGCGTTGTTCGATGTGGACTACGCGGAGATGGTGGTGGTCGGCGACATCGACTTCTGGAGCATGTGCGAGCACCACCTGCTGCCCATCTTCGGCCAGGCACACGTCGCCTACCTGCCAGACAAGAAGGTGGTCGGCCTCTCCAAGATTCCCCGTGTCGTCGAGGCCTTCGCTCGCCGCCTCCAGATCCAGGAGCGGATGACCCGACAGATCGCCGAGCTGATCGATGACCTCGTCGAGCCTCAGGGGGTGGGCGTTGTGGTGCAGGCGACCCATCTGTGCGTGGCGATGCGAGGAGCCAAGAAGCAGAACACCCACATGCGCACTACCGCCTTGCTTGGTTCGTTCCTCGACAACGAGAAGACACGCAACGAGTTCTTCGACAGCATCGAGCCTCCACACCATATGAGGTAGGAGGGTGCTGGCAGCCTATGGCGGCTAGGACGTCCCGTTGCTCGACAGGTAGCCGACGACCCCGGCAAGCGGATCGTCATTGGTGACTTCGTAGAACGCAATGTGGACCGAGCCGTCCGATGCGAGCTCCATGCTCACCAGTTGACCCAAGGGCCGGGAGCCTGCGGTGACCACCGGTGTGACCTGCCAACCGGCTTCACCCCGGGAACCGTAGAACATGGTGGCCTCATCGGAGAAGACGACGTGGGGGGTGCCGTCGGCGGCGAGTGCTAATGAGGTGATACGTCGTGCCCCGGTGAAGCCGGTCTTGATCGAATCGAGCTCAGCAATGTCCTCGATGGTCCAGGAGCCATCTGCACCCTCGACGGCGTAACGAATGACGCCGGTCGTCGAGCCCGTCTGCAACAGATACGTTATGTGCGCACGGCCCTCGGCGTCGATGGCAAGAGACGAGTACTTGCCCGTTCCCACCTCGGGGTCCACCGTCTCGATCGACCAGGTGCCGCCCTGGCGGCGGGCGAAGCGCAGCACACCGGCTTCGGCATCGTGATAGCTCAACGCCGGTTCTCCGTCCCCGGCGACGGCGAGCGCCACGTTGAATTCGTAGGGGACGGGCCCCGTCCCTATCGCCTCAACGGTGAATTCCCCTCCGGATAGCCGGTAGTACTCGACGCCATCCTCGCTACCGAACTGCGAGGGATCGATCCCTGCCGCGTGAACCGTGTCATCCGGTCCCAGCGCCAGGGTGGAGTCCCACCCGTCGTGACCGTCGTCCGTTCCGTCGATCATTTCCCATCCCGCATCGGTGCGCACCGCGTAGACGAGCGATCCGAGCTCCGGTTGGAACGAGACGTCCTGATGGTCGTGCCACACGATGCTGGGGACACCGAGAGAGTCGAAGTCGAGCCCGATGGGCCCGTAGAAGTACCCCTCAACGAAGGTGTCAATGTTCCACCCCGATGCCGAGTCGGCATAAGCGACAAAACCCTCGTCGAGTCGCTCCAGCAGATAGGCGATCCCGACGTTGTCGTCCGGGTCCAGCGCCAGGACGGGCTTGATACCTTCCCCGATGGTCGTCAGGCTCCAGCCGTCGGCGGCCGTAGCGGTCAACGCCGCCCCACCGTCTGTCGCCGTGCTCGACGTTGCCCCCGCAGGTGTCTCGCCCGTCGTCGGCGGGGCGACGGTCGTGCTCGACTCGCTTGACGTTGTCGAAGTCTCGCCGCCCGAACATGCCGCAGCCAGCAGGGCCAGGGCGATGCCGGTGATGGTGAGTCGTGCGCGCACGGAAGGCTCAACGACGGCACCGCTCAGTTCGTTCCGGATTATCGATGAGATGACCTCGAGTGCAGCTAGCTTCGGGGCCCATGAAACATTCGCTCGGCGGCACGGCGGACATGCGCGCCGTACTCGACACGTTTCCCACCGTCCAGCTCATGGAGGGACCCACTCCCCTCCAGCCACTCGTCCATCTCGGTGCCGATCTCGGGATTGATCTCTGGCTGAAACGAGACGACCTGACACCGCTGGGGCTCGGTGGGGACAAGGCGCGCAAGCTGGAGTACGAGTTGGCTCAGGCAATCCAGGCGGGAGCTGATGTGATCGTCACCTGCGGCTCCGCCCAGTCCAACCATGCCAGGCTCACCAGCGCCGCCGCTCGAAAACTCGGGCTCGATGTGGTGTTGGTGCTCAGCAGCGACGAGCACGCCCAGTTGCAAGGCAACCTGCTCACCGTTCATCTCATGGGTGGCGAAATCGTGATGGCCGACACCGATGATCACTGGGATCTCGACCGGGAGGCGGCAACGGTGTGCGATCGGCTCCGCGGCGAGGGACGCACACCGCACTTCGTGCCCATCAGCGGCACAACGCCACACAGCTGTCTGGGTTACGTCGAGGGTGCGTTGGAGCTCATCGAGCAACTGGATGACCGCAACCTGGAGCCGGACGCCATCTATACGCCGTTCGGGACTGGAGGGATCTTCACTGCCTACCTGCTCACGCTACGGTCTCTCGGAATCGACACCGAGGTCGTTGGGATCAGCGTCAACCGGCCGGTCGATGAATGCGAGCGGTACCTCGAGCAATGGTGGCAGGCGTTGGGTGTGCTCATGGGCAGCGAACCGGACCAGGGTCGAGGCGACTACACGATCGACGCCGGGTACGTCGGGTCTGAGTACGGGGATGCCACCAGCGAGTGCCTGGATGCCATCGTCTCGATGGCATCCAGGGAGGGCATCTTGCTGGACCCGGTCTACTCGGGCAAGGTGTTCGCCGGCCTCCTCGGCCATGTGGCGGAGGGCCGCTACCAACAGGGGTCCACGATCGTGATGTTGCATTCGGGCGGGGTCCCCGCCAATTTTGCGTATCACGCCGAGATCGCCGCCCATCTCCAGGCCGCCGCCGACGGTTGAGCCTGTGCTCAGCCCGGCAGCGGCATCGTGTAACACAGCGCTTCGCCGTCGACGGCGAGCACGCCATCGTCGCGTTCCACCGTGGTCTTCACTTTGGTGATCGGCTTGTCGGAGCGAACCTCGACGACCTCCACTCGACCGGTGATGACATCACCGGGCCGAACCGGCGCCAGGAAGTTCCAGTCGACGTGGAGAAAGACCGTGCCAGGGCCGGGGAGTTGCTCGGCTACCACCGCGTTGAGGATCGCCGTTGTGACGCCGCCCTGTACGACGATCCGGCCGAACGAGGTACTCGCTGCCGCCGCCTCGTCATAGTGGAGCGGGTTGCGATCTCCGCTTATCGCAGTGAAGGACTCGATGTCCCCCTGTGTGATCGCTCGGGAGCGTTCGGCGGTGTCGCCGACCGTCGGTTCTCCATTGGGCCAGACCTCGGTGCTGCTGCTCATCGCCGTTGGACCTTAGGATCGCCGAGCCCGTCGCCGGGTCTCGCCCGACGTCCGGCCGGTCAGGTTGCAAAGCCGAGGGAACCTTCGAGATCTTCGATAGCGGTTACCTCCCCCGGCGGTGGTGGCTCGATCACGACATCGGAGCCAAGGTCGAACAGGTCGTACCGCATGAGCAACCGACCGAAACTCTCCTCGGGGGTGGTTTCGATGGCGCTGCCATCGATCTCCATGACGAAACGCACCACCAGGCCATCATCAGAGATCCAAACGTCCATGGGCAAAAAGTCGAGAGGGAGGGGGCCCCGAGCCTCGAGCTCGGCCCGCTCCTCGGGCGTCGCCTGGGCCAGCAGAGCTTCCATGTCGAATACGGCGCGGTAGTGGGTCGCAGTCACCCCGTTGATGGTCTCGGTGCCGATCACCTCGACGGTGGCTCCGGCATCCTCGAACGAGCCGAGGATCTCGGAAGGGTTTCCCGGCGCTGTCGCCGAGAATCCGCTGGTGGCGACGTCTCCCTCTTCGGCCGGCATCGAGATCCATGGGGTCTCCGCCCCGAACAGCACGGCGAAGAACGGGAACTTGAGATAGGCCCTATCGCCGATCTGGCGAACCTCCATCTCGTCGAACATGCCGGCGAACTCCGGTGGAAGGTCATCTTCGGCAGCGGCGGCGATGCCGCTCAAATCCATGGAGAAGGAGAAGTTGCCGGTGGCGTTGTCGAAGGCACCACCGAACGGAATCCGAATCTCGGTGGGACCCTGGGACGGGTCGAGCCCGGTGATCTCGATCAATCCTTCCATCCGGCCCGAGCTCACCGCGGCGCTGCGCTCGAAGGCGGTTTGCATCGCCAGCAACTCCGGAGAGAAAGGAGCCGCCGTTGTCGTCGTTGTGGGGGCCGCCGTTGTCGTCGTTGTGGGGGCGGTCGTGGGCGTTGCCGGTGACACCGTGGTGGTCGTCGTTGTCGGGGCGGTCGTTACCGCCACCTCCTCGGTGGGGGCGCTACCGGCTGGGGTAAGGGAGTCGGTATCGGCGGCACAAGCCCCGACCGCAAGGGCGAAGGCCGCGATGACGAGAACGGCGCGTTTCTCCATGGGATGATCCTCATCGGCTCAGGCCCCCCTACCCGCGCCCTCAATCACCATCGGCCTGGCCGGGATCTGAATTGAGTCGGGATGTCGTGGCGTAACACGGCCGATGCCCACCACCGGGCCGGTGACCCTAGGAGGGCGGTCGCAAATGACGAGTACAACGAGACGCCGCTGGGCTGGCGCAGTACTGAGTTGGTCTCAAAGTACCGCGGCGCCCCGCCGGAGTATTCCCGACCACCCTCCTAGTTCGTCTTGGCGTTCCGGAGGGCCAGCGACGCCTCCTCGGTGGCAACGACGGCTCCTGCGAGAAACTTGAAGTTGGTGAGCGCCGCCGCATAACCGTCACCGAGCTCGGGAAGTATGGCCGCCGCAGTGGCGTCCCTGACCACCGTCACATCGAATCCGCTCTCCAGCATTGCCCGCAGATGCGCCTCGGTGCACAGATTGGCCGACATGCCGCACAAGTACACCGAATCGATGCCACGCTTTCTCAGCTGGAGGAAGAGATCGTTGTTCTCCGGGCCGTACACCTTGTGTGGATTGGCCACCACGGTCTCGCCGTCGTGGATGTACTGCTTGTACCGATCCAGGAAATCGGCGCCCGAGCCTTCGAACCCGGTCAGGTCGAGCGGGTCCGGCCGATCGTACATACCGACATCGTGCATCGCCTTTTCGATCGTGCCGCCAAACTCCCAGCGGTGGTCCCACGGGAAGTAATAGTGGGGCGAGATGAACACCGGTACCCCGCCCGCTTTCGCAGCCTGGAACATGGTCTCGATGTTCTCGATCGTATTGTTCTCGATGACGCTCTGTTTCACCGCATCCCAGAACGCGCCCTTCTCACTGAGAAAATCGTTCTGTGGGTCGGTTACGACAAGGGCGGTGACATCGGCGATAACGGGGCCAGCCATGGAGGGCACCTCTCTTTTCAGCTCGCTTTCCCAATGGCCCTCCGAGCCTACTCACAAGGTGTGACGTCGAATACGGTCGAATTTTGGCGAGTTGTCGGGGCAATCACTCACCCCCGGGTGGGTCCCCCCAGTCGGCATCGAGAGCCCCCCGCAGTTGATCGACCACCCGCTCGCCGATGCGGGCGCGCAGCTCCTTCTCGAGCCGTGCGAAGGTCTCCAGCGCCACGTCGATGCTCTTCCGGCCCTGGGTGGTGGGGCGGACCAGCTTCGATCTGCCGCTGTTCGGGTCGGCGACGAGTTCGACGAGGCCTCGTTTTTCGAGTCCGCCGACCAGCTCGTTGACCGCCTGTCGGCTGACTCCGAGACGACGTGCCAGATCGGACTGGCGGGCTCCCTGGAGCGGGAGGTTTGCGAACAGCAGGGACTGGGCTGACGTCAGTTGTACGCCGAGGCGATCGTGCAGCGTGGTGAGCAGCGCCTGATCGAACCAGCGGAAGCGATCGAGCAGGAGACGGGACAGATTGGTGGGTGAGGGCATGACACCAGTCTAGAGGAAATATCGTCAACTTCCTTGACGTTCTCTGTATCGTCAAGTACCCTGACGCTTATCATCCAGACCCAGGAGGAGCCCATGACGACCCTGACCACAGAGACCGTGCGCATCACCATCGATGCACCCTTCGACCAGGTGGTATCCGACCTCTCCGACCCGGTCACCCACCCCGAGTGGGGCACCGAGTTCTTCTCCGGCCCGGCAGCGCCGTCCGGTGATGGGGAAGTTCTGGCAACCGTGCCCCTCATGGGTGGCGAGGTGCACATGAAGGTCGATGCCGATCCCGCGGCCGGGCGAATCGACCTTTACCTGGCGCCCCGACAAGCCCCCTTTGGGCCTCCCCTCCCCATTCGGGTGGTTCCCAACGCCGACGGCGTCGACGTGCTTTTCACCCTGGCCCGTTTCCCCGGCCAGAGCGACGACGAATGGGAGGGCGGCCTGGTATCCATGGCAAGGGAGCTGACGAAGCTCAAGTCACGCCACGAGCGCTGAATGATGCGCCCACTGCCATGTCGATCAGCAGATCAGTCAGCGTCGGCTCAGTGGCGGCGGCGCCTCGGCCGGGCGATACTCACCGTCAGGTCGCGACCGTCGAGCTTGGAGCCGTGCAATGCTTCCACCGCGGTACGCGCGGCTGCCGGCCTGGCCATGTCGACGAAACCGAACCCCTTGGAGCGCCCGGTTCGCCGGTCGGCGATGATCGTGGCCGAGTACACCTCGCCGTAGCGTCCGAACAACCCCTGGATGTCCTCGGCGGTGGCTCCCCAGGGCAGGTTCGCCACGTACACACTCTGGGAACCATCGACCGGGGAAGTGGGGCGTGCCGCCGGCGGCCGGGACTTCGCCTTTCTCCCCGGGACCTCGGAAGCGGGGTCGCCGATGCGGTGCCCTCCGCTACGGAGCGTTTCGAGTCGAGGCGCCTCGATCGGTGCTCTCAGGTCGAGATCCTGTTGCATACGACGGACGGTCCGCTGCTGATCGCCGGTCACCAGGCTGACCACCGTTCCTGAGGCCCCGGCACGGGCGGTGCGACCCGACCGATGCAAGTAGTCCTTGTGGTCGCCCGGCGGATCGAAATGGATCACGGATGCGACGTCGTCGATGTGGATGCCCCTTGCGGCAACGTCGGTGGCGATCAACGCCTGGGCGCGACCGGTAGAGAAGGCCTTCAAGGCGCGGTTTCTCTGGTTCTGGGAGCGTCCGCCGTGCATGGCAACCGCACCCACTCCCAGCTTGGTGAGCTGCTTGGCGAGCCGGTCGGCGCCGTGGCGGGTGCGGGTGAACACGATGGAGCGACCTGCCACCCCGACGACGTCCGCGGTGTGCTGGACGCGATCGTGGTGCTGCACCAACCAGAAGTGGTGTCTGGCGTCGATCGTTTCCGACTCGACCGTGCCCGCCTCGTGGCGGACGGGATCCCGCTGGTAACGGCGGCTCAGCGCCGCCACGTCGCCATCGAGTGTCGCCGAGAACAACAGGGTCTGTCGAGACTTCGCGGTGCGGTCGAGAATTCGCCGCACCGCGGGAAGGAATCCCATGTCGGCCATGCGGTCTGCCTCGTCGACGACGACGATGTCGACCTCACCGAGGTCGACGGAACCCTGCTCGATGAGGTCCTCGAGCCGGCCGGGGGTAGCAACCAGGACGTCGACGCCCTTGCGCAGTGCGCCCTTCTGTGGCCCGTATCCCACCCCGCCGTACACGGCGAGCACGCGGCGGCCGACGGCGCCGGCGAGGGGCATCAGCTCCTGTTTGATCTGTTCGGCGAGCTCGCGGGTAGGGGCCAGGGTCAGGGCGCGGGGCCGACGGCTGCCCGCCTTGTCCACCCTGGCGAGCAGGGGGAGACCGAAAGCGAGGGTCTTGCCGGACCCGGTGGGCGCCTCTCCGGAAACGTCCCTGCCGTCGAGGACATCCGGGATGGTGGCTGTTTGGACGGGAAAAGGCTCGACGATGCCCTGTTCGGCGAGGGCGCGGACGAGCGGGTCGGGTAAGCCCAGCTGGGCGAACGTGGTCATGGTGAAACTCCTGGTCCCGATGGGACGTCGCTGAATGTGCCGATCTCTTGCTCGACCGCCTGTCCAGACGGATCGAGAGTCGGCCGAAGAGGCGGTCCAGCCGGGCGAGAACCTGAGCCGTCAGATCACCGGGGAAGCGACGATGCGCTGGCCTCCACCCGGTGCGGCGACCAGAAGCATACCGGGGACTCCGGCCTAACGACGACATCGGCAGTCGGCTTGTGGCTTCTGTGGCAGTACCTTGCCGGCCGTGGCCGGCGAGTATGAAACCTCAGTGGTGAGCGAAGACATCGAACGGCTTCGATCGCTGATCGCACAGGGTCGTCTCGATGATGGTGCCGATCTGCTTGCCCGGCTTCGCCACACGTGGCTCCTCGGCCCCGAGACCTTCTCGCCGGGCAACGTGGTTTCTCTCCGGGAGCTGGCGCAAGAGATCATCGACGTCCGGATGGCCTCGGTCGATAGGGAGCTGAGCGACACGTTCGGCTATTCGTCGTACCGGCAGGGACAACGCGACATCATCGAGGCCGTCATTGCCGGGCGCGATTGCATCGGGATCATGCCAACCGGCGCCGGCAAGTCGCTCACCTACCAACTCGTCGCCAGGGTGCTCGGGGGGACAACGCTCGTCGTTTCCCCGCTCATCGCCCTGATGAAGGATCAGGTCGACGCACTCAGCGAGTTCGGGGTACGGGCGACGTTCCTCAACTCGAGCCTGGAGCCAGGGGAACGGAGAAATCGAGTCGAGCGGATGCGACGCGGCGAGTACGAGCTGGTATATGCGGCGCCGGAGGGCATCGAGGCCTCGGTCGGATCTGCGCTAGTCGGCATCGATCTCCGGCTCGTCGCCGTCGACGAAGCGCACTGCATCAGCCAATGGGGCCATGACTTTCGTCCCTCCTACCGCAACCTGCGCGGCCTCAAGGAGCGTTTCGGAGGTCCGGTGCTCGCCCTCACCGCCACTGCAACCGCCGAGGTCACCAGGGACATCGAGGCTCAGCTCGGGCTCAGCGATCCCGCCCGGTTCCGCGGCTCGTTCTTCCGTCCCAACCTGCATATCCACGTGTACAAGAAGGGGGAACACGACGGGCGCCGCATCAGGGTCAAGGAGTCGATCGGCAAACTGTGCCTGGCCCGCCGCGGCGAGAGCGGCATCGTGTACACGCTGTCGAGGAAGTCGGCAGAGTCGACCGCCGAGTACCTGGTGAGCCTCGGCATCAGAGCACTGCCCTACCACGCCGGTTTGGACGCCGCGCAGCGCACCCTGGTGCACGACGCGTTCACCCGCGATGACATCGAGGTCGTCTGTGCCACCGTGGCCTTCGGCATGGGGATCGACAAGTCCAACGTCCGCTACGTCATCCATCGCGACATGCCGAAATCGATCGAGGGCTATTACCAGGAGATCGGCAGGGCGGGGAGGGACGGCCTGACAAGCGATTGCATCCTCTTCTACTCATGGGCGGACGTGATCAACATCGAGCGAATGACCGACACCTCCGAGCAGGCCCAATGGCATCACGACCAGGTGCGCTCGATGTACAACTGGGCAGAAAGGCGCTCCTGCCGGCATCAATCGGTGGCGGGCTGGTTCGGCGAACAGCTCGACCGGTGCCGGACCTCGTGTGATGTCTGCCTCGACACCGACATCCTCGACGGCCTGAGCGCGCAACGCCAGGCGACGCGCCCGGCAGTCGTTGTCGCCGACCCAGGGTTACGCGACTCGCCACTGTTCGCCGAGCTCAAGGCGTTGCGCCGCACCTTCGCCGACGAACGGAACGTGCCGGCGTACGTGGTGTTCAGTGACGCCACCTTGCTGGCGATGACGGAGCAACGACCGACGACGGAGGCCGAGATGCTGGCCATCAGCGGGGTCGGCCCCAAGAAGCTGGCGACGTTCGGCGAACCGTTCCTCGCCGCGATCCGCAACACAAGCTGAGCGCCACAGTCGCTCGGCGACACCCGCCCTTCTCGCCCCGGTTTCTCGAAGGTCCATATACCGTTGCGGCACACAACGGGTCGCCCGAGCGAGGAAGTCCATGATTCAGTGGCTGAGGAACGTCGGAAGGGGACGCTGGTGGCGCTGGCCGATGTTG
This sequence comes from Acidimicrobiia bacterium, assembly GCA_036985755.1. Classification (GTDB taxonomy): domain Bacteria; phylum Actinomycetota; class Acidimicrobiia; order Spongiisociales; family UBA5794; genus JACZST01. Next base: position 27,316 of record BTQG01000005.1, on the reverse strand, counting down.
GTGGCCGGCGCCTATGTGCTGGTCACCATCGTCGCCAATGTCGCTGTCTTCGGTTCGGTCCTCGGCGCACGGGCCGCCGGTTTCGACGAGCGCATCACAATCGCCGGCCTCCAGATCATGAACTTCCGTGAGGTCGACGATCGTCTGCTGGTCGGGGCTCAACCGACTGGGGACGCCTTCGAGCGCCTGGCGGCGATGGGGGTGACGACGGTCGTCGACCTCCGCACCGGGGCGGTAGGGGATCCGATTCTCGACGACCCACAAGAGCTGGCCGCGCTCGGCATCGAGTACGTCGCGATACCACTCGACGACGGCCGCGCCCCCGATGCCGAGATGATCCAGCGCTTCCTCGCCGTCATGGAGCAGTCGAACGGCCGGGTGTACCTGCATTGCGGGGGCGGGGTCGGTCGCAGCACCGCCTTCGAGATGGCATATCGAGCGGCCACCGGGCTCGACTACGGCGTGCCCGCGCAGCTCGCCATCGGGCCCCCGACGATCGAGCAGCTGTACTTCGTCTCCAGGCTCAGCGACGACCGGCAGGAGGGCGTCGGCGGGCCGATCGTTTTCGCCAGTCGTGCCGTCGACTTGCCGCGTGCGCTGCTGACGTGGCTGCGCGGCACCGTGCTGGACTGATCCTCCCCACAGCCGGGTCATCCAGGTGCGCAGGGCACGTAGGGTGGTGGCTGAGACGAGCCCCGGAGATGCCATGGAAATCACGAATTCGGTTGTCATCGACCGATCGGTGCCGGTGGTCTTTGCTGCGTGGTCGGAACTCGAGCGCATCCCGGACTGGTACGTCGACTCCCTGGAGCGAACCAAGACGAGCGAAGGGCCCGTCGGCGTCGGCACGACGTATCACGCGGTCGACAAGATCCCACCAGGTCGTCGGATCGAGGGCACGCTCGAGATCACCCGGTATGAGCCGGACGCGCTGATGGCGGCGTCCCTGTCGGACCCCTACAACACGACATGGGAGGCGAGCTTCGAGGAGAACCAAGGGTCGACTCTGATGACGATGCGCATGGTCCCCAACCTGGCCGGCATGCGGGGACTGCTGGCGCCGTTGCTGTCATGGTGGGCGGGTCGGGTATCGCAACGCGGACTGGACTCGTTCAAGGCCGACGTCGAGAGCCGCTAGCGCCTCAACGACAAGGACGCATCGTGCGGTCTTGCCACGCGTATGATCCGCAGAAGAGATGCGGGTGAGATCGTGCAACTGGAGGGGCTGAGATTCGACTTCGTGGGAGAGATCCATCCCGAGCGCTCGCCGGACGGTTCGATCGCTGAATTCCTGCCGCAGGAGCACTACGCCGAGGTGGCAACCGAGCACCTGTCACGCCACGGCCGGGGGCCCTTCTGCAAGTTCACGCTCGATGGTGCTCCGACGGGCGCAGGCATCTACCTCGTGGTGGTCGACGACACCGTCGTCTACGTCGGCGAGTGCCACAACCTGGCGGAGCGGTTCGGGCCGCGTGGCTACGGTTCGATCGAGCCGAAGAACTGCTATTCCGAGGGACAATCGACCAAGTGCAGGGTCAATCACAACGTGCTTGTCGCCAGCCAGGCCGACCAGCGCGTCGAGTTGTGGTTCTCGGACGATGAGCAGCGCAAACGCGCCGAAGACCGGATCATGACCCATCTCCACCCACCGTGGAACGCCCGGTAGGGCTGGGACTCCACGCGATTCCAGCCTCTCCATCTCCCTCGTTCGGAGATCTCCGTCGTGTTGATGCCGGCGCTGGCCTCGGCCACCGGAACCTGGGTCATCCCGAAGGAGGGCTACTTCCAGTACTCGTGGAGGTAGCGGAAGCGATCGGCCCTTAAATTGCCGATCCCGATAAGGCACCTCTGGGTGTAGTTGGCGGCGAGGGCCTGGCCGCGTAGGGCATCGGCCTCGTTGTCGTAACCCACGAGCGGGACGGACCCGGCGCTGAGCCGCCAGCCAAGAGCACCCATGTCCTCGACAAAGAGGGCCGCCGGGTCGTAGTCGAGGCAGTTTTCGGGCCCGGGGATGGGAACCGCGATTCCAGAGTCACCGTTCCAGAACTCGCGGATGTATTCCATGCGATCGGGCCTCGTATTGCCCCGCCCGATGAAACACAGCTCGGTGTAGTTGCCGGCGACGGCCAGGCCGCGTAGGGCGTCGGCCTCGTCGTTGTAGAGCAGCAGCTGGCTCGACCCGGCGTTGAGTCGCCAGCCGAGAGCGCCCAGGTCCTCGATCTCGAGAGCCATCGGGTCGTAGCCGATGCAGTCGTTCGTGACGAAGGCCGGCAGCGAAACCTCGCCGGGCGAAGGGGCCGCGGTGGTCGCCGTTGGGGCCGCAGTGGTGCTCGTCGGAGCCGCAGCGGTAGTCGTTGGAGCCGCAGTAGTCGTGGTTGACTCCATGGAACTCGTCGTCACCGGCTCCGAGGTGGAAGTGGGTGGTACCTCCGTAGAAGACGTGTCGGCTGCGGACTCGTTTCCGCTGTCTCTGGTGACCAGCACGATGAGCACAGCGATGAGCAGGATGACGATAAGTGCACCCAGTGAAAGGAGGGCGACATTTAGCCTGTCGCTCGACGACTCGGGCGACGGCGGCCTGGCTGCAGGTTCCCCGATCCCGTCCATGGCGCAACTCCCACCGCGAGCGTAACCGCACGGGTCCGGTGGTGGGGCGGAAATCTGGGGTTTGGGTCCTTCGATTCGAGGGCCACCGTGAAACGCCCGGTAGGGCTCGTCGACTATCGCGCCTTACCGCACATCCGGGTTGGGCAACATGAAGTCTTCCCGAATGACCCTGGTCAACTCATGGTACGAAGCGATGAAACCACGCAACGTCCGCACGGTGGCCCCGTAGGTGTCGAATTCGTCGGCGGTCATGCCGTCCTCGTCGTACGCCTTGCGGAAGTCGGGCACCCTGTCGTATAGCTCCTCGATGATCTCAGGAGCGACGGGATCGTCGATCCGCTCCTTGACCTCCACCGCGGAGTTGTTGAACAGCTTCTGCCACTTCGATGGAATGGTGAGAATGACATCCCCGCCGATGAACTCCGACCAGTGCAGATGATGCCGGTAGGCCGCCGCCAGCAGGCGAGAGCGGAACCCGTGCTGCTCGTAGATCGAGCGCGCCTTTTTGAACACGGCGACTCCCGCCCACGGCAGATACTGCGGGCTCACGATGATGCCATCTCTCTCGGTCACGACCTTGATCCAGTCATCGGTCCGGCCCACCATGATCGTGGTGACGGGGGTCATGTCGTCTGTAGCCAGCCCCTCCGAGGCGCGTCGCTGGAGGCCGCGGTCGACGGCCTCTCCGACGGCAACGGCCTGCGGAACGGTGAAGCTGACCGTGGCGTTGATGTTCACCCCGCGGTAGGTGGCTTCTTCGATAGCGGCGATGCCGCGGCTCGTCGCCGGCAACTTCACCTGCATGTTGGGAGCCAACGAGTCGTAGCGGACCGCTTGTTCGACCATCTTCTCGACGTTGCGGTAGTAGGACGGGTTGGTCTGGATCGACAGCCGTCCCTTCAACCCCTTCTCGCGTTCGAAAATGGGCAGGAGCAGCTCGGCGCCCTTGAGAGCGATCTCTTCGAATACCTTCGCCATGACGTCTTCGTCCGACCACGAAACGTTCTCCGCGATCAGCTCGTGGATGCGGTCCTCCCACAAATGGCGTTCCTTGTTGAGGACCTGCTCGACGATCGTCGGGTTGCTGGTAGCACCGACCGCGCCGTGTTCGATCGCGTACGCCAGCTCTTCGACGGAGCACGAGTCATTCCAGAAATCCGTCGGGTAGGCGCTTACCGTTTCGTGCAGAGGGCTCTTGTAGCCGGTCTCCAACATATTGCTCGCTCCTTGCCGTCACCGGCTCATCGCAACCCGGTCTCAGAACACCCGCGGCGCTGGCGGTGCCCTGCTGTGCAGTATATGGGTTGGAACGTTCCACGCGGCCCGGATTCTCTGGATCGTCGATGCAATCGTCCGTCGATCACGGGCTCTGCCCCGGTCGCGAAACAGCCGGGGGCCCGCTGGACGCGCGTGCGATCAGCTTGGGCGCGAGAACAACGTGGCGGGACGGCGGGCGGTCCTGCCCGATCTTCTCCAAGACGAGGCCCGCGGCCATGCGCCCCATGTCGTGTCGAGGCTGATCTACCGTCGTCAGCCCCAAGCGGTGGCCGGCGGCGAGGGTGATGTTGTCGTAACCCACGACCGACATATCGTCGGGCACGTCCAGCCCTTCGGCATCGAGCACCGCGAGCGCGCCGATCGCCGCAAGGTCGTTGGCGATGAAGACGGCCGTCGGCCGGGTCCCTTCGCCAAGCAGGCTCCGCATCCCGGCGCCGCCGCCCTCTTCGGTGAAATCGCCCCGCACCGACCGGATGTGGCTCGCCAACCCGTGGGATCGCATCGCAGACTCGTAACCGGTGCGACGGGGCCTGGCGCCGGCTCCGGAACCCCCGTCGATGTGGGCGATGTCGCGGTGCCCGAGCTCCACGAGGTGGTCGACGACCATCTCAGCGCCGCGGCGGTCGTCGTTGGTGACGCTGTCGACCGTCGAGACTCTCGTCGCCTTGCCAACGACGACCGTCGGCACCGTATGTGATGCCTCGATGGCACCTTCATTGCGGCCGGAGGGGGAAACCAGGATCAGACCATCCACCCGCATCTCGAGCAGCGTTGCGATCGCATGGCGTTCTCGCTGCGGCACCCCGTTGCCGGTGGTCAGGATGGCGCGGTATCCGGCGGCTGTGGCCGCCACGTCGACGCCGTCGATCACGTCGGCAAAGAACGGGTTGTGGAGGTTCGAAATCATCACGCCTACGACATAGGAGCGTTGCCGCACCATGGTGCGCGCTGCCGCGTTGGGCCGGTACCCGAGTCTCTTTGCCGCCTCCAGCACGGCTTTCCGACTCGATGGGCTGACCCGGTCCGAGCCCCTCATAACGAGGGAGACCAGTGATTTCGACACGCCGGCTTCGTCGGCGACATCGAGGATCGTGGGGTGTTTCATCGGCAAATCAATGGGCTCGGCGCCATATCACCGCTCATCGTCAGCCCAGATCCCAACCCGTTGGTTTTTGCGCCCGGCATCCCACTCGGCGCGCGCCACCAGCACTTGCTCGCGATCGGACACCTCGGGGACCCCCACCTCCCACCAGCCGCCACCGTCTGTCCATTCGTAGGGATGCGTGTCGATCACGATGACGGAACTCCGGTCTGCATCTTTCGCCCTGCGGAACGCTGCGCCAAGCTCCTCGATACCGGTGACCTTCTCGGCGATGGCGCCCAGCGACGCAGCATGGCTGACGAAATCTACCCTGGTGTCGTCCGCCCTCCTCGTGTGTTCCAGCAGGTTGTTGAACTCCTCACCGCCCGTACCGACCTGAAGCCGATTGATCACCGCAAACCCGCCGTTGTCGCACACGATGAAGATCACCTTGTGGCCGGTGGCGACCGTCGAGTAGATATCCGAGTTCATCATGAGGTAGGAGCCATCGCCGACCCACGAGATGACGTCCCGATCGGGCAGTGCCATCTTCGCTCCCCAGGCGCCGGCGATCTCATATCCCATGCAGGAATAGCCGTATTCCACGTCGAAGCTGCCAACCGACTTTGCCTGCCAGCCCATGTTGAGCTCGCCGGGAAGCCCCCCGGCGGCGGACACCTGATAGTCGGTGTCGTCCACCAGGTCGTTGACCGCCCGGATGACCTGGGCATACGTCGGCACGTCGAAGTCGCCGGCGACGTAATCGTCCAGGTAGTCGTACCACCGGCGCCTCTCCTCGCCGCTGCGCTGCAGCCATTCCGCCGGAGCGTGATAGTCGCCGACGGCCTGGTTCAGCGCCTCGAGCGACACTCGGGCGTCGCCCACAACCGATACCGCATGATGCTTGGTGGCATCAAACCGTCCGACGTTGATCGACACCAGTTGCATCCGTGGATTCTCGAATACCGTCCACGATCCGGTGGTGAAGTCCTGGAGGCGGGTGCCCACCGCCACCACCACATCGGCATCGGCGGCGAGCGCGTTGGCAGAGGTGCTTCCCGTGACCCCGATCGGACCGGCGAAGTTCGGGTGGTCGTATACCAGCGTGGACTTGCCTGCCACCGTCTCCACCACCGGGATCCCCCTGGCGACGGCAAAGGCCGTGAGCTCATCCACCGCACCCGAGTAGTGGACCCCTCCCCCTGCGATGAAAAGCGGTTTGGCGGCGGCGGCGAGCACTGCGGCGGCCGCGGTGATGTCGCGGGCGTCGGGACCGGGCCGGCGGATGTAGTGCACGGTCTTGCCGAAGAACCGCACGGGGAAGTCGTATGCCTCGGCTGCGATGTCCTGGGGCAGACCGATGTACGCCGGTCCGCACTCGGCCGGATCGAGCATGATGGCCAGGGCCTGGGGCAGCGTCTGGATGATCTGCTCCGGGCGGGTGATGCGGTCCCAGAAACGGGTCACCGCCCGAAAGACATCGCTCACCGTCGTCGCCGGGTTGCCGAAATGCTCGACCTGCTGCAGAACGGGGTCCACGATCCGATGCTGGAAGGTATCGCCACTGATCAGCAGCAGCGGTAACCGGTTGGCATGGGCCACCGCGGCAGCGGTCACCATGTTGGTCGAGCCCGGGCCCACCGACGAGGTGGCGATCATGATCTGGCGCCGAGACTTCGCCTTGGCGAACGCCACCGCGGCTAGCGCCATGGATTGTTCGTTGTGTCCTCGCCAGGTGGGCAACGCATCCTGGACCGCTGCCAGGGCCTCGGCCAGGGACACCACGTTGCCGTGGCCGAAGATCCCGAACACGCCGGGAAACAGGGGAACTTCGATACCGTCGATCTCGGTGCGTTGCGCTATCAGCCAGCGCACGATGGCCTGAGCCGTGGTGAGTCGCACCGTCTCCATCGTCACTCCCTGTTCATGAGCCGCTCGCACCGCCCTCCCATCGATGGAAAAGCGCCTTGACATCGACTCGACTCACAGTATACCGTTCGTTGTTGGAACGTTCCAATGCGCTCCAACGCGGAGCAGCCAACCGGACGCGTGAGAGGGAGGTGGCGGGTGAAAGTGGGCATCATCGGCGCCGGGCGAATCGGCGCGATTCACGCCGACAACCTCAGCCTTCACCCCGCCGTGTCCGCCATCATCGTGACCGATCCAATACTCGCTCAATCGCAACGGGTGGCGACAAGCTGCGGAGGCAACATCGTCGAGGACGCAGCCGAGCTCTTGGAGTCGGTCGATGCCGTCGTCATCTCCACACCGGCCGACAAACACGCCGAGCTGATCGAGCTCGCCGTTGACCACCGGGTGCCTGCGTTCTGCGAGAAGCCGCTGGCGATGAACCTCGCCGATGCCGACCGGGCGGTGGCCGCGGTGACAAAGGGCGATGTGCCGGTTCAAATGGGCTTCAATCGCCGGTTCGATCCCGGTTACCGCAGGGCGCGTGATCTTGTCGCCGGCGGCGATCTCGGGGACCTGACACTCGTTATCGGACAGCACCATGACTACGAACTGCCAACCGAGGACTACATCGCACGCTCGGGGGGCGAGTTCCGGGATCAGCTGATCCACGACTTCGACATTCTGCGCTTTGTGACCGATCGGGAGGTCATTCGGGTCCACGCCGCCGGCGCCACGAAGGCATTCGATTGGTTCGCCGAGCTCGACGACTACGCCCAGACCGCAGTGACCCTGTGGCTCGACGACGGCACCCTTGCGGTGCTGTGCGGGTCACGCCACGACCCGGTCGGATACGACGTGCGCATGGAGGTCTTCGGCACAAAGGACTCGATAGCCGTCGGTCTCGATGGGCGCACTCCCCTGCGGTCGGTCGAGCCCGGTGCCCCCCAACCCACCGATCCATACACCGAATGGATACCGCGCTTCGGCGAAACCTACGCAAGCGAGATGGATGCCTTCCTCGAAATGGTCGGCAACGGTGGGCCCAACGAGTGCACGGTGCAGGATGCGAGAGCCGCCCTGGTGATTGCCGAGGCCTGCACCGTCTCGGCGCGGGAGGGGCGAATCGTGACCCTGAACGAAGTGGCATGACGTTTCTGAGCCGCATCGCCGGGGCACCGATCACCTGGGGGGTGGATGGATCTCCCGGGTGGGGCCACCTGATGGACCGGGAACGGGTGCTCGCCGAGATGCAGCAGGTCGGCCTGTCCGCTACCGAGCTGGGCCCCGACGGCTATTTGGCTGAAGATGGAGACGAGTTGCGAGTGCTTCTCGATCGCTTCGGCCTCGCCCTCGTCGGTGCTTTCGTACCGGCGGTCCTCTATCGCTCCGAGGTGGTATCCGAGAACCTCGCCTATGTGGATCGGGCGGCCGCCACCCTCGCCGCCACCGGCGCACCGGTCATGGTGCTCGGGCCCGATTCGGCTCATGCAGGCTACGACCGCCAGATAGAGCTCACAGAAGCCGAATGGGACACATTGTTGACCGGTCTCGATCGCGTCATCCAGATCGTCTCCGGACATGGCTTGAGGACCGCCCTCCATCCACACTGGGGCATGGCAGTGGTGCGCCAGGATCACGTCGAGCGTGTGCTCGAGCAATCCCGGGTTGATCTGTGCATCGATACCGGACATCTGGTGCTGGCGGGGGCCGATCCCGTCGCCATCGCCAAGGCCGCCGCCGGTCGGGTGATTCATGTCCACCTCAAGGATCTCGACGAGGGTTTGGCGCGACTGGTCCGCTCCGGCGACCTGGCCTTCCGCCAGGCCGTGATCGACGGCCTATTCCTTCCGCTGGGTGGCGGCAGCGTGGACATACGGGGTTTCATCGAAACGCTCGAGGCCCAGGGCTACGAGGGTTGGTATGTCATCGAGCAAGATACGGTGCTGGAGACCGAGCCCGAATCCGGTGAGGGCCCCGTCGTTGCCGCGGCGCAGAGCTTCGCATTCTTGGAGGATCTTGCGGATGGCTAGACGGTTCTATCCAGCAGAATCCACCGGCGCCGGGGCGACTTCGGTGGACATCACCGCAACACGGGCAGGGTGGCTGTACTCGGGCCTGTCTGTCGTGAACCTGGCGGCCGACACGAGCCATGAGCTCAGCACCGGGACCACCGAGATGGCGATCCTTCCGCTCTCCGGCGGTGTCACGATCGAGGTGGAATCTCACTCCTTTCGCCTCGAGGGCAGAGCCGGTGTTTTCGCCGCGGTCACCGATTTCGCCTACGCGCCGATCGACGCCGCCATCAGAATGACCACGCAGGGGCCGTGCCAGGTTGCCCTGTGCACGGCGCAAGCCACCCGGCGCATCGACCCGTATAGGGTCGCCGCTCAGGACGTAAAGGTCGAAGTCAGGGGAGGGGGTGCGGGGACTCGCCAGATCAACAACTTTCTCAGTGCCGATGCGACAGACGCCGACAAACTCATCGCCGTTGAAGTGCTGACACCCGAAGGCAGTTGGTCGTCGTATCCCCCGCACAAACACGACGAGACCACCGAGGCTGAGATCGAGCTCGAGGAGATCTACTATTTCCGCATCGACGGCGAAGGCGGTTTTGGGTTCTTCAGTTGTTACACCGACGACGGCGACATCGACGACACGCTGAAGGTGGGCGACGGCGACGTGTACCTGGTCCCGCGGGGATTTCACGGTCCGGCTGCGGCTGCTCCCGGGCACCACATGTATTACCTCAACGTCATGGCGGGCCCGTCTCCCGAACGGGCATGGCGATTCAGCGACGACCCCCGACACGCCTGGGCTCGCCAGGCCCTCGAGCAACTTCCGAGCGATCCGCGTCTCCCGATGACGAGTGCCCAAGGCACACAAAACCCTTGCTGAGGCTCGGGGAAGGAACGATCTCGTCCGTGACATGACCGAACATGACTTGCCCAGTCCCATCGACGACGATCAAATCGCCGAACCCTGGCGGCGTCTGGCGGGGTTCGCGGCCGATTGGGTGGTTCTGGTCTTGATCGCCCTCATCGTGGTGCGGGTATTCCGGATCGACCTCGACACCGGGGATGCTCTGCGGCTCCCCCCTGCGGTCTTGATCACTCAGGGGCTGGTCGCCGCTGCCTATTACATCGGGTTCACCGTGTCCCGCGGCCAAACACCTGGCAAGATGCTGGCCGGCACCAGGGTGGTGATGGAGCGAACCGGCCAGATCCCCGGTCCTGGCCCATCCTCACTGCGTTGGGTGGTGCCGGGCGTTTTCGTGTTTCTGCCGGGAGTCAGCGTCGTCGCCGCCGTCATCTACGGCTGGTTGTTGTTCGACAAGCGTCGCCGGGGACTGCACGACAAGGCAGCAAAAACGGTGGTGGTACTTGCCCGCTGACCCGGAAACCGGAGCCTTCATCGAGCCCGTCGATCGATCGACCACGACGACGCGTGGCTCCGCGCTGCCCGGCCTGGTTGGTGGCGCCGTCGCACTTGCATTGGCACTGGCTGGGTGCACGACATCTCGCACTGCGGATACGGCGGACACAGTCACGGTCGAGGTGGTCCTCACCGGTCTCCAGAATCCGCGTGGAGTCGCCATCGACGCAGAGGGCGGCTTGTTGGTGGCGGAGGCAGGCTCGGGCGACGATGCCGTCGATGTCAGGCAGCGATCGGGCAGGCTCACCGGGTTCATCGACCGCAGCGGCGACGGCGACTTCACCGACCCGGGAGAGACCATGACGTGGTTCGAGCATCTCGCCAGCTACAACGCCATGGACGTCTACGCGACGGGCCGTGACGAGGTGAGCGGCCCGAGCGACGTCGCGGTGCACGGCGATGGTCGCGTGTTCCTCTCGGTCGACGGTGGTTTTGATGAGTTCGCCCTATTCGAGATCAGCGCCGAAGGCTCGATGGGTCGCAATCTCTCTGCCCGCAGCAACATGACGGGGATCGCCCTGGCCCTGGATGGGCGCAGCATCTTCACAAGCGAGAGCACGCTCAACCAGCTGATCGAAGTGTCGCTGGAGGAGGGGGACCGGCGCGACATCGCCGCATTCTCCGCCCTCGACAGCGGGCAGCAAGCGGTGCCGGCGGGTATCGCCGTCGATCCGCGCAATGGCGACGTCCTGGTGGCGCTCTTCTCGGGTGTGGCGCAGGCAGACGACGGCAGTTTCATTCCATTTGTCCCAGGCGACGCCAAGGTGGTGCGGGTCGACCCGCTCACCGGTGGGGTCGTCGATGAGATCGCCGGTCTCACCACCGCGGTGGATGTTGCCATCGACAAACTCGGCAACATCTTCGTGGTCGAGATGGCGGCCGACTACGCCGAGCTCTTTGCCGATGGGGCCGACCTGCACGACCCCGATGCCATTCCCCGGCACGGCGGTTATCTGAGATTCAGCGGCAACGTCACCATGTACCCGGCAGACGGCGGACCCGCCCTGCTTCTCGCCGGGGGCCTGGACGCCCCGACCAACATCACGCTCGGCGACGACGGGGCTCTCTACGTGTCAACGGGCCAGGGCACGCCGGGCAGGCCGATCCCCGGCCAGGATGGGCCGACGGTGATCGTCGGCGAAGTCATCCGCATCACCGGGTTCTGACCGGTCTGGGCTCGCCGTCAGGCCCCGTTCAACAAGGCAACGCGTCGGATCCCGTTGCGGCTCACCACGATGCGAGCGACCCGCCACTCCGCTTCCAGCGCGTCCTTGGCGGCGAGCCGGTAGACCACCGTGATGTCGTAGGCGCGCGGTAGCTTCGATTCGAACAACTCCCCCGCGTCCGGATCGGCGAGGGTCACCGTCCTCGTGGCGTCATCGGTGTGGGTCAGCCACCGAGATACGTCGACGCGCATAACGTCCGTCAGCGAGGCGAACTCGGGAGCGTTGGTTTCCATGGCGGCGGTTCGCATGGTCACGGTCTTGGTGTGGCGCAGGATCGACTCTGGTCCGCCGAGTTCCTGAAGCCGGTTTCGGAAGGCGTCTTTGCGCATGGTCTCGACTTGTTCCGGTAGGTCCTCCCTGTCGACGAAACCCGCCCTCTCCGCGACCTCTGCCAACACCGAGGAGCTGCCGGGCTGATTCACCGTCCATCGTCGGTCGGGCAGACGGGTGGCGACCAGGGAGTCGAACACGCTCTGCAGGATCGCCTTCAGCCGGTCCTTGCCCATGTACGCCACGATCACCACCGCCACCCACACGCCGAGACGGCCCGGCACATTCGGCTGGCCGAAGAGGACGGCCAGGACCACTGCGAAAGCCATGGCGATGCCGGCGGCCAGGGCATGGAAGATGTGCAGGGCAAGGGCGTATCCGTCGCGGATGTGGACGTCCAGCCACAGCACAGAAGAGGTGAAGCGCTTGAGTGAGTGTTGCCTTCGCTCGATCTTTTCGAGATCGTGGATGGAACCGTCGGCGGAGCTCACCGGCCCGGCCTTGCGTGACCGCCGGTAGCGCGCCTCGTCGACTGCCGCCGCAGTCGTCGCGCCCAACACGCCTTCCGACCCGTCGCCGGCTCCGACCACATTCGCCAGGTCGATGAGCGCCGTCTCCAGGATACGGGACAGGTATTCATCCACCCAGGCTGCGGTTTTCGCCACTTCGCGATCTCCTCGCTCCAGGGGCACCAGCACATCCCTGATGGTGGTAAGCGCCTCACCACCGGCGGTCACGAACGCACCGACGAGGGCTGCCACACGACTTCCACCCTCAGGGGTCGCAGCATCGATGATCGCCTGCGCCGCCTCGGTGATCGCCAACCGCACCCGGCTGGCGAAGAGCTTGAGCTCTCTCACCACGTCGTCGGGAGGACCCGAGGAAAATCGCCCGGCGAGTTCCCGAGCTTCCTCCGGCACACGCTCCAACTCGAGCTGGGGGATGGTGAAGCGAACGTATGACCTGAAGTCGGCGAACAGCTCTCGCTTCGAATAGGTGGTGGCATCCAGCCGGAAGGACTCAGGAAGGAAGTAGAACGCCTCCCAGGTCAGGTCTTCGGAGACCGGGTATCGCACCGTGACCTCCAGATGGGTGCGATCGTGCCGCTCCCACCTGGGACCTGGATCCGGCGCCGTCTCCGCCGACGCGGTCGCATCGGCGGCAAGTGTTGGAGTCCGGGGTAACGGATCCGAGTCGGGGTTTGCCATTGAGCGCTCCTATGAGTAGCGGTACCTGGCAGAGGGCCGCTAACGAGGCGTTGGGGTCGGGCAGAGGTCCATCAACAAAGTGTGAACGGGCCGGTGGCCGCCCGCTCCTCGACGGTATCCAGTTGCGCCATGTGATCCCTAACTCTAGGGTCACGAGGGACGAAGATCGGGCGCGGAAGGCTCCATGGAATACTTCATGTTCTCAGTGTCATTTTGTCTTCCCTCTCGACTTTCACCGGGGTGAGCAGGGGATTCGACAAGGAGTAGCACATGAAACACAGACCGACGCGATTTCGGGCGCTGATCATCCTGGGGGTCGTCTTCGCGCTCGTGGCGGCTGCTTGCACGAGCAGCGAGGATGAGTCGACGGGGAACGGGACGGGGGGCGGCACCGAGCTCGTCACCATCGTGGCCCGATGCAAGGCGAACCCACCCACAGAGGACGGGCGCTGTAACAATCTGTTGAAGGGCGTCGTCGACGTCAACGCTCAGCTCGCCGCTGATGGCGACGATCGTCGCGTCGAGGTCAAGACCATCCAGGACAACGCCGACTGGGGCGACTACAAGACCGAGTTCGAGCTGGCATCGCAAGCGGGCGAAGCGCCCGACATCATCGTGTCCGGCCATGAGGACATCGGCGCCTGGGCCACGTCTGGCATCATCACCGACTTGACCGACATGCTTGGCAACTACTCCGAGTTCGATGACATGATCCCCTCGTTGTGGACCTCCACCGAGCTCAACGGTAAGCGTTACGGCGTGCCCCAGGATGCCGAGGCACGACCGCTGTACTACCGCAAGGACCTCCTCGCCGAGCTTGGCTGGTCCCAGGCCGAGATCGACGCCTTGCCGGCCGACCTCGCCAGTGGCGCATTCACCTGGGAGGACATGTACGACACGGCAGAGGAGGCCGTGAAGGCCGGCGTCGTGAATGCGGGTAACGGTTGGTGGCATCGTCCGAAGAACGGCCCCGACTTCCTGTATTACTACTACGCGGCGGGCGGCGAGCTCCTCGACTCCAGTGGTGCCCTGATCTACGACAAAGCGGCAGCACAGACGGTCTACGAGATCGTTGGCGACGCTGTTTCCCGTGACATCCTGGTCAGCACCCGTCTCGACGGTGACTGGACGAACTGGAACACCGGTGTTGCCACAGGAGACGTTCTCTTCTGGTTCGGCGGTTCCTGGCAATGGGCGGACTGGGCTGAGAACTTCGTCAAGGATCTCGGTGGTGAGGACTATCTCTTCGAGAACACCGGCTTCGGTCCGATCCCGGCTCTGGAGGCGGGAACCAACACACCGATCACCCTGACCCATCCACTCGTCTACATGGTGAGTTCGGCTTCGGAGAACCCTGATCTGGCCCTCATGGTCATTGCCAAGGCAACGACCAAGGAACTGAACACCTTGCATGCGGTGGGAAGTGGCCACCTGGGGATCCTGACCACGCAAGCGAGTTACGAGCCGTACACGAGTGCAGTGTTCCTGAGTCAGGTGGCTCCGCTGCTCGATTTCACCACCTTCCTCCCGAACAGCCCGTTCTTCAGTGCCTGGTCTGAGGGGTATTTCCTCGGGCTCTCGGCGGTCGAGTCGGGCGACTTGACCCCGGCTGAAGCGGTCGACGTCGTTGTCGACCAGCTCGAGAACGAGCTCGGCGACAACGTGATCATCAAGGGAGGGTGATCGAACGCCACCGACACACTGGGAAGTGGGGGAGGGCTCGTCCCTCCCCCACTCCTCCCTGGCTAGAAGGGTGACGTCCCGGTGACGAAACCGATCGAGGCAGAAGCGGACGCGCTGGCGAGGGCCGCAGTCGGCGCACCGGGGCCGCAGCGCAGCCCACTGGGCCGGCGGGTGCGCTCCACGGCGGCTGCCTACGGCTTCATGGGGCCGGCGCTGGCGCTGGTAGTCACCTTCTTCGTCATCCCCGGCATCCTGCTTCTCATCCTCAGCCTGACCAACCTCTCCAGCGCCAACTTCAGCCGGGCGTGGGAGTTCATCGGGCTCGACAACTACGAGCGCCTCTTCACCGACCCGTTTTTCCCCAAGATCGCCCGCAACACCTTCTTCTACGTGTTCACCACGCTGATCTTCTTCAACCTGGGTCTCGCTCTCGTGCTGGCGTTGGTGACGACCAACATCCCGCGGCGCGCCGGTTTCTTCTTCCGGCTGGTGTGGCTGCTTCCCCGGCTGACGCCGTCTGTGGTGTACATCCTGATGTGGCAGCGCCTCGCCGCCGCAGACCCGTTCGGCATCTACAACCAGATCGTCCCCGGGTTCCTCGGGGCATCCGGGCAGAACCTCATCTTCGGGGGGAGCCCGTGGACGTTTGTAATCCTCACCAACGGGTTCATCGGCGCCTCTTTCGGCATGATCATCTTCACGTCGGCCCTCGAGTCGATCCCGAAGGACCTGCTGACCGCGGCCAAGGTCGACGGGGCCTCCACGTGGCGGATCATCCGAGACATCAAACTCCCCATGATCAAGTGGCCGCTGCTCTTCATCGCGACCTATCAGACGTTGTCCCTGCTCACCTCGTTCGAGTACATCCTGCTGCTGACCGAGGGCGGGCCCGGCCTATTTACCACCGAAGTGTGGGCGCTGACATCGTACAAACGGGCCTTTGCCACCTATTTCGGGAACAGCCAGTGGGGCTACGGCGCCACATGGGCGATCGTGCTGGTCACGGTTGCGCTGGTGCTCGCCGTCGTCTACGTGAAGTTGTTCAGGTTCAACGAACTGATCGAAGAGCCCAGAATCGAGAACCTGTGAACCATGACCACCACTGAGGCTGCGCCACCGCGCCACGCCGCCGGCCCTCTCCCCAGGGCTCGGGAGAAGATGGGTCGCCGTTTTGCATACGCCTTCCTCATTCTGTCGATCATTCCGATTCTCGTCGGTTACGCCTGGTTGGTCATCGCCACCGTCTCGTTTCGCACCCAAGGCCTGTTGCCCATCAACGCCGAAGGGGGTATCGGAGGATTCACACTCGCCAACTGGGATTTCGTTTTCGAGGGCGCCATCTGGAGTGCCATGTTGAACTCGCTTCTCATCGCGGTCTTCATGGTGATCGGCGTTGGCATCGCATCGACGGCCGGTGGTTATGCGCTGTCGCGCATGAAGTTCACCGGACGCAAGGCTTTCCTCACTGGGACCCTCGTACTGCATGCGTTCAAGGCCGAGATGCTGCTCATCGCGATATTCTTCGTGTTGCGCTTCCTGGGTGATATCCCGATTATTGGGGACTACATCGGCTTCAACACGGTGGGTGGGGTGGCGCTGGTGATGGTCGCTCTCGAGCTCCCGCTCGGCATCTGGCTGATGAAGGGCTTCTTCGACAACCTCTCCTGGGACATGGAACGCGCCGCGCTGATCGACGGGGCGTCCCGGTTCCGGGTGTGGTGGCAGATCATGGTGCCCCAGGTGCGTCCCGGCATCGCCGCCCTCTCCCTGTTCACCTTCATTGTGGGCTGGAACGCCTACCTGGTGCCGTTCACCTTCACCATCGGCACCAAGGTCGCCAACATGCCGGTGTTCCTCAACCAGCTCATCAGTGATACCGCACCGGTGAACTGGAATCTGGTGGCGGCCGTCGGCCTGTTCCAGATGATCCCACTGATCATCTTCTTCATCTTCACTCAGGAGTTGCTGTTGAACATCTACGCCGGCGGCTCGAAAGGTACGTGATGTCTCACCACGAAGGGGCACTGATATGAGGGTCGAACTGGACAACCTGAGCAAGGCGTGGGATGAGGTGGTCGGCGCCGACCACATCACGCTCGACATCGCCGACGGGGAGCTGGTGGCGTTTCTCGGCCCTTCCGGGTGCGGGAAGACGACGACGCTGCTGATGGTTGCCGGGATCTACAAACCCACCGGGGGGACCATCTCATTCGACGGCTACGTCGTGAACGAGGTAGCCCCCAAAGATCGCGGCATCGGCATGGTGTTCCAGAGTTACGCCCTCTACCCCCATATGTCTGTGTTCGGCAACATCAGCTACCCGCTCAGGCTGCAGAAGCTGGACAAGGGAGACATCAAGCGAAAGGTCCAGACCGTGGCCGACATGATGGGCATCGGCGATCTGCTCGATCGCAGGATCGCCCAGCTATCGGGTGGGCAGCAACAGCGGGTGGCCCTGGGGCGCGCCCTGGTGAAGGAGCCGCAGCTCCTGCTCTTCGACGAGCCGCTGTCGAACCTCGACGCCCGTCTCCGACTGACCATGCGCGGGGAGATCAAACGACTCCAGGAGGGCCTGGGCATCACCTCGATCTACGTGACCCACGACCAGGTGGAGGCGATGACGATGGCCGACCGGATCGCGGTGATGTCGAACGGTGTGCTCCAGGCATACGACGTGCCCGCAACGCTCTATGACCGCCCGAAGACGCTGTTCGTCGCAGGCTTCGTCGGCAACCCACCCATGAACTTCTTCGACGTCGAGATCATGCGCGTCAACGGGGACTTTCGGGCAAAGAGCGAGGCGATCGACCTCGTCCTCCCTCATGACCGTGGGGAAAAAGCGGCATCCGCCGACGGCAAGGTCATCATGGGGGTGCGGCCGGAGGACGTGGACCTGGCCGACGACGCGTCTCCACCCGCCGAAGGTGTCACCCTCATCGGGCAGGTCGAAGTCGTCGAGCCCCTGGGAAGGGAGGACCTGGTGGGGGTGGGCATCAACGGTGCCGACATGCGCGTGCTGGTGGACAAGAGCAGGGGAGTCAGCGTAGGGGACACCATCACCCTCGTCTTCAACACGAGTAGGATCCAATTCTTCGATCCGGAGACCGAACAATCGCTTCTCTGGGCCTGAGAGGCTCCACAAATACGGCGCGATCCGGTCTCCGTCGACCCGGATACGGTTGACCGCATGGCCTACGAGCCACCGCCGTGGCCGCAGATCGTTGCTCACCGCGGCGACAGCGACCGGGCGCCTGAGAACACGACGCTGGCCATAGAGAGGGCGATCGATATCGGCGTCGACATGGTTGAGGTCGATGTGCGATTGACCAAAGATGGCGTGCCGATCCTCATACACTCGGCGCGGCTCGAGCACACGACGACGGGCAGGGGCCTTGTGGCGGATCACACCTGGCAGGAGATACGGCGTCTGGACGCCGGCGTCTGGATGGGTCCCGAGTTCGCCGGCGAGCGAGTCCCATCGCTCGAGCAGGTCCTCGATTTGGCCAAAGGACGCGTGCCGTTGAATCTCGATTTCCAGACCCCTGAAGCGGTTGCTCCGGGTGTGGACGCGGTGCGCGATGCGGCAATGACCGGTGACGTGGTGGTCAGCGGTTGCCGGTTGGATTGTTTTGACATCATGGCGGCGGCGACGAACGAGATCGCCACCCTCCTCAACCCGGATGACCTGCCCGCGGGTATCGATCCTACCGAGACTGCGGCAGTCGTACACAGCAGTGTCGATACCGCCGACGTGTTGGGAGCTGCCGGCATCAATCTGCCGCACAGCCCGGTGGACGCCGCCGTGGTCGCCAGTGCCGGGAAGGTGGGCTTGGGTATGTGGGCCTGGGTGGTCGACGATGAGGAGCGCGTCGCTGAGTTGATCGATCTGGGCGTCACTGCGGTGACGACCAACCGGCCGGCACAGATGCTTGCGGTGGTGGGGAGCCGGTCCGCGGCCGCCGCCGAGGAGAGCGACGGATGAGCTGGATGAAGGAGCTCGCCGTTTGTTACCTCAGGGTGCGCACCCAATACCCCGTTGAGCAGCTCATGTTGGTGTCCGACATCGACGGCTCCATCATTGACATGCGGTACGCGGTGCTCGCCGCGCTCCAGTCCTACGACGAGGCCCATCGAACGGAGTACTTCACGCGCCTGGGGTTCGCCGATGTGACGGTGCACGAGAACCATGTTGAGCAGCTTCTCGACCGGGTCGCGGTCCCGGCCTCGGAGCGCTCCGCGGTGGTGGAGTGGTACCTCGAACATAGCTGGGACGAGGACACGATCCTCAACGCGCACAGGCCCTTTCCCGGGGTATTGCCCATGATCCGATGGTTCCAACTTCAGCCCAACACCTCGGTGGGCTTGCTCACCGGTAGGCCGGAGAGCCTGAGAGAGGTGACGTTGTTATCCCTCAACCGGCTCGGTGATCCCTATGGAGTGAGCTTCAGCAATGAGTTCCTTTCTATGAACCCCGGCGAGTGGGACCAGGGGGTCGAGGAGAGCAAGATCGCCGGGCTGCGGCATTTCCTGGCCGAGGGATATCACGTGTTCGCCGTTATCGATAACGAGCCTCTCATGCTCGAGGCGCTGGCGCCCGTGGCCAAGGAGACCGGGGCGCTGCTCCTCCATGCCGACACGATCTTCGAGTCACAGCGTGCCGCCATCCCCAGCGGCACCCCTGGTGGCAAGGACTATCGCCTCGCCGACCTCGTGCCCGGTGAAAAGGCACTGCCGCCACGCGTGCAACTCGTGTGGCACGGGATCAACGACAAGGAGAATTTGCGTCAGTTCATCGCCTCCGACGTGTTCTGGGCCGAAGTCGACGTACGGCAGAACTCGGCCGGCGAGTTCATCTGCCGCCACGACTCGTTTGAGTTCAGGCCGGCTCTTCGCGACGAAGAGTGGCTGACGCTCGACGAGGTGGTGCTCGCCGTCGCCAAACACGACAGGGGAATCAAACTCGACCTCAAGGGGGGTCCCGATGTGCTGGACCGGGTGTTGCAGATCGTCGCCGAGGCGGAGTTCACCGAGGATCGGCTCTGGTTCAACGGGGATATCGATTTGACCGGCGAGGAAGGATTCCGGCGCATCCGAGCCGAACATACGGATGCCATCGTGCAGGCCGCCATCGGCTGGCTGTCTCCCTTGATCGCCGCCGCGCCTGCGGAGGCGCACAAGACGCTGGAGATGTTGGCCTCGTGGGGCATAAGCCGATATTCGGTCAAGTGGGATGAAGGCCCGGTACGCGAGTTGGTCGACCGGTTGGTCGGCTGGGGTTACGAGGTCAACATCTACAAGGTGCCCGACCTCGAGGCATTTCTCGAGGCAGTGCTGCTACTGCCGGCTTCCGTCACCTCCGACTTCAACTTCCCGCAATGGGGTCACTACGGTCACGGCTCCGGAGAGAGCGGTCGCAACGTCACCTACACGATCGACACCGAGGGGAGCCGCTAACTGGCGGCCGACCCGTTGCATGCCCGGTCCACACACCCGGTGCAACAATCCAGGGCACGGTCGCCCCGCCGGCGTCGTCCCGAGGTGAAGAACGGGAGCCTCCTGGTTCTGGCCCTAGCCATGGTGGTGGTAGCGGGTGCCTGCAGCGGAGCAGCGTCGGGGTACACCCCCGTCATCGACGGCCTGAACGATCCAAGGGGCCTGTGGCTTCAACAGGACGGCACGCTCTGCGTTGCCGAAGCGGGCCGCTTGGCCGAAGGTCAGGAGGTGGCAGAGGGGCCAACCGCGAACCGCGCAGATACCGGATCGGTCACGTGTGTAGATGCCGGGGGCCGGCGCCAACGGATCATCGACCGTTTGCCATTCGTCCTGTACAACGTCACCGGTGTCACCACCGGACCGGCCGACCTCGCCGAGATGGACGGCGACCTGTACCTGCTCACCGGTGAGAGCGAGGGAATGCTCGCCCGCAAACTCCTGAGGCTCACCGGTTCCGGGAACGCACCAGAGGTCGTCGCCGACTTCCTGGCTTTTGCCGAAGCCGCGGAGCCCGATTTCTTCGACGAGATCACCGTGTTCTCCAATCCTTACTCGATGATCCCGGACCCGGAGCAGCGACGCTTCCTGGTGACCGATGGCGCCACCGGACAGGTCCTGGCCGCGGGGCTCGACGGTCGCATCCAGGTGTTCTCCGAGGTGGAGGGCCATGAAGTGTTGACCGGCATCGTGCGCGGGCCGGACGGGGCCCCATACGTGACCTCCTTCAGCCAACTCCCCCATGCGACCGGGGATGGAGCGCTGCTGCGGCTGCACCCCGACGGCACCTTCGATGTGGCGGTCGACGGCCTGACAACGCCCATCGATGTTGCATTCGACAGTCAAGGCCGCCTGTACGTGCTCGAGTTCATCGACGGCATCGAGACCGACGATCCGTACCAGGGCAAGACCGGGCGGTTACTGCGGTTCGCCCCGGCGAGCGACGGATGGCGGGACGCGCAGGTATTGGTCGAACGGTTGCCGTTCCCCACGGCGTTGCTCATCGACGCCGAAGACAGGATCTACGTGTCGATCCGCGGCGCATTCAGCGCTCCCGAAACCGGGCTGGTGGTGCGGTTCGACCGCCTGGCGGACCGGGCAGCGCGCCAACCGCCACTGCTGTTCCAAGACCGCTGAGTGGCGGCTGCGCCAGAGCGATCGCGATCCGCAACATCCTTTCAGTTTGCCCGCGTATGGGCTGAGGGCCTGCCTCAGGCACAGTTCGCCGAAGTGACCTCCAAGGCGGTCGACCCGGCGGCCCACAACGGCGAGGTTCAAACCGCCGTTGGCGCATTTCTGGACCGGATTCTGACGTAACAAGCCTCGGACCACCTACCTGGACCAGCCGCAACCGTAGGCGCGCTGCCGAAAGTCGGAATAGTGGGCGGCCCTGGGGTGCTGACAGCGTCCACCGGGTGCGGCCCAGGCGCCCAACTCAAGGAGCGACAATATGGCTGAAGCCGACAACAGGACGGCGCTGGTAACGGGAGCGAGTTCCGGTCTCGGGTTCGAAGCTTCCGCGCAGTTCGCCGAACAGGGTTACCGACGCGTGATCATCACCGCTCGAACCAGCGCAAAGGCCGACGCGGCCCGTGACCGGCTGGTCGCCCGCACCGGTGAGGATGTGTTCGAGACGCTGGTTCTGGACAATGATGACCTCGCCACCGTCGAATCTGCCGCCGCCGAGCTTGCCGAACGCGGCGGGAAGATCGACGTGCTGCTGCTGAACGCCGGCATCGCGCCGCCAAAGGCGCTGGTCAAGACCGCCAAGGGCATCGAGGGCACGGTGTCTTCGACGCTCATCGGCCATCACCTGTTGACCACCCGCTTGCTCGACGAGGGTCTGCTCAGCGACGACGCTCACATCATCATTTCCGGATCCGAGGCGGCGCGTGGAGACGTGCCAACCTTCCACCCGCTCGACGTGGACGCCTTCGCCAACGAGCACTTCGACGGGGATCTCGAGGCCGCCATCGAGGCTCAGATCCTGATGGAGCCCCCGGCCGTCTACAAGCCGTCCGACGTTTACGCCACCGCCAAGGTGTTCGTCGCCTGGTGGGCCGCCGAGCTTGCTCGCTCCCTTCCTGCGGGCATGACGGTCAACGCGGTGTCACCCGGCAGCACTCCGGACACGAACGCCATCAACAACGCACCCTTCTACATGAAGTATCTGATGGTGCCCTTGTTCAAGCTGGTGCCCGGCATGTCGCACTCCGTCGCCGATGGCGCCAGTCGGTACCTCGAAGCAGCGAGTTACGGTGACGAGGTCACCGGCAAGTTCTTCGCCTCCCCCCTGAAGAAGATGACGGGCCCGCTGGTTGAAATCGACCTGGATCACCTCGACAATCCCGCCGCCCAGGGAGCACTGTTGAGTGTTACTTCCAAGGCAGTATCGCAACCGAGCTGACGTCGGGGATCCGAGTTGCGACGGGCACGTTAGGAGCGATCAGGTCCAACCCACTCAGTGGTTGCCGCAGCCCCCGTGCTCGTTGCCGCCGTGACCCTGTGAGTTCGGCGCGTCGATGGTGAACCCGATGGCGGAACTGTTCTCCGTGTAGTCGATCTTGGCCCCCTCGAGCGCCTCGGTCAGATCGGGCTCGACGAGCAAACGGAGCCCGTCGAACTCGAGCACCGTGTCATCAGGGTTTTGCTCGTCCTCGATCCCGAGATTCCAGCCGTGAACGCAGCCGTGTGGGCCGCGAATGACGGAAACCCGCACCGCCGATTCGGTGCCATTGTCCGTGCCAACAATGCTGGCGAGTTTCTCTTGCGCTTCTGTGGTGAGCGATATCATGCCGTTCCCTTCGTGATGGTTCGAAGCCCGTCGCGACGCACGATATACCTTCTCTTCGACAGGAAGGTCAAGGAAAGCAAACGCAGATTCTGCAAGTCGCCGCTCGCTTGGCTTCCACAGGTGATTCAACCTAGAGTCGGGCAAGGGATGGTTCCGACAAAGGAGTCGCGTTGAGTTGGTGGTCGGGGACGTTGCGCTCGGTGCTCATCTTCGGGTACTTCGTGATCTTCACCCTATGGTTGCCGGCCTGGGTATTAGGGGTCGACGTCGTCGCATCGGCGCACCCGTGGATCCGGGATGGCATCGCGGTGACGGTGTGGGGGGGCGCTTTCCTTGCAGGTCTCATCGGCTTGCGAGTCGCCCAGCAGCGTGAGCTGATCTGATGGAGCCGCTCGATTTCTTCGACTCCAACATCCCCTGCCTGGCGGCGTGCCCGGTGCATACCAACGCCGGGCTGTACGTTGCCGCCATCGCGGTGGGCAACGATGAGGACGCCTACCTTGCGGCGAGACTGCCCAACCCGTTCGCCTCAGTGTGCGCCAGAGTGTGCGCTGCCCCGTGCGAGGACGCATGCCGGAGGGGAACGATCGACGCTCCGATTGCGATTCGAGCACTGAAGCGTTTCGTGACCGAGCAATACGGGGTTGAGTCTGGAACCTCTTCTGTGGCTGGAGAGATCGCCACCGCGCCTCCCGTAGATCTGACCCAAAGCGTCGGCATCATCGGCGGTGGGCCCTGCGGGCTCGCCGCGGCACACGATCTGAGAAAGCTCGGGTATCCGGTCACCATCTACGAGGCGACCGACATGCTCGGCGGGATGATGGTGATGGGCATTCCCGAGTATCGGCTTCCCCGTGAGCTCATCGCACAGGAAATCAAGTCGATCATCGACATGGGCGTCGACGTGCAATTCAACGTTCGGCTCGGTACCGACATCACCTTCGACGAGGTGAAAGAAAACCATGATGCCGTTTTCGTTGCCATCGGAGCCACGCTCGGAAGAGGCCTCGACCTCGAAGGCCACGAGGCCGACGGTGTGCTCAGAGCGATCGAGTATCTGATCAACGTCAACCGCGGGTTCTCGGTCGATATCGGGGAACACGTCGTCGTCATCGGTGGCGGCGATGTAGCGATGGATGCGGCGAGGACGGCGCTGCGCACCGACGCCTACGGGGCGAAAGCTGCCGGACCGAGTACCGAGCGCTCGGTGATGACGGCCGCCCTGGATGCGGCGCGCACCGCTGCCCGCTCCGGTGCCAGGCACGTAACGGTCATATCGCTCGAATCCGAACAGGAGATGCCGGCCGACGAGTTCGAGCTCAAGGAAGCAGTCAGGGAAGATATCCAATTCATCCACCGCAGGGGACCCGCCCGAATATTGACCCAGGACGGCAAGGCGGTCGGGCTGGAGACCGTCGGCGTGGTATCGGTCTTCGACGGCGAAGGTCGGTTCGCTCCGGTGTTCGACCGCGATGACATCGCCACGATCGAGGCCGATACCGTCATTCTCGCCATCGGCCAGGCCGTCGATGTCGATGCGATCGGACCGCAGGGGCCCGAGATCACCGAGCGGAGGACGATCCGGGTTGGTCCCAACAGCCTGGTTACCTCGATGCCGACGGTATGGGCCGGCGGTGATGCCGCCCATGGTCCGCGCAGCCTCATCGAGGCGATTGCCGATGGACGGAAGGCGGCCGCCGAGATACACAAAACCTTCGGGGGGGCAACCGAAGAGCGACACAAAGGCCAGATGGTGCGGCTCAGCCAGTTTCACCGGTTCGATGACCGGTACGACGAAATCGCGCGTGTGGACGTGCCGACGATTCCCACCGATCGCCGCATCGGCCTCACCGAAGTCGAAACCGGGTTCACCCCCGACCAAGCCCGTTGCGAGGCCCAACGGTGTCTGCGGTGTTTCGCCAACATCCTGCTCGAAGCAGACAAGTGTGTCCTGTGTGGCCTCTGCGTCGACGTGTGCCCGGTCGAGGTCATATCGATTCTCCCATCCGAAGAGGTCGATCCGGAGAGGGTCGGTGCAACCGCCCTCGTACTCGACGAGCGGGCGTGCATTCGCTGTTCGCTCTGTGTCGAACGGTGCCCGACGAATGCGCTCTCCATGGGGATATGGTCCGGGGTCGGTGTTCCTGAGGGAGTGCCGATGCCGATCGATCTCGGGATGCCGGTGAGCGTGGGAGCCGCCACATGAGCGTGACCGATAAGATCCGGCAGTCGACGATCGGTCGCTCGATCTTCCGCACGCCGCGGCGGGTCACCGACCGCGATCGCGCCGCCGCGCACTGGGGCAGCTTCCTGCTGCACATCTATCCGGTAAAGATGCGCCGCGACCAGATCACCTTCAGATGGTCCTGGTTCCTCGGAGTCACTTCTGTGGTTCTGTTCGGCTCGCTCATCGCCTCTGGTGTGTATCTCATGTTCTTCTACGTGCCCTCGCCCACCACCGCCTACACCGACATCGTTTTCCTGCAAACCAACGTTGCTTTCGGCCAGTACATGCGCAACGTCCATCGATGGTCGGCTCATCTCATGGTGCTCGCCGTCGCTGCTCACATGGCCAGAATGTTCTACCGGGGGGCCTACAAACCACCGCGTGAGTTCAACTGGGTGATCGGAGTCGTCCTGCTCGTCATGACCCTGCTGCTGTCGTTCACGGGATACCTGTTGCCGTGGGACCAACTGGCGTACTGGGCGGTCACGGTGGGAACCTCGATGGCCGACTTCGTGCCGTTCATCGGAGAATCGGTCAGCGAGTTGTTGCTCGGTGGGAGCGAGGTCGGGGCCCAGACGCTTCTGCGCTTCTACGTTCTCCACGTGGCCGTTCTGCCGACCGTGACCATCGGCCTCGTCACAATCCATCTGTGGCGGTGGCGCAAGGACTCGATGCTCGACATTGATGTGGAAGTTGGCAGTGAGTAACACCGATCCAAGCTCATCCGGCGAGCGGCGAGTGTTGGGTTTCGTCGAGGGAACGCCGCCGATCGGGGACAGAAAGGTCCCGCAGGAAGAAGATGCGGTCATGGTCTGGCCTCATCTGCTGGTCCGACACGCGGTCGCCGCGCTATCGGTGATGGTCTTCGTTCTCGGGATCTCCCTCTTTTTCAACGCGCCGCTGCGAGAAATCGCCAATCCGACGGTGACGCCGAACCCGGAAAAAGCCCCCTGGTATTTCGCCGCTCTCCAGGAGCTGCTTGCCCGGTTCCATCCCCTCGTCGCCGGAGTGCTCGTGCCCACAACGATCATCGTTGGTCTGATCGCCCTGCCCTACATCGATCGCAACCCGGCAAGGCGAGCGCGGTATCGCAAGGTCGCAATCGTCACCTTTACCATCTTCATGGTGGTTTGGATCCTGCTGACCGTGATCGGATTCGCCTTCAGAGGTCCGAACTGGGGCTGGGTGTGGCCGTGGCAGGAATGGCACGGCGAGTTATGAGTGAAGACCTGGATCGAAGAGCATTCCTATCGCGACTGTGGAAGTGGGGTCTCGGCCTCATCGGGATTGCTGCGGCGTGGACGGCGTGGGACTTCCTCCAACCCGTTGCCGGGGAGGCAGGGGGACCGGTGGCCACAGTACCCCCCGAGGTCGTTCCCACCGAGTCCGTTCTCGAGTTTGCCCCGATGCGTGGTTATCTGACCGAATCCGAAGGCGAGATCGTCCCGCTGTGGTGGAAATGTCCGCACCTTGGTTGCAAGGTCCCCTGGTGCGAGAGTTCCGGTCAGTTCGAGTGCCCGTGCCACGGCTCTGTGTTCAGCCGCATCGGGGAATACCGTCGCGGACCTTCCCCGCGGGGCATGGACAGCTACGAGTTCGAGGTCGTGGACGGCGTCATCGTCGTAGATACGTCGAAAGTGATTCGGGGTGCTCCTGCCGGTACCCCAGAGACGATCGATGAACCGCCGAAGGGGCCCGAGTGCCTCGATTCGACAGTGGGGTAGGGGTTTCTATGTCATCGAAGGACAATGGACTCGAAGGCCGCACCAACGGCTGGATGGTCGCCGGTCTCGTCCTGATACTCGTCGGGCTGCTGGCGTTTCCTCTCTATCGCATCTACGAGCCCGCAGCTCGAGCCGCAGCCGAAGAGGCGGCCAAGAACAATCTCGCGGCTGCCGGTGAGCCCCTATGGGTCGCCACATGTTCGTCGTGTCACGGCTCCTTCGGGCAGGGAGTCGACGCGCCTGCCCTCAACTCGCAGCAGTTCCTGTCCATCGCCTCGAACCAGCAGATCTTCTCGATTGTGAGCTCCGGCATTCCCGGAACCGAGATGTCCGCCTACGGTCAGCAATTCGGAGGGCCGCTGACCTCCGAGCAGATCGCATCGCT
>BTQG01000004.1:0-50233 GCA_036985755.1 Acidimicrobiia bacterium | reverse complement strand
TGTCCTGACCTGCGCGCAGCCAGACCCACCCGCGACGACGACCACAACGATAACCACACCGCCGACGACCACACCGCCGACGACCACACCGCCGACGACCACACCGCCGACGACCACACCGGGCCAATCAACGACAACCGAAGCACCCCCGGAGGGTGGGGTTAGCGCCGGCGGAGGCGCGATGGCAGGAGGCGGCGGAGGGGCCGCTGTGCTGTGGCTGACCGGTGGCGCCCTGGCGCTGCTCGGCGGTACAACCCTGCTCGCGATGAAGCGGGCCACGGGACGGGAGTAGCGGACCGCTCATGCGAGGTTCACGTACCGGCGTTATCGGCGCGGCCGCGTCCCTCGGCATTGCCGGGGTGATCATGCTCGGCATCGGCTTGGCGACGCTCTCCGGGAGTAGGGCAGCGGCAATCGGACCTGTTGCCACCGTCGTAACCTCGGCCGAGCTTCCTCCAAACCCGGCGGTGCTTTCCGAGGTCGACAATCCGATCGCCGCTCCCGCCGCCGAGCCGGCGTCGGGTCGGGGGTTCACTGCGACGCCGCCGGCTTCGCCCGACCTTGTTCCAACACGAGTGCGCATTCCCATCATCGGAGTCGACACCGGCGTGATCGACCTGGGGGTAAACCCGGATCGAACCCTCGAGGTACCAAAGGACGTGGGCGTGACCGGGTGGTACACCGGCCGCTCGGTCCCCGGTGAGGTCGGGCCCGGTGTCGTGGTCGGTCACGTTGATTCTGCGGTCTCCGGGCCAGGTATCTTCTTCAACCTGCGCAAGCTCGGGGTTGGCGACTTGATCGAGGTCGAGCGATCCGACGGCTCGGTGGCCGAGTTCAGGGTGACGAGCCGCGTGCTCGTGGAGAAGGACGAGTTCCCGACCGAGGAGGTGTACGGCTCCACGGAGGAACCGACGCTTCGCCTCATCACCTGTGGTGGTTCGTTCGACCGGGGCGCCGGCTCCTATTTGAGCAACGTCATCGTCTACGCCGAACACATCCGCAACCGCGAACCGGTGTTCTCGCGGTCGTGATGCCGGCTGCGCGTCGCGGCTGAAGGGGCGGGTAGGATACCACTTAGGGTAGGAAAACTACGTAGAGTGGCTAAAGGGTGCAGCGGATCCGTCGACAACTGACGGATGACTCGACGGTTCAGGGACCCCTTTTCGCTCGCCGCGCTGGCGATCGCCGGCGTCCTCGTATTCACTGCCGGGGCCGCCGCGGTCAAGCCTGCCAGCGCTGCTCCCGAGCCGGCGGCCCGGGTCACCACCACCACTGCCAATACCCCCACCACGGCGACGGTCCCCACGGCCACCACCACCACAACCGTCGAAGCTGTACTCGAGGCCACCGATACGAACAGTCCTCCCACCACGTCGACGGCCCCCACGGCCCCGACCGAGACGACCCAGGCCGCCCTCGAGACCGCCTTCGATCGGGGGCCCCCGCAGCGCGCAAACAGAGTACGGATCGCCTCCATCGGGGTCGATGCCACCATCATCGACCTCGGACTGAATCCCGACCGGACCCTCGAGGTGCCACAAGACATCCGACTCGCCGGGTGGTGGACCGGTCGATCGGTCCCCGGTGAGCAGGGCCCGAGCATCGTCGTAGGCCACGTCGATTCGGCGGCCGAAGGCCCCGGCGTCTTCTGGCGACTCCGCGAGCTCGATATCGGCGACGTGATCCAGGTCGACCGTTCCGACGGTTCCGTCGCCGAGTTCCGCGTCATCGAGACCGAGTTGGTCCTCAAGGACGAGTTCCCCACCGAGAAGGTATATGGGTCCACCGAGGGGTCGCAACTTCGTGTCATTACGTGCGGCGGCTCCTTTGATCGAAGCGCCGGCTCCTATCGAGGCAACGTCATCGTCTATGCCGAACTCGTCGCTACCTCGCAGCCGCCCCCGCCCGCGGCACTGGATTCAGCACTCTGAGCTGAACGGCTGCTCGCGGTTTCTCCGGGCGGCCGACCTGCCTGCGAGAGGGAGGAGACGAGCCTCCACTGCTCTACTCTCTCCTCCAATGGACCTCATCGAAACGATCCGCGCCTCGGTCATCGGGTCCGATTACGCCGTACCGGGGCCGTTCGGGCCTCGCAGGGTCACCTACGCCGACTACACCGCATCGGGGCGGTCGCTGACCTTCATCGAGGACTACATCCGCCATGTGGTGCTCCCGCTGTATGCCAACACCCATAGCGAATCATCGGGTACCGGGCTGCAGACCACCCGGTTCCGCGAGGACGCACGGCACATCATCCGACGCGCCCTGAACGCCTCTGACGAGCACGCCGTTCTCTTCACCGGCTCGGGGGCCACCGGTGCGGTCGCCCATCTGATCAACGTTCTCGGGCTCAGCGTGCCCTCACACTTCGAGGACCGCTATCACTCGGCCGAACAGATCCCAGAATCGGAGCGGCCGGTCGTGTTCGTCGGCCCTTTCGAGCACCACTCCAACGAGCTGCCATGGCGCGAGTCGATTGCCGATGTCGTCAGAATCGAGGAAGACCAGGACGGCCACATCGACCTCGACCAGCTGGCACGGGAGCTGGTGACCTATGCGGATCGCCGGCTGAAGATCGGGAGCTTCTCCGCGGCATCGAACGT
This sequence comes from Acidimicrobiia bacterium, assembly GCA_036985755.1. Lineage (GTDB taxonomy): Bacteria > Actinomycetota > Acidimicrobiia > Spongiisociales > UBA5794 > JACZST01. Next base: position 47,630 of record BTQG01000004.1, on the reverse strand, counting down.
CACCGGCATCATCTCCAACGCGTCGGCGATCGCGAGCCTCCTCCACGAGCACGGCGCGCTGTCCTTCTGGGACTGCGCCGCCGCTGCACCCTACGTCGACATCGACATGGCGCCGCCGGGTGATCCATCGGCGTACAAGGATGCGGTGTTCATCTCCCCGCACAAGCTCATCGGTGGCCCGGGAACACCAGGGCTGCTGGTGGCGCGAAAGGAGCTCTTCGCCAACCGGGTGCCCGCGGTCCCCGGGGGAGGCACGGTGACCTTCGTCAACCCAGACGGGCATCGTTACATCGCCGATGTCGAGACTCGTGAGGAGGGGGGAACCCCCAACATCGTGGGTGCGATACGGGCGGGCCTCACCTTCCAGCTCAAAGAGGCCGTTGGCACGGACCGTATCCGTGACTTCGAGGAGGGCTTCATCGAAGAAGCCATCACCACCTGGGCGGAGAATCCGAACATCGAGATCCTGGGAAACCCGGACGCCGAACGCCTGTCCATCGTGTCATTCGTCATCAGACACGGAGAGCGGTATTTGCATCACAACTTCGTCGTCGCCCTGCTCAACGACCTGTTCGGCATTCAATCGCGGGGAGGCTGTTCCTGTGCCGGGCCGTACGGGCACCGCCTGCTCGGCATCGACATCGACACATCGCTCGAATTCGAGCGAGAGATCTCGCGCGGCTGCGAGGGCATCAAGCCCGGGTGGGTGAGGGTCAGCTTCAACTACTTCATATCGCACGCCGTCTTCCACTACATCGTCGACGCAGTGGACATGGTGGCCACCTCCGGGTGGCGACTGCTGCCTCGGTATCGGTTCGATGTCGATTCGGGGTTGTGGCAGCACCGCGACGGGCGCGGTGACCCCCCGCTCAGCCTCACCGAGATCGAGTACGGCTCGGGTGCGATGCGCTACACCGTCGAGCCGCAGCACGACCCCGACTACATCCTCTCCGACTACCTGAAGGCAGCCGACGAGATCCTTGCCAGCGCAACGAGCGATGACGATCTCACCCCGCCCGAATTCTCCGTCGAGTTCGAGCATCTCCGCTGGTTCACGCTTCCCCACGAGATCGAGGTCACACGGAGATGATCGTCACCGAGCAGCCCGAGTGGTTTCGTAAAGCGCTGTCGGCTCCCTACGACGAGGGAACGGTCGCCGTCGAAGGCGCCGACATCCACTACCTCGAATGGGGTGAGCGGGGCCAGCCCGGCCTCATCTTCGTGCACGGCGGAGCCGCCCACGCCCACTGGTGGTCGTACCTTGCGCCGTTCTTCGCCAGGAGGTGGCACGCAGTGGCCTTCGACCTGTCAGGCCATGGTGACAGTGGGCGGCGCCCCGAATACAGCCACGACCTGTGGGCCGACGAGGTCCTCGGCGTCGCCGAGCAGGTCGGATTTCCAGGACCTCCCGTGGTGGTGGGACATTCACTTGGTGGGGTGGTCACGATCAAGACCGCTGCGACCCACGGTGACCGGATCGCGGGGGCGGTGGTGGTGGACTCGCCGGTGCGCGGCCAGGACCCGGAATCGAGAGAAGGCGCCTCAGGGAAGAGCCCGTTCCGAGCGCCGGGCGTCTACCCGGACAAGGAGACCGCAGCCGGGCGCTTCCGGTTGATTCCCGAGCAGCCCTGCGACAACCAATACATCCTCGACTACATCGCCGACCACTCACTCGTCGAGACCGAAAATGGGTGGACATGGAAATTCGATCCTCAGGTGTTCAACCAGACCCTCACCTCGCTGCACGAAGAGCTCGCCTCGGTCAAGGGAAGGATTGCGCTGCTGCGCGGGGAGCACAGCGTGGTCGTGCCGGAGGACGTCGCCGACTACATGTACGAGTTGATGAACCGCAATGCCCCTGTGGCATCGATCCCCGATGCACACCATCACTTGATCGTCGACCAGCCCCTCGCCTTTGTGGCAGCACTTCGAACGCTTCTGGCTGATTGGGAACACTCCGTTCCGCGCGCAAAGCTCTAGAAAGCAAAGAGGACCGCCGATACACCGTTGAGACCAGACGGCGGAGAGGTCCACGGATGCCCGAATTGACCCTGGAACAGGCATACGAAGCCACGTACCTCTGGCTGTTCCACGTCGATCAGCCACCGACCGAGGTTGTCGAGAAGCCGCCTGAGATGGTGGAGATGTACTCGGAAAAGCTCCTGTCGTGGGTGAGGGCTGGGCGGAAGGTCCCCCAAAAGTCGATCCTCGCCCTCCTCCAACTCGAGGATCAACGCAAGAAGGCGATCTTCTCGGCGGGTGGTTTCAGCCCGGGTGCGGTGAGCGTCAGCGAATCCCACGGAGTCGCTCTGTTCGTTCTGCGACCCGACGGCTCGGTGGCTGCCGAAACCGGTCACGCCGCCATCATGATGCCAAAGGAAGGTCCGCCACCCCCGTTCGCCGTAGAAGACGAACCGGACCCTCTCGCCGGCAGCCCCGGCAACTGGGGCACCACCAAATTCGACAGCACGGTGTGGGTTGACTGCCCCGAGTGCGGCACCAACCAGCATGTATCACTCGACTCGTGCCGGGCGTGCGGAACCCGGCTTGTCAAAGAGAAGCTGGCTCCGATCGAAGATCCGGAGTACAAGTGCCGGGTGTGCGGATCGCACGACATCGAGGTGATCAACGAGGGATCCGCCGCCATCGCCCAACGGCAGGAAAGCCGCCACTAGTCACAAGGAATGCCGGGAGGTCCGCCATTGCTTCCCTGTGCATGGCACGACAGTTTCGAATCCCGTTCGCCGGAGAGCGGGTCACCACCCCCGATCGCCGCACCTGGTTGCGCCTGACCACAAGTGGGGCGGTGCTGTTCGGGCCGGGCCGCGCCGCCCTGATCTACGCCGGGAGAAGGGGAGACCGTCGTCTCCTCCACACCATCGAGCGGGGCTGGGCACGCGCCGCCTCGACAGCCCTCGGGATGCACATCGACATCCGCGGCCTTGACCTGGTCGACCCCGATGAGCGATATGTGGTGACTCCGCTGCACGAGAGTTTCGCCGACGCCCTCTGTTTGCTTCGCCTCCCGCTCGACCTGACGTTCGCCACGCGAGATGAGCTGTACGAATGGCGCACCCTCGGCCCATACCTCGCTGCATCGGGCCAGACCAGGGTCCCGACTGCCGATGGGCCTGCCGCCTACCGGGCCCTGCTGGGGGGAGCACGAGACGCCTTTGCCATCGGAGAGAGCTTTGTGGTGTTCCCGCAGGGGACCATCCTCGGTATCGAGGCCGCATTTCGCCCGGGGGCGTTCCGGATCGCCGAGCGATTCGGTCGGCCGGTGCTGCCCGTCGTCATCAGCGGAACCCACCGTGTCTGGGAGCATCCCTACACACCACGGGTTCGCACCGGGGTGCGGGTGCGAGTCGAAGTGCTCGACCCCATCCCGGCAGAGTCGATTGCCGGGCAGGCCGGCGATGTCGAGCGGGAGATGAAACAGCGAGCGATGGCATCGGGGATCGCTCCACGACGGTTCGAACCCGACCGTGATGGCTGGTGGGATGACTACCCGTACGAGATCGACGGCGCCTTCCCCGAGCTGGCGAGCCGCGTGGCAGCGCACAGGTCCGAGGTAGCCGGTGGGTAGGACGCGCTAATAACGATAGAGACGTGATCGCGCCCCATGTTGAGGAGCCCTCGTTACCCAATACCAAGGGCGGCGTAGCTGCGACAATCGTCTCATACGCCCCGAGGAGGCTCAATGCCCTACGAGACCATCATCGAGCCGTTCCGCATCCACACGGTCCAGGCCATCGATCTGTCAACGGTCGCCGAGCGGGAGGCGGCGCTGCAGCGCGCCGGTTACAACCTGTTCGGTTTGCGAGCCGAAGAGGTGATCATCGATCTGCTGACCGATTCGGGCACCGGCGCCATGTCATCGCAGCAGTGGGCGGGCATGATGCAGGGAGACGAGTCGTACGCGGGGAGCCGGTCGTTCTTCCGATTCCAGAGTGCGGTCATGGACCTGACGGGGTTCGCCGAAATCATCCCCACCCATCAGGGTCGCGCCGCCGAGAAGATCCTGTTCTCGGTGCTCGTCGAAGAGGGTGACGTCGTACCCAACAACACCCACTTCGACACGACGAGGGCGAATGTCGAGTACCAGGGCGCCGAGGCCCGCGATCTCGTCACCCCCGAGGGTCTCGACCCCTCCGCCATCCTCCCGTTCAAGGGAAATATGGACGTCGCCGCCCTTCGCCGAACGATCGAATCGGTGGGTACTGAGCGGGTCCCGCTGGTGATGATGACCGTCACCAACAACTCCGGAGGTGGACAGCCGGTGTCGATGGCGAATTTGCGTGCGGTCAGGGAGGTGTGTGACGAATTCGGCATCCCGCTCTACCTCGACGCTTGCCGGTTCGCCGAGAACGCCTGGTTCATCAAGACCCGCGAGGACGGTTACGCCGATCGGTCCCCCAAGGAGATCGCACAGGAGATGTTCTCGATCGCCGACGGCTGCACGGTCTCGGCCAAGAAGGACGGCCTGGTCAACATCGGCGGCTTTCTGGCGATGAACGACCCCGACGTCGCCATGCGGGCTCGGAATCTGCTCATCCTGACCGAGGGTTTCCCGACCTACGGTGGGCTCGCCGGATACGACCTGGAGGCATTGGCCCAGGGTCTCAAGGAAGTCCTCGACGAGGACTACCTGCGCTACCGCATCCGATCCACCGAGTACCTCGCCGAAAAGGTCGCCGATGCCGGTGTGCCGATCGTTCAGCCGGCCGGGGGGCACGCGGTGTACCTGGACGCCAAGGCACTGCTGGCGCATGTGCCACCGCACGAGTACCCGGCGCAGGCCCTCGCCGTAGCGCTCTATCGCGACGGAGGAGTTCGCGGGATCGAGATCGGTTCTGTGATGTTCGGCCGGCGCGCCGAGGACGGTGGGCCGGACACACCCGCCGCCATGGAGCTGGTCCGGCTGGCGATCCCGCGGCGCACCTACACCCAGAGCCACATCGACTACGTAGCGGAGGTTGTCATCGACGTTGCTTCCCGGGCGGAGTCGATCGGCGGGTATCGCATCGTCGAACAGGCGCCATGGCTGCGTCACTTCACCGCCAGGTTCGAACCAGTCTGACGTACTTGGTACTCGGTACCTGGCCCTACTTCTTCCTCCGGGCGCGTTTGGCATCGGCAGCCTCGGCCCCGCTGACCGTGATCACCGCTCCCGCTGCTTCGAGGCGATCGGTGAGCGAAACACGGAACTTCCAGGGCAGGGATCCGAAGCCGCTCAACGGAATCAGCTCACCGCGAGCGAGCCGGACCAACTCGTCGGCGTGGAGCGGGCTGGGCGGGGGAGACGCCAGCGGGTTCGCAGGGTCCGGTTCCTCCTCCAGCGTGGTCACCACCCCTGAGGCGGCGTCGCGCAGCGACAACCGGACGTACCACGGCAAGACGGTGGCGCTCTCATCGAAGTCGATGGAAACCTCGCGCACCGCCTCGAATGGGATGCGGAACGCCCAGTCCGTCTGGGAACCGCCGGCGACGAGAAACAGCGCCTGCTCCGAGAGCAGCCAGAACAGAACGAATCCCTCCCGGTCCCTCCGGTCCAATCCGGCGGCGGAGCGGTCGATCGTTTCGTCCTCGACGAGCAGCGGCTTCACTTTCGCCTTGGCTTCGGTTCGACCCAGTTCGAGCACCTTCTGCTTGAACGCCTCCAGCAATGCCATGCAGTAGAGGGTAACAACCAGCGGTTGCGCCATCACCGGTAGGGTGCCGCAGGGATGACGGACGAATCCCCTCCAAGTGTGCCCGCAGGCCAGCCCTCACCCGTGGTACCGAAGGATCCCAGAAACTCGTGGACCCTGGCTCAATGGGACCGGATGTGGCACCCGTCGATGTGGCTGTGTCGCCCGCCGAACCCTCAGGTCATCCACCCCTGGCACATCGTCGGCATCGTTGCCCTCACCGGTTACGCCAACGTGGTCGCCAACCGGGTCCTCGACTCGTTGTGGAACATCCCGTTCAACCTGGCCATCCTCGGAGTGGCGGTCGCCATCGCCAGGCACGCCGGGGTCACCTGGGTCGACATGGGACTGTGGCGCAAGCGCCTCGGCAGGGGATTCTTCGTCGGAGGGATCGTCATGGCCGTGATTGCGGCCGGGATCGCCATCGGTGTGACCATCCCGGCCACCCGGGAATTCTTCTACGACGATCGCGTGGTCGATTCGTCGACAGCGCTGGTGCTGTTCAACGCACTCCTTCGCATCCCGATCGCCACCGCCTTCTACGAGGAGATGCTTTTTCGCGGAGTGCTCTTCGGCATGTTCGCCCGCAAATGGGCTCCTCTGTGGGCGGCGCTGGCCTCGTCCGCCCTGTTCGGCCTTTGGCACATTCTCCCGACGATCGACACCCTGGACACCAACCCCGCCGGCGATGCCTTCAACGGTCTCATCGGGGCCGCCATCGCCGCCGTCGTCGCCGTCGCCGGAACCGCCATCGTCGGAGTCGGCTTCTTGTGGTTGCGCCTGCGGGCAAACAGCACCGTTGCCCCGATATTGGTGCATATTGCGACGAACTCGTTCGCCCTGCTGGCAGCCCTTCTGGTAGTGAGGGTGTTGTGAGTCCTCGGTCCTCGGTCCTGCAACCGGCGAAAGGCCGGAACGCGGCAGAGGGGCCTCTGGGAGCCAACTCTCTTGGCCTCTCCCACGAAGTGGGGGAGGCGCGAGCAACCGGCCGAAGGCCGGAGCGCAGCGGAGGGGCCTCTGGGAGTTTTGTGGTCGCAATGAGCTCACTCAGGGTCCGGCGAGCTCCCAAAGCCCCCTCTGCGTCGTCGCTGGCGCTCCTCCGCGTCTCCCCCGCTGCGCGGGAGAGACGAAGAATCGCTCACTCGCCCGTTCGTATGGGAACTCCTTGACACTTCCCGGGTAATCCGCGAGAGTACCTCCGGCAAAGCGGCCTTGGGGCCGCATCCGGAGCGAGGAGGCACAGCGCAGTGTTGATGACTGCAACGCCCAGCACATACCCGGCGGCCCTCGCCCGCGCCCGTTTCCGGTCCTGACCCGGAACAGCGTCCAAGCGAGAAAGCCGCCATCCTGGCGGCTTCTTTCATGGCCGCGACACCCGCCCTTCGACCTATCAGGACCGAGAAATGATCCCCGTAAGCTCCTATTTCAGACTGCTGACCGACTACCTGCGGCCCCAACGCGCCAGGGTGTTCCTGCTTGCGGTCGTCCTGACCGGCATGATCGGCCTGCAGTTGGTAAACCCTCAGCTCATCAAGCAATTCATCGACGCCGCCATCGAGGGCTCGGACACGTCGCAGCTGATCCCCATCGCCGTTTCCTTCATCCTGATCGCGATCGTGCAACAGGGGCTGGCGATCTGGTCGACCTTTCTGGCAGAAGACATCGGGTGGACCGCAACCAACCTGCTGCGCTCCGCCATCACCGAGCACACCATTCGTCTCGATATGGGGTTCCACAAGGGGAAATCACCCGGTGAGCTGATAGAGCGAATCGACGGTGACGTCACCTCGCTGTCCAACTTCTTCTCTTCGATGATGATCAAGGTCGTCGCCAACGGCGCCCTCATCATCGGGATCCTGGTGATGCTGACTCGCGAGAGCTGGATCGTCGGAGTCGGTGTCACCCTGTTCACCCTGCTGGCCATGGCAGCGATGACCGGCCTCCATCAGGTCGCCGTGCCATGGTGGAAGGCGGTCCGAGCGACCTCGGCCGAGACCTATGGCTTCGTTGGAGAGGTGGTCGAGGGCACAGAGGACATCACGGCAAACGGGGCGGGTCCCTATATGAGGGGGCGATTCGATGACCTGCACCGCAAGTGGTTGCCGCAAACCGTGCGCGCCTGGATGGGCTGGGGAATCATGTGGAGCACCAACATCGTGCTCTACGGGCTGTCCCTGACGCTGGTCTTCGCCCTGGGGGCGTGGCTATTCGGTATCGGAACCCTGACGATCGGCTCGGTCTACCTCGTCTTCCACTACACCGATATGACGCGCGACCCAATAGACCAGATCCGCACCGAGCTGGAGGACCTGCAGAAGGCGAGCGCTGCCATCGACCGCGTTTCCGAACTATTGGCGACCACGAGCCAGCTCAAGCCTGAAGGCGACACCCCCGTGCCCGACGGACCGCTCAGCGTGGAGTTCGATCGAGTCGATTTCGCCTACGCAGACGGCAACAGCGACTCGCAAGAGATCGTTCTCCACGACGTCAGCTTCGAGATCGCCCCCGGCCGGATCGTTGGTCTGCTTGGGCGGACCGGCAGCGGCAAGTCCACCATCGCTCGACTCATCACCAGGCTCTACGAGCCACAGAGCGGGGCGGTGAGCCTGGGAGGGATCGTGACATGGGACGCCCAGGTCGATGACTTCCGCCGGCGGGTCGGCATGGTCACCCAGGACGTTCAGCTATTCCACGCATCGGTGAGGGACAACCTGACGTTCTTCGACGCCACGGTACCCGATGAGCAGATCGTCGAGGCGATACGCCGGCTCGAGCTGGATGAGTGGCTGGCATCGCTGCCCGATGGGCTCGACACGGTGCTCGAGTCGGGCAGCGGCGGGCTGTCTGCGGGGCAGGCCCAGCTCCTCGCCTTCACCCGCATATTCCTCGAGGACCCCGGCATCGTCGTGCTCGACGAAGCATCGTCGCGTCTCGATCCAACCACAGAGGCGTTGATCGAGCGCGCCGTCGACCACCTCCTCGAGGATCGCACCGGAATCATCATTGCCCACCGGCTGGGGACCGTGACTAGGGCGGACGACATCCTCATTCTCGAGCGTGGCAGGGTCGTCGAGTACGGCGAGCGCATCGACCTGGCCGCCGATCCGAGCTCGCGGTTCTCCCAACTGCTCAGGACCGGGATGGAGGAGGTGCTGGCATGACCACACCGGCCCGGGTCCCAATCGGGAGAATCGTGTGGGCGCTCATCCGCAACCAGCCCGTCCGCTACGGGGTCAGCATCGTCATCTGGATAACGCTGTGGGTGATGCCGATCGTGGCGGGCCTCATTGCGGCGGCCTTCTTCGACTCGCTGACCGCCGACACCGGCTGGGACATCTCGCTGCTGATCGCTCTGTTATGGGCGTACCTCGTAGGCAGAATCGCCTTGGTGTTCAGCGGGATGCGCGTGCATTCCGAGCTGCTGTTCCGTGCCGGCGCCGGCATGCGCGCCGCCATGCTGAGGTGGATCTTCTCGCTCCCTGGAGCACGACCCGTCGAGGAGACACCGGGAAAGATCGTGTCGCGGTTCCGGGACGATGTGGAACATACGGTCGAGGCCATGGACTTCACCGTCGACGTGGCGGGATCCATTGTCTCTGCGGCGGTTTCGATCGTCGTGTTGTATTTCATCGACCCCGTGATCACCGCCGTGGTGTTCGCCCCGCTCCTTGTCGTCATCCTCATCAGCTCGAGAACCGGCTCCACGATCCGCAGATACCGGACCGCAGCACGCGACTCCACCGAGGCCATCACCGGCTTCCTCGGCGAAACCCTGGGATCGGTTCAATCGGTCAAGGTCGCGGGCGCCGAGGCGACGATGGTCCAGCACTTCAACCAACTCAACGCGGTGCGCAGGAAGATGATGGTGCGCGACCGGACGTTCACGGCTGCGTTGGAAGCGGTCTTTCGCAATACGGTGAGCATCGGCACCGGGCTCATCCTCATCCTGGCTGCAGGGTCCATCTCCACCGATGGCAGCGCAGGACTGACCCTCGGGGAGTTCAGCCTGTTCATCTACCTACTGACGGGGATCACCGACGCTGCGTTCTTCATCGGGCTCTACCTGGCGCGACTCAAACAGGCCGCTGTGTCGTCCGAGCGCATGGTGGGGCTCATGCGCGGCGCCTCCTGGCAAGACTTGGTGGCGGGACACGATCTGACGGCGCCGGCAACAACGGCGACGGTGCAAAACGAAACACCGTCGCCACTCGACGGTGCTCCGCTCATCTCGGCGCGAGGTCTCAGCTACCACTACCCGTCGTCGGGGATGGGGATCGATGCCATCGACATCGACGTGCCGCGGGGGGCGTTCGTCGTTGTCACCGGCCGCATCGGCTCGGGAAAGACCACCCTGCTGCGCACCATGCTCGGCTTGCTGCCTGCAGAGACAGGGACGATCTCTTGGAACGGGAGGGTGGTCGAGGATCCCTCCGTCGTCATGGTCCCGCCCCTCACCGCGTACACACCACAGGTGCCGCGACTGTTTTCACTCTCCCTGCGCCAGAACCTGCTGCTCGGCCATCCGGCCGACGATGACGACCTCGAACGGGCGATCTACACGGCGACGATGGAGGACGATCTCGATGCGATGCCCGACGGGCTGGAGACCATGGTCGGTCCTCGCGGGGTGCGCCTGTCTGGAGGCCAGGTACAGCGATCGGCAGCCGCCCGGATGCTGGCGCGGGAGCCGCAGCTGCTGGTCTTCGACGACCTGTCGAGCGCGCTCGACGTCGATACCGAACAGATGCTGTGGGATCGTCTGTTCCACGGCACGCGGGACGCCACAGCACTGGTGGTATCCCATCGCAAGCCGGCGCTGCAACGCGCCGACCAGGTCATCGTGATGCGTGGCGGACGGATCGACGCCGTCGGGCCCGCCGAGCAACTGCTGAAGACGAATCAGGAGTTCCAACGGTTGTGGCAGGCGAGTAGCAAGTAGCTCGGAATTTGGTGCTCGGCACTCGGTACTTGATACTTCAGTCCATGAGCCTGTTCAATCGCCTTCGCAAGGGCGTGCCCAGCACCGTGGTTGCCCTGGGGCTGGTGAGCATGCTGACGGATCTCTCCAGCGAGATGATCTATCCGCTGATCCCGGTCTTCCTCACCACAGTGCTCGGCGCCGGAGCCCTCGCTCTCGGCGTTATCGAGGGCATCGCCGAGTCCACCGCGGCATTGGTCAAGGTCATCTCGGGATGGTGGACCGACCGGGTCAAGAGACGGAAGCCTTTTGTGTTCGCCGGATACGGTATCGCTGGAGCCGTGCGACCGTTGATGGCCTTTGCCACGAGCTGGGTGTTCGTGGTGGGGATCCGCTTCGTCGATCGGGTAGGGAAAGGGATCAGGACCGCACCAAGGGACGCCCTGATCGCCGACGTCACCCCCATCGAAAGCCGGGGTGCAGCCTTCGGATTGCATCGGAGCCTTGACCACTTCGGTGCCGTACTCGGTCCGCTGACGGCCGCCCTGTTGTTGTGGCTTGGCCTCACCCTCCGGCAGGTCTTCTTCCTCGCCGTCATCCCTGCAATCGCCGTGATCCTGGTCATAGCCCGATTCGTTCGCGAGCCCGATCGTGCCATGGATGTCGATGAGCCATCGGAACCGGTATTCAGACGGTGGAGGGAACTGGGGTCGAACTATTGGTGGCTGATCGGAGCCGTTTTCGTGTTCACGCTTGGCAACAGCGCAGACGCCTTCTTGCTGCTCCGGTTGTCCGAGCAGGGGGTGACCATCGTCTGGATCGCGGTGTTGTGGGCGCTGTTCAGTCTGGTGAAAATGGGGGCCAACCTCATTGGAGGCAGACTCTCAGACTCCGTCGGCCGGAAACGACTCGTACTCGCCGGGTGGGCGTTCTACGCCCTCATCTATCTGGGCATGGCCCTCGCCACACAAACGGCCGCGTTGATCGCGCTCTTCCTCATCTACGGCATCTATTTCGGCCTCACCGAGCCCGTCGAACGGGCATGGGTCGCCGGGCTCGCCCCCGCCGATCTACGCGGTTCGGCCTTTGGCTACTACAACGCCGCGATCGGCGTCGGTGCCCTCCCCGCCAGCCTCGTGTTCGGCGGTATCTGGGTCGTGTTTGGGCCGGGCACCGCCTTCATGTTCGGTGCGATCGTGGCGGCGATCGCCGCCCTCATTCTCGTCCGCGTGCCGGAAGATCGAAGAAGTCGGAGTGTTGCGGTGTGATCGCGCTCGATACTCGAGCTCGTGCCCACCTCGCGGGAAAGGAAAGAGCGGCTACTCAGGCCTGGTGATCGATACGATCTCGACCTCGAACGTGAGCGACTTGCCTGCCAGTTCGTGGTTGGCGTCGAGCACCACCGTATCTTCATTGACCTCGAGGACGACGGCCGGACGCCCGTTGTTGAGCGTGACCGGGTCGCCGACTTCGATGTCTGCCTGCGAGGGACCGTACGGCAGCTCGAAGACGTTTTCGTCCGACCACACGCCGTAGGCGTCTTCCGGCGACATGGTATAGGTGCGGGTCTCGCCGACACTGAGCCCCCGCACCGCGGCGTCGAAGCCGACGATCACCTCACCGGCGGCAACGGTGAAGCTCAGCGGCGTCCCACGTTCGCGGGAGGAGTCGAACGTAGAGCCGTCTTCGAGGGTGCCGACGTAGTGCACTTCAACAAGATCACCATCCTGGACCATCAGCCCCCCTGCTTCCGGGCCCGCTTGTGCTTCCGGGCCCGCTTGTGCTCCCGGGCCCGCTTGTGCTTCCGGGCCCGCTTGTGCTCCCGGGTCCGCTTGTGCTCCCGGGTCCGCTTGCTGGACCGATCCCACAGGGGCATCGACCTCGCCACCAGAACTGCACGCAGCGGCCAACAGGGCCAGGGCGAGAGTCACCACCAGGATCGGGCGCTTAGGCATCGGAAGCTCCATGTCGATGAATACGGATAGCGGAGCCTACGCCGTAGCCTCCGGTAGCGATGGAGACCACAATGGACCCCGATGTGCAGGATCGCAGCACGGAAGCCGTGGCGCTCATCGACGCCTGGCTCAGCGAGCACGCCTGGTGGGTCGACGGCAGGGCCATCGATTTCGCCCTCGACGTCAGAGCCGTTCTATCCGACTCCCCACAGGCGAGGGACGCAGAGGCTGCGGATGACGCCGACGAGAGCCTCGCCCCCGTCGCCGCAGGTAACTAGTCCACCTCCCAACCCAGGGTTCCCAGGGGGATATATGCCCCTCCCAGCCCAGGGTTCGCACGACCCCCCCAACCCAGGGTTCCCAGGGGGATATATCCCCTTCCCAACCCTGGGTTCGCACGACCCCCAGCGCCTATCCTCGCCCCATGGACGTATACCGCCCTCCGCTGCGCGACATCAAGTTCGTGCTCGAGCACATTGTGGGGATCGACGAGGTCATCACCTACCCCGGCTACGAGCACGTTGACGAGGAGACGATCTCCGGCGCGCTGGACGAAGCCGGCCGATTCATGGCAGAAGTGGTGGCCCCTACCAACCGCCCGGGTGATACGACCGGATCCCGATTCGCCGCCGGATCGGTCACCACCCCCGATGAGTACAAGAAGGCGTGGAGCCAGTACGTCGATGCCGGATGGAGCGCCGTCACCGGCCCGCTCGACTATGGCGGGCACGGGTTCCCCGAAACCGTCGGATTCGCCGTATCGGAGATGTTCGTCACCGCCAACCTGGCATTCTCCCTGAACCCGATGCTGACCGGCTCGGCCATCACCCTGCTGCGCGACCACGCATCCGACGAGCTACGCGACCTCTTTCTGGAGAAACTCGTCACGGCCGAGTGGACGGGGACGATGGTCCTCACCGAGCCCCAGGCGGGCTCCGACCTCGGTGCGGTACGCACCAGCGCGGCGCCGAACGACGACGGCTCGTACCGTCTCAACGGGTCAAAGATCTTCATCACCTGGGGCGACCACGATCTCGCCGACAACATCATCCATCTGGTGCTCGCTCGCCTCCCCGACGCCCCACCGGGAACCAAGGGCGTATCGCTCTTCGTGGTGCCGAAGTTCCTGCTCGATGACGACGGCCGGGTCGGCGAGCGGAACTCGATCGAGACGGTTTCGATCGAGCACAAGCTCGGGATCCATGGGAGCCCGACCTGTGTCCTGTCCTTCGAGGACGCAACCGGCTACCTGGTTGGCGAGCCGCATCGGGGCATGCGGTACATGTTCTCCATGATGAACCAGGCTCGTCGCGAGGTCGGGCTGGAGGGGCTCGGGATCGCCGAGCGCTCGTATCAACTGGCGCTGTCGTATGCCAAGGAGCGACACCAGGGCAGGGCGGTGGGCACGGCGAAGACCGAGACGTCTCCCATCATCGAGCATCCGGACGTTCGCAGGATGCTGATGACGATGAAGGCCTACATCGAGGCGGGCCGAGCCCTGTTGTACGACACGGCCGCCGCCGCCGAGCGCTCCAGCCGCCACCCGGACGAGGCGGCAAGAGGAGACGCCGAAGGCCGGGTTGCGCTGCTGACCCCCGTTGCCAAAGCGTGGTGCACCGACGTCGGGGTTGCCATGACCTCGGTCGGGCTCCAGGTCCATGGGGGCATGGGTTTCGTCGAGGAGACGGGAGCGGCACAGCACTACCGGGACTCCAGGATCACACCGATCTACGAAGGCACGAACGGGATCCAGGCAATCGACCTGGTCCTGCGCAAGCTCCCCATGGGTGGCGGCACCGTGATCGGCTCCTATCTCGATGAGATCGCGGCATTGGACTCCGAGTTGGCCGGCGCCACCGACGAGCGGCTGCACGCGGTCAGAGATCGGCTCTCCGAATCTCTCGGCCACCTGCGACAGGCGACGTCGTGGCTGCTCGATCGAGACGATGCGAACGACGTGCTCGGCGGTGCCACCCCCTACCTCGATCTGCTGGGCACCGTCGCTGGTGGTTATTACCTGGCGCGCCTCGGCCTTGCCGCGGCGGCCAACACAGCCGACTCGTGGCTCGACGCCAAGGTCAGTACCGCTGCTTTCTACGCCGCCAACATCCTCCCCCGCTCCGCCGGATTGCTTGCTGCGGCCACATCGGGTGCCACAACCCTGTTTGCGATCGACTCGGTCGACCTGGACGCAGGGTGACCTCGATGAACGATGAGCGCGGCGCTGCTTTCTTTGACCTCGACCGCACGATCATCAGTGGTTCGTCGGTGTTCTCCCTCGGGTGGGCGGCCTACCGGGCAGGAATGCTGGCCAACCGCGACCTGGCGAAGGATGCACTGAACGCGCTGGCTTTCGTCTTTGCCGGCGCTTCCGACGAGAAGACCGAAGCGGTCAAGAACAGGGTGCTGGGAGCGATCGCCGGCATTGCCGTGGTCGAACTGGAGAAGCTCGGCGATCAGATCATTCCCGCACTCGAAGACGACGTGCGGCGCGAGGCCGCGGGCCTGATCGACCTGCATCATGCGGCCGGTCGCGATACCTACATCGTGTCGGCGTCGCCGGTTGAGATCGTCGACGCCTTCGCCAAGGCCATAGGGATGACCGGCGGCATCGGCACCGTGGCCGAGATCGAAGACGGGATCTACACCGGTGAGCTCGCCGAGCCGTTCTGTTACGGCGAAGGAAAGGCCGACGCGGTGCGGCGTCTCGCCGAGCAAATGGGCTACGACCTGGCGTTGTCCTATGCCTATACCGACTCGGCGGGCGACCTGCCCATGCTCGAGGTCGTCGGCCATCCCGTTGCCGTCAATCCCGATCGTGCCCTGGAGGCGATCGCCGGCAATCGCGGCTGGCCGATCGTGGAGTTCAGCAGAACAAGGAAGAAAGTCATCAAGCGCACCACCGCGGCGGCGGGGGCAGCGAGTATCGCAGGATTTGCCTACGCGGTGGGGAGAAGCGCGGGAAAACGCGCCGTGCGCAACCGTGGTCTCTTCGCACGCCTTCGTTGAGCGCATGAGTGACCGATCGTCTCGACGAGCAGTGGAGTCACCGTGCCAGGGTCACGGCGATCCAACGGGGATCGTGACCTGACGGCCTTTGCCGAATCCTCCTGCCGCGTAGTTGCCGATATCGACAAAGACGGCGATGAGCACGAAGACCCAGCCCCACGTGATCGAGCCGTCGGCCGCCCAGTAGGAGACGACATACACGAGCGTCGTAAAGGGAAGAAAGAGCAAGCCGAGCAACGGGAGGATGAAGCCGTTGAAGGCGTTGTCCACCGTACTGGTGAAGATCCACAGGAACCCGATCGTCAACCGTGGGATCAGTGATCCGGCGACGGCAAGCAGACAACAGCCACACGGCATGTAACGGTCTCCCCTCCGCTGCGACGGCTACCCTAACGGATTCGTCACCGCGCAGGCTGCCGGATCATGGCTTAAGCGCCACAGACCGGTAGCTTTCCCAAAGGGCCAAAGACTTCCATTACCTCACACATGACGCACGACCTCACCACCGACACAACCTTCGCCGAACTCGGCATCGCAGACGACCTCATTGCCGTGCTCGCTACCAATGGCGTCGAAGCACCGTTCCCGATCCAGGCGATGACGATCCCCGACGGGCTCGCCGGGGCAGACGTTCTGGGAAAGGCACAGACGGGATCGGGCAAGACGCTTGCCTTCGGCTTGCCCATCGTCGAGGACCTGAGCAAAGCCAAGCCGCTCCACCCCAAGGCAATCGTGCTCGTCCCCACGAGGGAATTGGCCAGACAGGTGACAAAGGATCTGCGACCGCTCGTCGCCGAGCGCGGCTTCGATCTGGTCACCGTCTACGGCGGAGCTTCGATGTCGGACCAGATGGATGCTTTGGAGGCGGGGGTTGAATTGCTCGTCGCCACGCCGGGCCGGTTGATCGATCTCATGGAGCGAGGCAAGGCCCGCCTGTCCGAGGTGACCGTGGTGTGCATCGACGAGGCCGACCAGATGGCCGACATGGGCTTTCTCCCCCAGGTGCGAAGGATCATGGACACGGTCCCCGAGGACCATCAGACCTACATGTTCTCGGCGACGCTCGACTCGCAGGTCCAGACTCTGGTGGATCGTTACCTGACCAACCCGATCAGCCATGAGGTCGAGTCAGATACCGAGATGGTCGAAACGCTGTCGCACCGGTTCTTGAAGGTCCACCACCTGGACAAGGCGAAGATGACTGCGGCGTTGGCCGACTCGGCAGATCGCACCCTGGTGTTCACCAGGACCAAATGGGCGGCGGACGACGTCACCAAGAAGCTGAAGCAACTCGGGGTCGACGCCGCCGCCATCCACGGTGATTTGCCCCAGCGCCATCGGGAACGATCCCTAGCCCGTTTCCGGGAAGGCAAGGCCTCGGTCCTGGTGGCGACCAACGTCGCCGCTCGGGGATTGCACATCGAGGGGGTCGACATCGTCGTCCACTACGACCCACCGGACGACCCGAAGACCTACCTGCATCGGTCAGGGCGCACCGCTCGTGCCGGCGAAGATGGGCTGGTGGTCACCCTTGTCGAGTGGGATCAGGTCAACGAGGTGCTCGGCATCCAGCGCAGGGCCGGGCTCAACGTGCCCATCATCAAAATGTTCTCCAACGACGAGCGGGTCGCCGATCTGGCGTCGTGGCAGCCGCCGCCGGAGCTTGCCCCGTTCAAACCGGGGTCATCCAAGAAGCGCCGCCGCCGCCGATTCTGAGCCCGATTCGTCCCCGCCGACACCCGAGACGGAACGAAGCCATGCCCGATGAAAATGCTGCGTCAACCAAGAGAGGAACAGAGATGGCAACCCAGTACGACAGTCAGCCCGAGATAATGATCGATCTCGCCACCACGTACCGTGCAACGCTGCACACCACGGAGGGTGATGTGTCGATCGAGCTGTATGCCGCCGATGCTCCCCAGACCGTCAACAACTACGTCTTCCTGGCGCGGGAGGGTTTCTACGACGATGTGATCTTTCATCGAACGATCAGTGGGTTCATGGTGCAGGGTGGCGACCCAACCGGCACGGGGACCGGCGGTCCTGGTTACAAGTTCCGGGACGAATTCCACTCCAAGACGAGTTACCCCCGCGGCACCGTAGCCATGGCCAACGCGGGTCCCAACACCAACGGCTCCCAGTTCTTCATCGTCCACCAGGACGCAGGACTGCCTAATGCGTACACGATCTTCGGCCATGTGACCGAGGGCATGGACGTGGTCGACGCCATCGCCACTGCACCGAGCGGATCACAGGACCGGCCACACGACCCGGTCGCGATCAAATCGGTGACGATCACCGAGGGCTGAGACCCCCCGCTGTGCTTCACGAGGCGGGACCTCAGAGAGGGTGCATGCCGGAGAGTTCTGGGAAGCCATCGCGGCGCGGGTCAGGCCGGTCGGCGTAGCCGCCACGCTCGAGAATCCGAGGACCACCGTCTGGATCGCCACCGGAGCGCTGTGGGCTTCGGTGGTGAGTTCCGCCATCACGGCCGTCGCCTTCTTCTGGTTCGACGAACCGACGGTCGGTTGGGCATCGGTTGCGCTGGGCAGGCAAGGGCACCCTCAACACTTGGTGGCTGACCCCGGTCGAGGCCGCCGCCACCGCATAGGCGTCATCCCCTGCGATTCCGGAACTCGAGGAATAGTTGCATTGCGCCGGCCGGACCTTGGGGATCGAGGTAGGCCGAGCCCAGGTCGAAGGACGTCGGAACCTCGAGCTCGTCACCCTCGAGCAACGTCGAATACGACCTGCCCCCCAACAGACGCCCTGCCAGGGTCACATAGAGGGCGTCGAGCACGGGAACGAGCATGTGGAAAACCTGTGGCCCCGCCGCGGAGAACACGACGTTGTGCCCTGCGTCGGCCAGGCCGGCGAGCAGCAAATCCCCGGCAACCCGACCGTTGCGACCGGCGCTCACCACGGTGAGCCCGACGTCGGTGAGGCTGGCCTTGGTCTCGGCGTCAGGCTCTTCGCCGAGCACGGCGATCACGTCATCGGCGAGACCCGCAGCAACACTGGGGTCGAAGTTCGCCTTGCTGGTCACGATTGCCAGCGCCGGCCGCAGCGGAAGCCCCAGTTCACGGCGAAAGTCGATGAGGTGCGCAACCGTCGGGTCGTCCGCCGAGGGCACGATGCTTTGGGCGCTACCACCCGCCGTCTTGTCCCTCACGTAGCGACCGCTCGCCAGCACGACATCCGCCTGCATCATCAGCTCCTGGAACAACCGCCAGTCCCGGTCGTTGCGGGTCGCCATCGGCGCTCCAGACGCTCCCTCGAGAGCGATGCGCCCATCGATGCTGGCGATGTACCCGGTGTAGACGTAGGAGCCGGTGGGACGCGGTCGCGCCCGGACGCCGTCGGCGAGATGGAGTCCCTGCAACTCCCGCTCGACCCCCGACTCTGGATACAGCTCAATCACCGACATGGTGCCTCCTCGCGTCCAAGATGTCGGCCAACCGTAGCCCTGCGGCGGGGCGACGGAATCACGCGGTGACTCGTCGGCTTGCCCTCCTAAGCCGTTGCGCCTGCGTAGCCGCGGTTGCCGTAGGCGCTTCCGCTGTAGGACGCGATGTCGCCGAGGATGCCGAGACCCAGGATGACCCAATCGAGTCCGCCGACTCCCCCGGAAGCGACGGCGACCCAGGTCAAGGTGGTCCACGGAGCAAGGAAGAAGCCGACCACGGGCCAGATGAGGTTACTGAACGCCGCGTTCCACCGATCGATGTTGATCAACCACCAAACCAGAATCGCGGCGCGGGGCCCGATGATCGTCAATGCGGCGAAGAAACAACACATACCTTGCCTTCCCATGTTCGCGTCGTGGCCGGGACCCTACTCGACCGCTCCGCGACGTGGGCTGAGTCGACCGCGAGCGAGACCCATGTCGGCTGAGGACTCGTCCGGGACGTGACGGGTGGCCTACGTGTCCGGCAGGGTCGACGACGTCGTCGTCGTCTCCGGCACGGTCGTCGTCGTCTCCGGCACGGTCGTCGTCGTCTCCGGCACGGTCGTCGTCGTCGTCCCCGGCACGGTCGTCGTCGTCGTCCCCGGCACGGTCGTCGTCGTTGTCGTCCCTGGCACGGTCGTCGTCGTCTCCGGCACCGTGGTGGTCGTCGTTGTTGTCTTCTTGCTTCGGTAGAACCAGGTCCAGGACTGCCTGGTCACCGAGCCGTCGGGGTGGGTCATCACCCTCGTCACCGTGTTTCCCGCCCGCTCTGCGGTGCAGGTTCGGCCCCCATTGTTCCCGTAGAAGGTCACGGTGATCGAACCCGCGGTATAGGAGGTGTCGACGTACACGATCGCCTCTGAATCGTTCCTGAAGATCACATCCGGCTTCGGGAATCCGAGGGTTGCCTCACGCACGAACGGATACCGAGAGAAATACAGGCTGTGCGGTTGATGCTCGACGTCTTCATAACATGAGAAGAACACCGCGTTGTAGAACGTCGTGGCGAATTGGCTCGTACCGCCGCCCACGTTGACCGGACTGTCGCAGCAGTACAGCTCACCGCTGATGATCGCTCCTGCCCGTTTGAACCCATCCTCGAGGGTTCGCACCCCGACGCGATCGTTGATCGAGAAGGTGTCCCCTGGCATGACGATCGCACCATCGACCTTGTCGGCGAGCAACTGGATGTTGGTTACCCGGTTCGCACAACATGGGTGAAAGGTGGTGAACGTCGAAACCTGAGTGATCGGGCCCATCGCTTCTGCCATCTCGGTAGTGAAGGCTGCGTCGTCGCCGGCCGTGGTCGGTATCTCACCCCGTCCGGAACCGAGGGCGGCCGCTTCCACTGCGCCTGCCAGGGCTGCGGCGTCGACAACGATCGCCGCTCGGGACGGTACGACGGCCAAGCTTGCTGTGTCCTCGTCGAAGGTGAAGGTGGCGTCGACGGCCGGCGATGCGAACGCATCGAACCGAGCCTCGAGCCCGGCGATGAGCTTCTCGCCATCGAGCGAGACGGCCAGCACCGGCAAAGAGTTCACCGCGGGTTGGCTGGTCAACGCCGATGCCAGCCTGTCGGAAGGAAACACAATCACCCCGGCAAAACCGTCCAACGACAACAAGACCGGACGGGCGACGATGGCCCTGGCCCGGTCGACGGCCGCATCGACATCGGCGGCGCTGATCACCGGGCTCAAGTCGGTCAGCGGTAACTCGACCGTCTTGCGCTCTGCAGACTCCATCGATCCGGCGATCAACACGATGGCAAGCGTTCGGTCGATCATCTGCCCCGACTGTGGATATTCCGGTGCGGGGACACCATTGTCGACGAGCACTGCACCCTCGTATGCCGGGTCATCGATGACGTTGCGGTCCCACTCGTCGAGCACACCGCCCAGCAGTACTTCATCGATGGTGATGGGAACCGCCATCTCGACCGGTGACCACCACGAACTCACCCAGCCGGTGAAGTCGGCGAACAAGCCGCCACCGCGCCGTGATTCGAGCGCAGCGGCGGCAATCTGATCCTCATCGACCTCCATGCCAACCGCCGAGCCAACCAGGGTCACCTGCTCGCCATCCACGGAGAAGGTTGCCGGCTCGGCTGCGAGTCGCTGCTCGTACCCTGCGATGGCCGCGGCGGCTTCTTCAACCGAAAGGCCGGACAGGTCTACACCGGCGGCCGATACGGAGCGTCCAACCTGGTCCTCGTTGATCCGCTCGTCGTAGACGAAGCCGGCCGCCACCGCGACCAGGGCGAGCACAGGGATGCCGATGGCGATCCCGATCAAAATTCGTCGCATCATCCCCCTACGCCGGGCTTATGCAGCGGCGGGAGTGTACGACTCTTCGAGAAACAGCGGTGCTTATCCACAGCTGCGCTGTCCGCATGGCGCCGGCAGGGAACCGAGTGATCAGGCCGCGCACGGCGCGGCGTTGGGAGCGGAGGGCTCAAATCCTCGTAATCGTCTCGGAGGCGGCGGCTCAGCTGGCCTTACGACGGGCTTGATCGCGGATGCGACGGCGCATGCGGCGCCGTTCGTTGGAGTCGAGTCCGCCCCAGACCCCTTCCGGCTGATTGGTCGACAGGGCATATTGCAGGCAGATGTCGGCGACCGGGCAGGTGACGCAGATGGCCTTTGCCTCGAGGGTGGCGTCCTCAGACTCGTCGGTCGGGAAGAAGACGCCGACGTCGAGATTCCTGCATGCGGATTCTTCGCGCCACGGCTCCTTCGGTTCCCACAACCTCTCAAGCGAAAGCATGATCGAACACACCCCTGTTCTCTCTTCGCGTAGGCAACACCGTAGACCGGATCGGTGTTCCCAGAATCGAGCGCGTGGTGTTGCTCGGCACGAGCACACCCGTCGTAGGCTAACTTCTTACAATGCGGGGAAATGGCTAGATTGCTGCCCTCGTCGCGTCGGGTTGCCCGGGGGAAATTCGTGGATCTGAAGCTCGAATACGAAGGACAAGAGCACACCGTTGCCGAGGGCCAGACGGCCGTGATCGGTGCCGATGTCGGCGCCACCGTCCCCGTGTCGAAACCCGGAATCTCCCGGCGCCATGCCATCGTCAAACACGACGGCAGCCACTGGGTGGTCGAGGATACCTCGAGCAGGAACGGCACCTTCCACGCCGGCTCCCGTATCCAGTTCCTCGACATCGACGGCGCCACCACCATCAAGCTCGGCCATCCGACCGAGGGCCCAGAGATCCTGCTCACCCCGACAGGGACTGCCGCCGAGCCCAGGGTGGCAACCAGGGTGGCGCCACTCGCCCGACCGGCAGGGAATCCCGCACCGAGCAATCAGAAACCGGTCACGGACCCACGCCTCGACGACCTCATCAAAGCCCTCAACGAAAGCGTTTCGTCGGTAAAGGGCTTGACCTGGTCGGTGTGGGCGATGATTGCGGTGACCGCAGCCCTCGTCGTCCTGACGCTGTTCGTCGCCATCGTCGGCAACGGATCTTGAACCGCCTACAGGTAGAGGCCGCTCGAATCATCCTCGTCCGAACCTTGGGGCGCCTCTAGGGCGCGTCGGCGCCGCATCTGTTCGAGCTGGGCCTGCGCCGACATCTGCTGGGTCAGCAATGATGCCTGGATGCCATGGAAGAGCCCTTCGAGCCACCCCACAAGCTGCGCCTGGGCGATACGCAACTCAGATTCGGTTGGGATTTCTCGCTCCAGCGGGAGAAAGATCGCGTCTAGTTCGTCCTTGAGGTCATCGGACAGCACGTCACGTAGCTCGTCGATCGAATTGTGATAGACGACGATGAGCCGTTTCCGGCCCTGATCGTCGAGACCGGATGCACGGACCTCCTCCAACATCGCTCGCGTCATCGAGGCGATGCGGATCAGCTTCGACGGCTCGGTGACGAACGGCCCATCGGCGACGTCCTGTGCCGCGGGGTCGTCGGCGGCTACGACCTGCGGCGTCACCGGTGCGTCGACGGGTTCGTTCGAAGCCATACGCCCAGCTTACGGGGAATCGGCACGACTACATCCGGACTGACTACGACCTACCGATTCCCACTCCCCGGGGATCCACCACGCCGAACAGCTCGCCGTCGGGGTCGATCACAGGAATCGGAGAGCTCTCGAAGAACGCCGCCAATGCCCATGCGGCATCCAACGGGTCGTCCTGTTCGAGCGCCACCGCAGGTTCCATCAGCTCGCCGACGGCCCGATCATGCGGTGCGGCCATCAACTCGGCTCGCCTGGCGATTCCCACGAGCCGCCGATCTTCCACGACCGGGACGACCCTCGCCACCGTCACCCTGGTGGCGTCCTCTGCTCGCATCGCCGCGCCCACGAACTCCGGCTCATCGGCGAAACGGAAGCAGCGCGCAGGAGCGGCGCGCACGATGAGCGCCCCGGTCGGAGCGGCATGGATCAGCTTGCGTCCGGGGCCGAAGAACTGACGGTTGAGCCACGAGCCTCCAGGCTCACCAACCACCAGCAGGGTTTTCGAGTCCAACGCACCGACGATGGCGGCGGCTCCGCCGACCGGTTGTACCGAACGAGACAAACCCGGCGCATCTCGCGCCAGGTCATCGAGCAGGGCCCTGGCCGAAGCCTCACTGGCTCCCGGTGCTGGTGCGGTAACCAGCGACCCTGGGACCGCCAGATGCTTCGCGATCCGGTGGGCGAGGGCGGCGGCAAACAGCGAGTTGGGACCCGAGCCAACGGCAGCCGCTACCGCCTCGATGCGATCGGACCGCACGCGGTACGGGGCGACGGCGCTGACCAGGTCGAACGAGGTGAGTTTCTTGGTTACCAGGACATCAGAGCGGGCGTCGATACAGGCTTCTCTCAGATCACCCTCCACGCGAACCGGGGTTCCGTCGCAAAGGATTTGTGCGACCTCGTTGGTGGCGCTACCCCGGGTAAACACGACGTTCCAAGGCTGATATCCCCGAACCCGATTCGACTCCTGGTCTTCGATCGGTTCGGAGGTGCGATCTTCGGCCGAACCCCTGGCAGGTTGGTCTGACATTTCGCTCCCTGTTGCGGGCCCCGTCAGGATATCAGCCGCCACTGACATCCCAACCATGGTTTTCGCGACCTGTGGCCCCGGGAGTCCGGGGTTGGCAGGGCCGCCTAACCGAGCCAGGAAAGGAAGTCGGCCGCCGGTCGGGTATTGAGCACACGGGAGCGCTCGACCCAGCCGCGCCTGGCGGTGCGGACCCCCCAGGCGATATTGGCGAACTCCGTCGTGTGGTGGGCATCTGTGGAAATGGTGAAAACCACATCATCGCGATGACGCGCTCGCAGCAGGAGGTCCGCAGGCACATCGAGGCGATCGATATGCGAGTTGATCTCGAGCGCAGTCCCTGTATCGGCGACGGCATCGAGCACGGCGTCGAAATCGATCTCAATCCCCGGGCGCCGCCCGATCCGCCGACCGGTGAGGTGCCCGACGACGTTGACCGCCGGGTTGGCCACCGCCTTGATCACCCTATCGGTCTGTCGCGCCGTCGACAGGTCGAAGTGAGAGTGCACGCTGGCGACACACCAATCGAACTCGGCCAGGAACTCGGCGTCGTAGTCGACGTCGCCGTCTCGACCAATGTTGAGCTCCGCCCCATGCAGGATGACGAGATCGGGATAGCGGGCTCGGATCTCCTCGATTCGAGCGCGCTGCTCGACCACCTTCTCCCGTGACAGGCCGTTGATCGCAAGATCTTCTGCGTGCTCGGTGATGGCGAGGTACTCCAGGCCGCGCCCTGCTGCCGCCTCGATCATGTGCTCGAGGCTGCTCCGCCCATCTCCCGACCACGCCGAGTGCACGTGCAGATCGCCTCGGATGTCCTCGACACCAACGAGGTCGGGTAACGACCCCTCGGCGGCGGCTTCGATCTCGCCGACGTCCTCGCGCAGTTCCGGAGGGATGAAATCGAGGTCCAGCGCTCGATAGATCTCTTCCTCGGTCGTCGAGGCAACCACCGTGTCGCCGTCCATCAACCCGTACTCGTTGAGCAGCCAGCCGCGCTCGATGGCCCGCTGCCGCAGCGCGATGTTGTGCGCCTTGGAGCCGGTGAAGTACAACGAGGCGGAGCCGAACTGATCGAGGGGCACTACCCGCAAGTCGATCTGCAGGTCGTCGGTCGTCACCGACGCCCCTCCGGCTCCTGCTCCGAGCGTTTCTCGCACCGACGCATCGCCAACAAAGGCCTCGATGACCGGAACCGGCTCTCCGGTCACAACCAGGATGTCGACGTCGGCGATCGTGTCGCGGAAACGTCGCAGGCTCCCGCAGGGCACGGCGGCGGTGACCCCATCGATCGATTCGACACGGTCGACGATGCCCTCGGCGATCCGCAGCGCCTTTCCGATGGGGAGCCGCCGGTCCTTGCCTGCGAGGCCGAGCCGATCAATTGCCTTGCCGATCTTTTCCTCGGTCTTGGCTCCAAACCCCGGCAGTTCGCGCAATTGCTGTGTGGTGACCGCCTCCTTCAACTGATCCACCGATTCGATGCCCAGCTCGTCGCGCAACGTGATGGCGGTGCGCGGCCCGACGCCGGGGATCTGCATGATGGCCACGAACCGGTCGGGGTACTTGGTGGTGAGCTCGTCGAGCGCCTGGATACGCCCGGTATCGATGAACTCGCGAATCTTCTTGGCGGTGGAGTCTCCAACGCCGTCAATCGCCCGCAGTTCCGACAAGCCGAGCGTTGAGACATCCTCCGGCAGCAGAGACACCGCGTCGACGGCCCGCTCATAGGCTCGTGTTCGAAACGACTGACGGCTGCCTTCCTCCAGCTGAGTCAGCAGCGCCAGCCGAGCCAGGGCGGATGCAACCTGGTCGTTGGAACGCATCAGCGGAACGCCACGATGGTGAAGACCACAAAACCAACCAGCAGGACCGCCCCCTCCAAGCGGTTGATAGACCACCCCGTATACGCAAATACGCCGGCCACGACGGCAGCCGCGACCATCGCTGCCAGCAGGATCGGCCCGATCGCATCCAGCGATCCGGGGCCGAGCACCGCGACGAGACCGACGACGCCGAGGGAGTTGAAGATGTTGGACCCGAGCACGTTCCCCAAAGCGAGCTCCGGCTGTCTGCGCCTGGCGCTGGCAAGGGCCGCCGCCAGCTCCGGCAGGCTGGTCCCAACACCGGTCACCAGGCCGAGGGCGACCACCGACAAGCCGAAGCGCTCGCCGAGGCCGATCACCCCGTCGAGCATGAAATTGGCGCCGATCACCGTGATGGCGAGGGCGACTAAACCGATGATGATCTCGCCGCCGACCCCGCGGAGCCGCCGACTCGCAACCACCTTGTCGTCCTCCAGGATCACGCTGGCCTCGACATCGTCAAGCGCCTCGGCGACCCCATCAGGGTCATCCTTCGACCACCCGAGCATGAGAGCAATGGCACCGCCAAGGAGCACGAAGAGCACGAGACCCTCCCAGATCGCTAGCCGGCGGTCGGCGAGCACCGCGGTGAGGACCATCACCGCGGCCAGCATCAGTGCCCCTTCGCGACGGATCACCCGCCGCCTGGCAACCAGGACCGAGACCACCGCGGCGGCTCCAAGGACGAGTGTCACGTTGGCGAAATTCGAGCTGACCACATTGGCCACCGCCAGATCGAGCTCTCCCTCGACGGCTGCCAGGCCGGAAACGACAAACTCAGGGACCGAGGTCCCGAAGCCGATGATGACGGCGCCGATGAGCACCGCCGACATCCCGAAGGCGCGAGAGATCGCCACCGCCGACCGAACGAGGCGGTCGGCAGCGAAGATGAGAGCGATCATGCCCCCGACGAGAAGGATGACGTCAAGCCACACCTGCAAGGCCCTTTCTGGCGAGCGGCGATGGTACCGCCGCACAAAGCTGGGCACTCCTGCGCGCCACTAACCTTGCGCCCTCATGGCCAATGATTCCGAACGGCTGCACCAGACATGGCTCAACTCGGACCGGGCCATTCCCAGGCGTTTCGTGCGCCCGGCGTTGCGGTTCGCCGACACCGAGGCTGCGAGCGGGGTCGTGCTGCTCGCAGCCGCAGTCCTCGCTTTGCTGTGGGCGAACTCCCTTTGGGGCGAGAGCTACTTCAGCTTCTGGGGCACCAAGCTCACCATCGAGCTCGGGTCGTTTCATTTCGAAGAGACCCTCAAGGACATCGTCAACGATGGGTTGATGGCGATCTTCTTTTTCGTCGTCGGGCTCGAGATCAAGCGGGAACTCGTGGTCGGCGAGCTCAACTCGATGCGAAAGGCGGCGCTCCCTGCGATGGCGGCTCTCGGGGGAATGGTCGTTCCTGCGTTGATCTATGTGGCGTTCGTAGCGTCGAGCAACGGCGGGGACGCCATCGCCGGGTGGGGGATCCCGATGGCCACGGACATCGCATTCTCCGTGGGTGTGATCGCCCTGCTCGGCTCCCGAGTGCCGGTGGGTGCCAAGCTCTTCCTCCTGGCACTAGCCATCGTCGATGACATCGGTGCAATCCTCGTGATCGCGGTGTTCTACACGGCGGACCTGTCGATCATCTGGCTCGCCGTGGCCGCCGGAGCGTTGTTCCTGCTCTTCACCGCACGCCAGGCCGGAATTCGCTCCATCGCCGTCTACTTGCCATTGGCCCTCATCGTCTGGTTTTCGTTCCTGGAGTCGGGGGTGCACGCCACGATCGCCGGTGTGATCCTCGGCCTGATGGTGCCGGCAAGGGCTATGTACAGCGACCTCGAGTTCAGACGTCGCGCCCGGTGGATCCTGGAGCGATTCGACATGAATGCCGCCTCCCCCGACGCCAGGGAGCGCCTCGACCAGGATGCGCTCGAACTCGAGGCGATCGCCCGCGAATCGGTACCCCCGCTGGAGCGCTTCGAGCACCGGCTGCATCGTTTCTCGTCATTCATCGTGGTTCCGCTCTTTGCCCTGGCCAACGCAGGGATCCGGTTTGCCGATCTCGACGTGATCGCCGCCATTTTCAGTCCCATCGCCCTCGGCGTCTCGGTCGGGCTCGTTCTCGGCAAACCCGTGGGTATTGCACTGGCGACCTGGATCGGGCTGCGCCTCAAGCTCGGTGAGCTTCCCCGCAATGTTCGCTTCAGTCACGTGATCGCGATCGGTGTTCTCGCCGGGATCGGATTCACCGTTTCGCTGTTCATCGCCGAGCTCGCCTTCCGATCCTCCGACATGGCCGTCATCCTCACCGATGAGGCCAAGATCGGGATCTTCCTCGGATCGGCGATCGCCGGCATAGCGGGGTACTTCCTTATGCGCAGGATGACCGCGTCGCCGGCCGAAGGCGCCGAAGCGGTGGAGACCGGCTCACCCTGAGCCACGGAAACCACCACGGCGGGCACAATCGTTGCCTCCAGATCCAAAGCGGGAAGGACCGTTCTCGCCTCGCCGT
This sequence comes from Acidimicrobiia bacterium, assembly GCA_036985755.1. Lineage (GTDB taxonomy): Bacteria > Actinomycetota > Acidimicrobiia > Spongiisociales > UBA5794 > JACZST01. Next base: position 19,250 of record BTQG01000004.1, on the reverse strand, counting down.
TGAGAGATCGAGGAGAGCAGATGGCCACACAACCCAACCCGGCCCGCGTCGCCATCGCCATCCTGATGGCGCGACGCCGGACCCGGCCGGACCCGAAGGGAACGGCGTCGCTCGACCACGCCGATTTCGCCGGCGTGTTGGTGGATCTCAAAGAGATGGGCATCGCCTCACTGCCCGGTAACCGCACGACACTCCTGCGGTATCGAGATCGGCTGGCTCGGGTCGACCCCGACACACTCACCAGGGATGAAGCCCTCGCCTACTGGATCAATCTGTACAACGCAGGGGCGCTCGCCCTCGCCGCCGATGCCATCGAGGAGAACGCGGACAGTGTGCTTCGAGTGCCGGGGGCATTCAACGATTCTTGGGTCACCGTCGGCGGAGAATCGCTGACGCTGACCGACGTCGAACACGGCAAGATCCGACGATTCGGTGACCCGCGCATCCATGCCGCCCTCGTATGCGGATCCGTCTCCTGTCCCACCCTGCGCCACGAACCGTATCAGGGCGAGATCGTCGAGGCACAGCTCGACGATCAGATGCGCAGCTTCCTGGCAATGGGCGGAGCAGCGGTGGACAGGGACAACGGGATCCTTCGCCTGTCACGCGTGTTGCTGTGGTACGGGAGGGACCTGGTTGCCCCGGACCGGATGCCGACACTGCTGCCCGCACGCCGCCGCTCGATCGGGGCCGCCGTTGCACCGTGGCTGCTGCCCGGCGACGCGTCCTGGGTACTGACCACGAAACCAAAAGTCGAATTCGCCCCCTACGACTGGGGATTGGCCTGCTCGATCGCCTGAGCCTCTCCCGTCTCTCCCGCGGAGCGGGGGAGACGCGTCACGGCGACAGCCGTAACGCAGAGGGGGCTTTGGGGGAGTAAGTGATCAAATGAGCTCATCTGCAACCGGCAAGCTCCCAGAGCCCCCTAATGGGTGGGGGAGGACCGAGGGAGAGACCTCAGGGGAAGACGGTGGCGCGTTCGGTCTCGGTCGAAACCACGAGCAGCCGCACCTGGACCGGTGATGACAGGTATTTGGCCACGTGCTCGGCGATGGCATTGACGGATGGGGCGACAAGGGAACTCGCCACGACGATGTCGACCTCAGTGATGCCGCGGTCGATCTCAACTTCGACATCGATCACCTCGGCGGAGGTGCCACCCTCTGCCACGTAGTCCTCGACGAGGGCTGTCACCTCTTCGGTGGGGTCGGTGGGCGGGAGCACGTTCCCGCGGCCGAACTGCATGGGAAGCACGACGATGATGGCGGCGATGGCTGCCCATCCCACTCCCCGCAGCACCGAAGGGTGTCCCCTCAGGGGATTGCGGCCGGGAACAAAGCCGGCGGCAAAGAATATGACCGAGGCGGCGATCACGATGCCAACCACGTTGGCGAGGAAGAGGAGCATGGCCCCGACCGCAAGCTGCCATTCCGTCAACTGAAGTGTTATGCCGACGACTGCCAGCGGTGGCAAGAGCGCCACGGCAACGGCAACACCGGTCAGGGCGTCGGCGGCGTGCCGTCTCACCTGTCCATATGCGCCTGCTGCGCCTGCGGCAAGCGCTATCCCGAGATCGAGCAGGTTCGGCGATGTACGCGCCAGCAACTCGGCAGGGAGCGGATCCGTGCGGCCGGGGACGACAAGTGAGATCAGCGCCGCCAGGACAACGGCGAGCATCGATCCGACGGCGACGAGCAGCACACGGCGGATGATGCGAAGCGGCCACCCCATGACGATCGCCGCCGCGGCGCCGAGAACAGGGAACATGAGCGGGGCGACGAGCATGGCTCCGATCACCACCGCCGTCGAGTCGGCCAGGATCCCGAGCACGGCGATGGCAGTCGACAACATCATCAGCGAAGCGAAACGGGTGAAGAACTGGCGGCGCGAAACCCCTCGGGGGAACAATCGACTGATGACCTGGCGCCGCTCGAGGTCGTGGAGCGGCTCGCGGCCCTCCCAGAGGCGCTTGATCTCCAGCCACGCGGCGTGGATCATGCCGATCGTCGCACGAGTAGGACGACCATCGGCGTCACCATCCGGTACAGCAACCGGACCGCCGCCACCCTTCGAGGCGAGGTCAGCAGATGGTTGCCGACTGTCAACGGGGATCGTTCATCCTCCAACTCGGCTGCCGGCAACCATCTGGATGGTCTTTCATTCCTGGCCCCCTCGTTTCAAGCCTGTTCAGCATCGCGGGGACCGGGATAAGAGTGTGCTAGCGGGGAGTAAACGGATCGATAACCGCGTACGCTCGCAAGGCCACATGCCTGGGCTCAGTCCGGCTCGCCGGCACCAATACCCCGACACTCCCCGGAGATGCCAATGGATACGGGTCGCTCAGCCTGGCGGCGAGCCGGTGGGCGCCGCTGCGACGCGCCGAGTTCCGTACACGAAGACGGCGACGGCCACCAGCCCGGCCGCCATGTCCGCTGGGATCACATTGCGCCACAGCGCAGGTCCGTCGACGATCCACTCACCCGCCGGGCCGAACCCCACCATGTCGAGGTAGCGCCAGATCGAGAAGACGCAGGCCACGCCAAGCACGACACCGGCGGCGACGGCGGTCGGGCGGCCCCAGGCTCGCTGCGCCCCGACCACCAGGGCGGCGCCGGCCCAGGCGATGTCGAGTGCCGACAGCAGTTGGAGGAACTGCATCGACGGCGGGTATCGCAGCGCCGCCGAAGATGCCAGCGTCACCAGCCCCACCACACCGGTGCTGATCACGACCACCGTCACCCCGGACGCGGCCAGCCGCCACCATGGCGACCAGGCGCGGCCGAGAAACCAGTCGGCGCCGGCCAGGGGCGCCAGCCAAACCGCGGCAGCAAGGCCGAGCAGGACCAGGCCGGACAGGTGGACGGTCACCGGTGTCAGTGGCGGTGGGGTCCACGTCACGAAGAGGAGGGGGAGGGAGAGCACGAGCCCCACCACCAGAAACGGCACGGCGACGAGGACCGCCCGCTCCATCGGCGTGTCGATAGCGTCGGTCATTGGGATTTCACGGAGAAAAGCAACATGTGCGGCCGCTCCGGACTCAATCTATAGACCCGCAGCAGCGTCGGTGTGGTGACCGGCGTGAGCCGACGCGATCCGGCGCTCGGCGAGTGCCGCGTACTCGGCATCGGTTTCGTAACCCACGTAGTGCCTAGCGCTCTGGACGGCAGCCACCGCGGTGGAGCCCGAGCCGAGAAACGGGTCGAGCACCAGATCATCGGTGAAGGTGTACAGCTGGATGAGCCGCTGCGGGAGCTCGACGGGGAACGGGGCGGGGTGCCCGACCCGGCGCGCCGACTCAGGGAGAATGTCCCAAACCGAGACCGTTGCCGCGAGGAACTCCTCCTTGCTGATGGTATCGGCGCCTTCCCTGACCCGGCGGAAGGGACCCTTCGAGGCAACGATGACGTACTCATGGATGTCGCGCAACGTCGGGTTCTTCGCCGACTGCCACGACCCCCACGCCGTCGAACCACCCGCAGCCTTGGCCTTTTGCCAGACGATCTCGCCGCGAAGGAGGAATCCGATATCTCCGAGCAGACCTGCGACGTGATGATTGAGAGGGAGATAGGGCTTGCGCCCGAGGTTGGCCACATTGACCGCCACTCGCCCCCCCGGCTCGATCACACGATAGGTCTCGGTGAATACCCGCTCGAGGAACCCGAGATATTCGCCAAGATCGAGGTCCTCGTCATACTCCTTACCGACGTTGTACGGCGGTGAGGTCACCATCAGCGCCACGCAATTGTCCGGCAGCTGCTCCATCGACTCCGATGACTGCACGAACACCGAGTCGAGCACGTTGGCCGGAGCATCGGCGAGCTCTCCCACATCCTCGAGCTCGGGGGCCTGGTTCATGCGGCGTGCGTAATACGACGAAGCGTCGTGGCTCTCGCGTTTGCCCGCGCCGAAACTGGTGGTGCTGGTGGGCACGGTTCCTCCTCCTCGTCAACGGTACTCGATGATCCGAAACGTCCCAGGTAGCAGCCGGCTCATCGGCGCCGCCATCGCCGCCTCATTCGTGTCTGGTCGGGACCTGGGAGGGTGGTTGCAAATGACGAGTACAACGGGACGCCGCTGGGCTGACGCACTACTGACTGGGTTTCTGACTACCGCGGCGCCCCGCCGGAGTATTTCCGACCACCCTCCTAGCAGCTGCTCATAGTGCTCGGTAGCTCCCGAGCACGCGCAGCTCCTCGCATGTCGCCGGGGGTGGCTCGATCACCCGCGACAGCCCCTCCTCCCCCGCAGGGTGGACGAGGTCGACAAAGAACCGGTACGACCAGGCCGCCTTCGCCGGGCGCGATTCAATCCTGGTCAGGTTCGCCCCCCGCAGGCCGAGTTCGGTGAGGACCAGAGCAAGAGCGCCCGGGGTATGGGCGGTCGTGAACACGATCGTCGTCTTGTCGGCGTCGTCCTCGATACTGGGGGGGCCGGGAGCAAGGACAACGAATCGGGTGGTGTTGTGATCGCGATCCATGATGTCGGCTGCCAGGACCTCGAGGCCGTGCGCAGCCGCCGTCCACGCCGGCGCCAGGGCGGCGATGCCGGGATCGGCCAGTTCGGCGACCTCCCTGACGGCACCAGCGGTGTCGTGGCTCGGCACCGCCTCGACGCCGAGCTCGGTCAGGTGGTATTCCGCCTGGGCGAGAGCCTCCGGATGGGACCGGACCTGGCGAACGACCCCGATATCAACACCGGGTATCCCGACGATGGCGTGGCGAATCTCGACCAGGTGCTCCTGGACGATGGCAAAGGGCCGATGGTCTTCGTCCCCCGGCAGGCGATCGAGCACCGGGAGCACACTCCCCGTCGTCGAGTTCTCGATCGGAACCACCAGCCGATCGACCTCGCCCGATTCCAATGCAGCGAAGGCGGCGGCGAAGCTGGCATAACCGACCGGTTCCCCGGTATCCGATACCTCGGTCACCGCCCGATGACTGTACGAACCGATCTCGCCCTGGTACCCAATGCGCATCGATGGACCATAGGCCGTTGCCGCCCAGCATCCGCAACGGACGCACCGGTCGGGCCCAGATCGCGCCGCAATACGTGGAATGTTGTACTTGCCGCAATACGGTGATGGCTTGACCCCATCCGACACCCCGGCCCAACCGAGCCTCGTGCAGATGATCGCCCTGTCGGTGCTGGTCATGGTGGCCTTCGGCACGCTGTTCTACGCCTATTCGATCTTCATCACCCAAGAAGCCGCCGGTGCCGAGTACTCGATCTCCTTGCTGTCGGTGGCGTGGACCGGTGCCGTGCTCGTCGGCGGTGGTTTCGCCTTCGTCGTCGGACATACCGCTGATCGGCACGGAGTGCGCGGAATCATGGGGATCGGAACGCTGGTAGGCGCCGCCGGCCTGCTCCTACTCGGCGCCTCCCAGAACGGCTGGCAGCTGGTCTTGGTATCGTGGCTGCTCATCGGTCCCGCCGGTGCGATGACGTTCTACGAGCCCGCCTTCATCGCCGTCGACCAGTGGTTCGGCCTCGCCGGCAGCACCCGCTCGCTTGCCATGCTCACCGTCATCGGAGGGCTCGCCGGACCGATCTTCATCCCGCTCACCGGGTTCCTCACCGTGAACCTCGGGTGGCGCTCGGTGGCGAGCATCCTCGCCGCCGTCCTGCTGGTGACCGGGATCATCGCCACCGTCTTCGTCTTCCCGGCTCACATGGGGGAACGACACGAGCATCACGAAACCGCGCCGAAGACCGGGCCGACCGCCCTGCTCACCGATCGCCGCTTTGTCCTGTTCACCGTCGCCACGCTGCTCACCTTCATGGCCGTGCAGGCGCTGATCTTCCACCGCATCGCCGTGTTCGAGCAGGCGGGCTTCGCCGTCACGGTGGTGGCGGCGTGGGCCGCTGTCGCCGGGCTCATGAGCCTGCCCGGCCGATTGATCGCTCCCTACCTGTCCAATCGCATCCGCCCCGTGCTGGTGGCTGCCACGGTGACCCTGATCATGGGCGGAGCTACCGTCCTTGCCGCCATCACGGTGGCGCCGTGGCAGATGGGGACGCACTTCATCGTCTTCGGTCTGGCGTTTGGTGCGGCGACGCCGATGCGCGCCGTGGTGATGAGCCGCTGGTACTCGGGGCCGAGGTACGGCGCGATCCTGGGCACGCAGTGGACGATCGTCGCCACCGTGGCCGCTGCCGGTCCCCTGATCGTCGGGCTATTGCGAGACGGAACCGGTTCCTACTCCCTTCCGATGGCGCTGACCGCGGCGCTGTTCGTGGTCGCCGCCGTCCTCACCGCCGCCGCAGAGCCGCAGGCCGTCACACCAGGACGCTGAACGCCCACAGACTCCAAACGACCGCCATCGTAAGCGCCAGCGCCAGTTGGATCGCTGCCGCCTTGAGGGTCTCGACCAGGATCGTGACGGTCGTGGCCAACGTTTCGCCGAGATCGCGGTGGATGATCAATGCCACCAACAGAGTGCCGGCGACGAGGCCGACGATTGCCCCGACGATGGGGATGACGAAGAAGCCGACGATGGCGCCGCCTGCCGCGACCAGCTGGCCCCACCGCGGCATGCCAACCTCCCCTGCCTTTCTCGCGGGCAGGTAGTAGATGATCCCGGTGCCGACCGCGGCCAGGGAGGTGATCGTCACCATCGCCAGCCACCCCGGGAAACCGAAGCCGACGATGAGCCCGTAGACCAGCGCAGCCCCCAGATGAGCAACAGCCCCGGCAGGATGGGAAGGACCACGCCGGCAATGCCGACGGCGATCGCAATGCCGACCAGAACGGTGGCCAGCCAGTCGGTCAATCGCCGAACACCTGCTCTTCGAGCAGCGTCGCCAGATCCTTGACGATGACCTGCTCGTCGACACCGAGCTCACGGATGCCGTCGTCGAGCATCACGAAACAGAACGGGCAGCCGGCGGCGATGACATCGGCGCCGGTGGCGACTGCTTCCTCCGTGCGCTCGATATTGATCCGCTTACCGGTCGTCTCCTCGTACCACATCTTGCCGCCCCCGGCTCCGCAGCAAAAGGACTTGCTCCCGGTCCTTGGCATCTCCACCCTGGTGCCGACGGCGTCGACAACGTCACGCGGCGGTGCGTACACGTCGTTGTGTCGTCCCAGATAACAGGGATCGTGGAAGGTGATGCTCTGCCCGTTTGACTTTGGTTTGATCTTCCCATCAGAGATCAGCGACATCAACAACTCCGAGTGATGGATCACCTCGTAGTCGCCTCCGAACTGTGGATACTCGTTGCCCAGGGTGTTGAAACAGTGCGGGCATTGGGTGACCACCTTGTGCACACCGAGATCGTTGAGGGTCTCGATGTTCTGGAGGGCGAGACCCTGGAACACGTATTCGTTTCCTGTGCGTCGGGCCGGATCGCCGTTGCATAACTCACGGGGGCCGAGGATGGCGAAATCGACCCCGGCCTCGTGGAGGAGCTTGGCGGTCGAAATCGTCGCCTTGCGGTTGCGATCGTCGAACGAACCGGCACACCCCACCCAGTACAGGTACTCGGCGGTGACTCCGGGCTCACCGAGCATCTTCACCTCGAAATCGAGCTCGTCGCGCCAATCGCCCCTGGTTGACTGGTCCGCTCCGTACACGTTCGACGAATTCTCCAGGTTCAGATAGGTCTTGCCCAACTCGGATGGAAATTCCGCCTCCATGAGCGACAGGAAGCGGCGCATGTCCAGGATCTTGTCCACGATCTCGAGCCCCGCCGGGCAGGCCTCGTCACACGCCCGGCACGTGGTGCACGCCCACAGTTCTTCTGCGGTGATTCTCTCGAACACCAGGTCAGAAGAAACAGTGAGTTCGGCGTTGACGCTCACCGGGGGCGAAATGCCGTAGGTGTCCGCGGCCACCTGGCCCAGCTTGAGCACGATCTCGCGTGGGTCGAGCGACTTCCCTGTCTGGTTCGCCGGGCACACGTCGGTGCATCGACCGCAGATGGTGCAGGCGTCGGTGTCGAACAGTTGCTTCCAGGTGAAGTCCTCCACCCTCGATGCACCCACCGTCTCGATATCGGTTGCCTCGAGCAGGTTGGGCATCTCGCGCATCGCCCCTTTTGGGCGGTCTCGCGGCAACAGGGCGAGGTTCACCGGCGTTGTGAACATGTGGCGGAGCTTGGTGAGCGGCAGCATCACCAGGAAGAGGAAAAACACGACGACATGGCTGATCCAGAGCGCCTGGTGGATCCCCGCTGCGTTCTCTGCAGGGATGAGGTTGCTGAGCGGATACCCGACAAAGGACCACACCTCAAAGCTGGGCCGGCCCACCATCGAGAGCCTGGCGGCCTCGGTGAGCAGGCCGGTGATCCCGATCAGCGCCAGGATCAGGAGGATCCAGGCATCCTCCGGTCTGGTCTTGGTACGTAGCCGCCACGGCCGCTGCGCGTAGCGTCGGACAGCCGCCCAGGCGAGGCCGCCAAGGAAGACGAGCCCTGCGAGGTCGAGAATCGCCGAGTACGCCTGGTAGAACCACCCGTTGAGGAACTTGACAGCCGCAGGGGCGAGGTGGTCGATCTCCAGGATGACCGTTCCCAGGAACAAGACGATGAAGCTCCAGTAGATCAGGGAATGCATCACCCCGGCCGTTCGATCCTCCATGACGGTCTTCATCATGAGAGCGTCAACGAGCTTGTTCGCCCTGTGTTTCCAGTGTCCGCTCCGCCGCTCCCAGGCGCCGCGTTCCCAGCTGCGGGCGCGCTCGGCGAACAGGTAGAGGGCCACAGCGAGGAACAGGGACGCCGTCGCATAGAACAGGACGACGATGATCGACGGGATGTTCCCGAAGACCTCCCGGCGCACCTCGGCGTCCGCTTCCCCGGGAAGGGTCCCGAGCCAGCCGAGCAACAGCGTGCCGATGAGCGCCGACCCGGCGAGGATCAAAAGAGCGACACTCGGCCGCAACCTCCAGGGATCCTCGTTCTTCGTTTCCGTCGCGGTCATCGACGGCGAGTGTAGAGAAAGTCGTCGGTCGTCGGTCGATGAGGGAGCCTTGGGAGCATGGGCGATCAGACGAGCTCAGTCAGCCGTCTTCGTCTCCACCGCAAAGCGGGGGAGACGCGTTGCGGCGCAAGCCGCAACGCAGAGGGGGCTGTTGGGGGCTGTGCGCTTGGATGAGCTCAGCCAGGCAGTCGAGCTCCGGCCTTCGGCCGGATGCTCGCACCTCCCCCACTTCGCCAAAAGGCGAAGGAGGCTCGCGACTGGGGACCTGGGGCATCGCTCTCAGATCCACTCTGCCGAGGCGGTGAGATCACCCTCGATGGCTCCGGTGTTGACCACGCCGGCCGGTTCGAGCAGGAGGATCTCACAGTACCCGTCGGCAACCGGGCGGTGCTCGACCCCCCTCGGGACGACGAACAGCTCGCCGGGGCCGAGGGTCACCGCCGGCCGACCCCGAAGCTCGATGGTCAGTCGTCCCGATCTGACCAGGAAGAACTCGTCGGTGTCGTCGTGGCCGTGCCAGACGAACTCTCCCTCCACTTTGGCCACTTTGACGTGGAGGCCGTTGAACTCGGCGACGATCTTCGGCGACCACCGATCGTCGAACTTCGCAAACTTCTCATCCAGCTTGACTACGTCGTCGGGTGCAGCCAAGAGGGCTCCTTTCGTGGACAAGCTAGACACAAGCTGCTCGTCACTTGCGATTGTGACTCAGGAGAGCCCAACCACGTTGCCGTCTTCGTCGATGTCGACCCTGTGGGCGGCGGGACTGGATCCCAGGCCCGGCATCCTGTTGATCAATCCGGTGAGGGGCAGGATGAACCCGGCACCGACCGACGCCTGCACCTCGCGGATCCGGAGCGTCCAGCCCTCCGGTGCACCCAGCACCGAGGCGTTGTCGGTCAACGAGGATTGGGTCTTCGCCATGCAGATCGGAAGGCCCCCCCAGCCGAGATTCTCATACCGTTTGAGCTGGCGGTCTGCGGCTGCATCGAACTTGACTCCATCCGCACCGTAGACCTCACCGGCGATCGTTTCGATCTTCTCTCGAAGCGGCATCTCATCTGGATAGAGCAGCTCGAAATCCGATCCCTCAGTGGTGGCTTCTTCGACGGCACGGGCCAGGTCGACCATGCCGGGACCACCCTCGGCGTGTGGCTGGGTGATCGCCCAGCGCACCCCCTCGGACTCGGCGACCTTCGCGATCACTTCGTGCTCTGAGGCGTAGTCGGTGGGAAAGGCGTTGATCGAAACCACAGGAGTAACACCATGGCGCCGGACGATGGCGATATGGCGACGGAGGTTTGCCGCACCTTCGGTGACATCGTCAGGGTTCTCCTCGACCAGGCCCTCTGGCAAGGGAAGCCCGGCTTTGATCACATGGTTGCCGGAGTGGTATTTCATCGACCGCACCGTGGTCACGACGACGGCAGCGTCGGGGGCGAGCCCCGAGGCACGGCACTTGATGTTGAAAAACTTCTCGGCGCCGATGTCGGCGCCGAAACCTGCTTCGGTGATCAGGTAGTCACCGGAGCGAATCCCCACATAGTCGCCAACGATCGACGAGTTGCCGTGGGCGATGTTGGCAAAAGGGCCGGTATGGACAATGGCCGGGGTTCCCTCGAGAGTTTGCATCAGGTTGGGGGACAACGCGTCCTTCAACAGCACCGCCGCCGACCCTGCAGCGTTGACGGCGTCGGCGGTCACCGGCTGCCGGTGCCGGTCGTAGCCAACGAGGGTGCGACCCAGTCTCAGGCGCAGGTCGTGTATGTCGGTGGCCAGGCCGAGGATGGCCATGACCTCGCTGGCCGCGGTGATATCAAAGCCCGTTTCGCGGGCCACACCGTTGATCTTGCCTCCGAGGCCGATGACGATGTCGCGTAGGGTCCGGTCGTTGACATCGAGCACCCGCTTCCAGGTCACATCATCGGGTCCGATCGATAGCTGGTTGCCCTGATAGATGTGGTTGTCGACAAGGGCGGCGATGAGGTTGTTGGCCGCGGTCACGGCGTGGAAGTCGCCGGTCAGGTGGAGGTTCATCTCCTCCATCGGAACCACCTGGGAGTAGCCGCCGCCGGCGGCGCCGCCCTTGATGCCGAATGTCGGCCCGAGCGAGGGCTGGCGTAGGGACACGACGGCCTGACGGTCGATGTACTTGAACCCCTGGGCGAGCCCGACCGCAGTCGTGGTCTTGCCTTCACCGAGGGGGGTGGGGTTGGTCGCTGTTATCAGCACGTATTTGGCGCGCGGCGCCCCCATTGCCGCGATGGCCTCGAGCGAGATCTTGGCCATCTCCCTGCCGCGTAACTCGACGTACTCGGAAGGAACCCCCATGTCGGCGGCGACCTCCTGGATAGGTCGCAGCTTGGCGTCGCGCGCGATCTCCAGATCGGTTGGCATTGGTTGGATCACGGGCTAGGCCTCGAGCCCCGTCGCCTCACCTGTTTCTGCTTCGCCGCCGGTGGTGAGTCCCAGCTCTGCCTTGAGTTCGGCGAGTTTGGCATCGGCGGCGGTCAGGTTGATCGCCTCCCGTAACTCGGCCTCTGCTCCCTGTGGCGTGGCTTCATAGATCTCCGCTTTGGCCATTGCCTGGGCCTTGCGAAGCTCGATCTTCTCCTCGACCGATGCCAGCGATGGCAGCTCATCGTCCATCGTCGACGACATCGTCTGCACGGCATCGTTGACGGCTTCTTGCATTTTCGCCTGTTCCAACGCACCCATCAGCTCGATCTGCTTCGCCGAGAGCTGTTGAAGCCTGGTCGCGTTGGTTTGTACGGCCCGCTTCGCATCGTCGGCCTGCTCGATGGCGACCTCGTATTGGCTCGTCAGCGACGACAAGTTGGTCTCGGATGCCTGGAGCTTGAGGGCGAGGGTTTGCGCCGCGCTCGTCCATTTGTCCACGCCGGCCGTGTCGCCGGCGGTCTTGGACTCTTCGGCCTTCAGGATGGCCTGCTTGGCCATCTCGCGAGTCTCGCCGACGGTGTCGGCCTCCTTCTCGATCTTGGCTTCGAGCTGGGTCCGGTGCGCCACGATGTTGGCGGCCTGGTTGCGCAGGTCCTGGTTCTTCTTCTTCGCCTCGTCCATCGCCATTTGGATCTCGATTTCGGGTTTCATCGCTTGATCCGAAGCCGAGCGGAACCAGGCCTTGATGTACTCCCACCATTTCCGAAGCATCGGCGGGTCCTCTCTGTTGCCGTTGTGGAAAGTCTAGAGCACCGGTACGGGCTGCTTCCTCGGGGTATCGGCTATTTACCAGCGGCGGCGCGCAGGAGGAACGCCAGGTTGGCGGGACGCTCGGCCACCCGTCGGGTGAGGTACGAGTACCAGGCGCTGCCGTAGGGCAAGTAGATCCTCAGGGGATGACCAGCCTCGATGAGCTGTGTCTGAAGCTGGCGGCGAACGCCGAACAGCATCTGAAACTCCCAGGGAGCCGACCGCTCAGCACCAAGCTCCCTTACCAGGTCGATCCGGGGCAGGTCGTGCGTTGCGATCGCCACCAGCACGCCGGGCTCTGTCATGAGCCGTCTGCTCAGGTCATCGAAGGCAGCATCGACTCGCGCCCTGGATGGGTAGGCGACGACTTCAGGCTCGGCATAGGCCCCCTTGCACAGACGAACGTGGCCACCCAGGGGGATGATGCGATCCAGATCGGCCTGGGTCCGATACAGATATGCCTGGACGGCGATTCCCAGATTCCCTGCTGCGGACTGGACCACCTCGTACACCGAGATCGTCGACTCGGCGAAGGCTGATTCCTCCATGTCGACGGTGATGGTGGTGCCGATGTCCAGTGCCCGCTCGGCGAGTTGGGCGAGTAGCTCCGCTGTCAGCGACTCATCGAACCCGAGCCCGAGTTGGGTCAATTTGACGGAGATGTTGGCGTCGAGGCCATCGCTGCCGATGCGGTCCAGGCAGGCCAGATATGCGTCACGAGCTTCGAAACACGCCGTGGAATCGGCGACGAGCTCTCCGAGAAAATCCAACGAGACCTGTGCCCCTGCGGCATTGAGCTCGGCGGCGACCGCAACGGCCTCATCGAGGGTCTCACCGGCCACGAAACGATGCGAAAGCCTCTTGCCGGCGGTTGTCGCGGTGAACAGCTTGCGCGCCGGCGACCAGTCGGTCACCGCCAGAAGGCCCCTGCCGAGGAGATTCAAGCGGGCAGGTCTCCTTGCACTCTGGCGCCGAGGTCGCGGGACCGTTGCGCCGCGGCGCGGATGGCGTCCTCCATGAGCGCCCTGAATCCTCCCTCGTCGAGCACGTGCATGGCGGCGGCTGTGGTTCCGCCGGGGGAGGTGACCTCGCCCCGAAGGCGGAACGCTGACTTTCCCGACTCGGCGAGGAGCATTCCCGCCCCCCGTAGTGTCTGGTGCACGAGCAGCTCTGCGGCGTGATGAGGAAGCCCTTCACGGATGGCCGCCTCGGTCATGGCCTCGGCAAGCAGGAACACGTACGCCGGACCGCTGCCGGAAACCGCGGTGACCGCGTCCATCAGGTCTTCCGACAGTGCGATGGTCTTTCCCACGGCGCCGAGAACCTCGGCCGCCGCCGCCAAAACCTGCTCGTCGGCGTATTCGCCACCGACGTAGGCGGTCACCCCTTCGTCCACAGCCGCCGGAGTGTTGGGCATAGCGCGCACGATCGGGACACCGTCGAGCCGCTCGGCGAACGCCGCGATCGGCACTCCGGCGGCCAGGGTGAGGACGATCTGATCGGTAGTGATGACGTCGGCGACCTCGTCGAGCAGGGCGGGAATATCCTTCGGTTTTACGGAGATCACGACGACATCGCGACCCGCAGCAGCCGCGGCTGCATCGAGCAGGGCGGTGATCCCCGTGCGCATTTCGACCTCTTTGGCACGCTCGGGACGGCGGACGGCCAGGACGAGGTCATCGGTCTGCCATCCAGCGCGCAGCAAACCCGTGGCGAGTATCTCGCCCATCGCCCCTGCACCCAGAATCGCCACCGTTGGTCTCATCGACACGATGTTAGAGCGCGCCGCGACAACCCACAGAACGAACAGACCCTACGAGCCCAGGGTTCGCAGGGCCGCGGCGAAGGCGGATGCGGTGTCGGCTGTGAATGCGACGAGGCGTACCTCGGTGAACGATTCGGGGTGCGAAGCGAGCCAGGCGACCACCTCGGATGCAATGACCAGGGTCGCCTGCTCTGGCGGATACCCGTAGATTCCCGCCGAGATCGCGGGAAGCGCGACCGAGGAGACCTCGAGGACGAGCGCGGCATCGAGGGCGGCCGCCACCGCTCGACGGAGTCTGTCCTCGTTGTCACCGCCTGGGACAAACACCGGACCAACGACATGGACAACGTGGCCCGCCGCCAGGTCACCTCCGGACGTCACCGCTGCCACCCCGGGGCCGACCGGCCCGTTGGCGGCGACCCAGGCGCGCGACTCCTCGTCTATGACGGGGCCCCCGGCACGGGAGATAGCGGCGGCGACCCCTCCTCCGTGCAGGAGTTTGGCGTTGGCGGCATTGACGATCACATCAACGTCCTGTCCGGTGATGTCGCCCTCGACGACGGTGACGATGGAATGGGATTCCGACGTCACAGCTCGACACGACCGGGAGACGCCGCCAACCCCAGCAGCTCTCGGAGCTGTCCGGAGAAGCGGTCAGGGTCTGCGGTGGTGAGGAAGGTCACGCTCCCGTGGGAAGACCGGTGGGGATTGTCAACGACCCGCGCCACCTGGCGAGCGACCGCCGGTGCGGGGTCGACGACCGTTGCGGTGTCGGCGGCTGCCGCGATGCGGTCCTTCACCAGCGAGTAGTGCGTGCACCCCAGCACCACGACGTCGGCGCCCCTGGCGACGACGTCCCCGACGTAGCGCTCGATGAGCTCGTCGGTCCCAGGGTCGCCGGCCTCGATGGCGGCGGCGAGACCCGGACATGTTTTGGTGATGACCTCGTGATTTGCGGCGTGCCGGTCGACTACCGAGGCAAAGAGCTCGCCCTGGAACGTCGTTTCGGTGGCGAGCACACCGATCTTCCCGGTCCTGCTGACCCCTGCAGCGGGTTTGACCGCCGGTTCCATCCCGACAAAGGTCACCCCAGGAAACTGAGCACGCAAAGGGTGCAGTGCCGCAGCCGACGCCGAGTTGCACGCCACCACGATCGTCGTTGCCCCCCGGTCGATCAGAAACCGGGCGACGGTCTCTGAGCGTTGTCTGACCTCAGCAAGGCTGCGCTCTCCGTACATCCCGTAGCCCTGGTCGGCCACGTAGATGATGTCGTGGCCGGGCAAGGCGTGCCGCGTTTCCACATAGATGGAGAGCCCACCGACACCGGAATCGAACATGCCGATGGGTGCTCCGGTCACTCCCCGTACCGGTTGGAGTGGGTCAGCTCGTCGAGCGGCTTGCGCCCCCCCCAATTGCCCGGCGCCGCCTCCGGCGCCGGGTAGCCCAGCGCGACTGCGAAGCGGCATCGAGCGCCATCAGGCAGAGCGAGCACGATCGCCGCCTCGTCGTCGCGGTGTAGCGTCACCGGGCACGAAGCGATGCCGAGACTGTCGGCGGCCAGCATGATGTTCTGGGCCACCCTCCCTGTGTCGAACTCGTAGCCGCCCGGCTGCTCGACGAGGGCGATGGTGACGGGTGCGTCACGCACCGGCTGGGTATAGCTGCCGCAGTCGGCGAGCCGGCGCCGCTGCTGCTCTTCGTCGACAACGACAAACGCCCAGTTCTGACTGTTCTTGGCCGATCCCGTCCAACGGGCGGCTTCGAGAAGCGCAGTCAGATCGGCCTCGTCCAGCGGTTCGTCGCGATAGGCTCGCAGGGCCCGCAGACCGACGATGCCCTGGTAGCGGTCGTTGGATTCCACGCAGGGAAGGCTACCTCCGCACGCGGAAGAACCGGGCACAGGGCCCGGCTCTTCCTTCGGTCGTTGGCTCGACTAGGCGAGCACTCTGGCTTTCTGCTCGGCGAACTCTTCGTCGGTGAGCACGCCCTTGTTGTGCAGCTCAGATAGCTTTTCCAGCTCCTCGGCGGTGCTGATCCCGGCCTGCTGCCGGTACATCGCAGCCTTTTGCGCCGCAGTCGGCTCCGGCCGGAAGATCATGTAGGCGAGGATGCCGATCAGAGGGAACCCGATGATTGCAACGGTCCACGCCGCCGTGATCCAACCGTTCCACGCATTGGTCCACAGGTCGGAAAAGATGACGATCAACAGGTACAGCCAGACGGCGAGCAGGAATGCCCAGAACAGCCAGCCAATCACTTCCCAGAACAACGGTCACCTCCGTAGGGGTTGAAATACGGAGAAACCTTAGCCGTCGCCGCCCACCTAGAAGGGTGGTCGCAAATGACGAGTACCACGAGGCGCCGCTGGGTTGACCAGCCCTGACTAGGTTTCTGAGTACCGCGACGCCCCGCTGGAGTATTTCCGACCACCCTCCTAGAACGCCTCGACGGGCAGTTCCATCAGCGAGCCGTCTTCGGCTTCCGCCCGGGCCCGACGCAGCGCCGCCTCGGGAAGCACGTTGGCGCAAAACCACCTGGCCGAGGCGATCTTTCCTTCGTAGAAAGACTCATCGGATTCGTCGGCACCCTCGAGGGCATCGATGGCGACGGCGGCGTGGCGGATCAGCAGCCAACCGATAATCACTTCGGCAAGGCCTTCGAGCAACGACGTCGTGTGCAGCCCCGTCTTGTAGATCTCTTCTGGCTCGCTTGCCGATGCCACCGCATGTCCGACCATGGCCCCGACCTGGCCCTGCATATCCTCGAGGGCTTTTCCGAGCAGCTCGCGCTCGGCAACCAGCTCCTCGTGCCCGCCCTTGACCGTCTCCAGGATCTCCTGGACGAGCATCGTCAGCGTTGCCCCCTTGTCCCTGGCGATCTTTCTGAAGAACATGTCCAGACCCTGGATCCCCGTGGTTCCCTCGTACAGGGTGTCGATCTTGGCGTCCCTGATGTACTGCTCCAGCGGGTAGTCCTTGGTGAAGCCAGACCCTCCGAGCACCTGGAGGGCCTCGGCGAGCATCTCGTACGCCTTCTCCGAAGCGTATCCCTTCACCATCGGCAGCAATAGGTCGTCCAATCGGGCCCAATGCTCATCGTCGGGGTGGAGGCGCGCTTGATCGAGCACCCATGCGCTGTACATGAACAGCGCCCGCAGGCCCTCTGCGTACGCCTTCTGGTCCATCAGCATGCGACGCACGTCCGGATGGTCGATGATCGGAACCCTCGGCGCGGTCTTGTCCCCAGCCTCAGTCAGGTCTGCGGATTGCACGCGTTCCTTGGCGTACTCCAGAGCGTTGAGGTAACCCGTGGACAGCGTCGCCGCAGACTTGACGCCGATCGACATCCTGGCGTCTTCGATGATGAGGAACATCTGCCTGATGCCCTCATGAACATCTCCAACGAGGTATCCGATCGCCGGCTCGTCGACCCCGAAACTCAGTTCGCAGGTAGTCGAGCCGCGAATGCCCATCTTGTCCTCGAGGTTTGTCGCATACACCCCGTTACGGGCTCCCATCGAGCCGTCCTCGTTCACCAGGTATTTGGGGACGATGAACATCGAAAGGCCCTTGGTCCCCGGCGGTCCGCCCTCGCGTCGAGCCAGCACCAGATGCACGATGTTCTCGTAGTAGTCGTTCTCTCCCGATGTGATGAATCGCTTCACACCCTCGATGTGCCACACATCGCCCTCTACATGCACCGCCTTGGTGACGCCGGCACCAACATCGGAGCCGGCGTCGGGCTCGGTGAGCACCATCGATGCGCCCCAGTTGTTGGCGATCATCGGTTGGGCGAAGCGGGCCGCCTGCTCCGGTGTGCCTTCGTGGGCGATTACGGTCGCCATTCGCGCGCCGCCTGCATAGAGGTAGATGGCGGCGTTGGAACCGGCAAAGAGCTCGGCGAGCGCCCATCGAAGCAACGATGGGGCCCCGTGGCCACCAAGCGACTTCGGTACCGCCAGCAGATGCCAGCCACCGTCATGCAGCGCCGCCAGGCTCGCCTTCACCGACTCGGGAAGCTCGACCTCACCATCGACGAGCTCGAGTTTGATCCGATCGGCATCGACGAAGCTCGCCGCGAAATCCTCTCGCGCCAGGCGATCGACCTCGCGCAGGATGTCCATGGTGGTATCGCGATCGAACTCCTCGAACGGTTCCTCACCGAAGTAGTCGTCATATGGATACACCTCGAAGAGGTTGAACTCGAGATCTCTGAGGTTGCTCTTGTAGTGGCTCATGACCTGCCCTCTGGGGGTTGCACCTTGTATCGGTATCGAACAACGCGTGGCCAACGTATATTTTGAGTATACACTCTATTTTGTAACGTCCGCTCAAGATTGATTGTTCCCGCCGGGGAGACATGGCCAGATATCGAACGGGGATACGCACCCAGGCAAGAATCGTCGCGGCGACGCGCGAGTTGCTCGCCGAGGTCGGGCTCGAAGGCACGACGGTCAAAGCGATCTGCGATCGCGCCGACGTCCAGGCCGGCTCGTTCTACAACCTGTTCTCCTCGAAGGAGCAGGTGCTGATCCAAGTGGCGCGGGAGGCCATCCAGGCGGTCGGCCCCGACCCATCGCTGGCCGCCGCAGAAACCCTCGACGAGCTGGTCGATGCCTATATCTCGTTCGTGGTCGACGAGTCCCCGCTGGCCAGGGTCTATCTGCAGGTGGCCGCATCGTCCAACACCGACAGCTCGGTGTCACGGCGCTATCTGAAACACCACGTGCAGCGAGCGGGAAGGTTTGCCGACGCCATGCGCAGGGCCGACCCGCACCTGACCGCTGAGGACGCTGCGGTGGCAGCCGAGGTCCTGCTCGGGGCACTCGACGGCCTGGCCTTCCGATGGCTGCTCGACGGCACGTTCGAGTTCGCCAAACACGCCAGGATCGCAGCTGAGCGTTACGGGTGACCCAATCGGTTCCCTGTTCATAGTTCCCGGCACTGACGACTCAGTGCTGACGACTGATTTCTTCGACACTTCCCACGTGGTGCCAGACGTGCCAGGGGCGTTTCGCGGCGTGGTGGCCCGCTCGCTCCATGGCAGCGAGCATCGGCGTGTTCTCGGTATCGACGTCCGACAGCATGCTGATGAAGCCATGTGATTCGGCGACAGCGGTGCCGGCGGCGAGCAGATCATCGATGTAGCCGTGACCGCGATGTTGTGGCACAACGCCGACGAAGGCGATCGTCGCCGTATGTGGCTCGGAGAAATCCGAGACCGCGACGAGCCCGGCCGGAACACCGTCCGGAAGCAGCCCGAGCAGCCACATGGAGGACTCCGAGTCGTGGAGGAACGTCATGTACACCGAACCCCAATCCAACGGATCCATCCGGGAGCGGTAGTAGAGGT
>BTQG01000003.1:0-52056 GCA_036985755.1 Acidimicrobiia bacterium | reverse complement strand
CCGACGGGCATCCCTTTGCTGTACCGGCTCGATGCAGACCTGAAGCCAATCGAACGTGGCTATCTCGGAGATCCGGACGTTGCCGAGGCGGCGGCCGCCGCGGTGGCCACCGAAGCAGGGTAGAGAGAGTCCCAAGTCGCAAGTCGCAAGTCGCAAGTCGCAAGTCCAAGTCCTGAGTTCAGATTGTGCCAAGCTTCCGTCGACTCGCGAGTCGCGACTCGATCCCTGCCAGAAAATGGCAGGAACTTAGTTGCACTACAGCGCGTGTGACGTAATACTTTGCGGCCACAGGTCCGTCTCATACGCGGGCCGCTTGTTGAGAAAGGCTCCGAGGTCTTGGACGGAATCGTCGCCGTTTTCCAACTGCTCGTGTCTCTGGCACTCATCTTCCTCATCCTGCTCCATGCGGGTAGAGGCGGCGGAGTGTCCGACATGTTCGGAGGAGGCATGAGCTCCGGGAACATCACCGGGTCGACGGTGGTCGAGAGGAATCTCGACCGCCTAACGGTGGTGACGGCTGTCCTGTTCTCTGTAACCACGTTCTTGTTGACGTGGCTCCTGGCCTGATCCCGTCGAGGGCATCAGGCAGCCTCGCGCCTTTCACGTTGACAGCAGCTGGACACAGCTGACCAAACGAGGAGGCAAACTTTGACACGACTATGGCGTAACCGCCCGGTCGCTGTCGTAGTCCTTTTGGTCGCCTTTGCTCTCATTGCGGGAGCATGCACGAGTAGTGACGATGGTGATGGTGATGACACCGCCGCGTCCACAACCGAGGCGACAACAGCGACTACCGCAGCGCCGAGCGATACAGAAGCGACTACGGCACCAACGCCGGCAGGCTTCACCTATACCGTTGGGATGACTTCGGACATCGTCAACGACAACTACTGGGCGTTCATCGGGCCTGACGGCACGGTGTATATGTCCTATGTACACGGCCCAACGAAACCCTCACTATTCGGTATCGCCTATCCAGGGCTCGTCGTAGCTCCTGACGTCGCGGCGGGTCTGCCCGTCGATGCGGTCCAGGACGGAGATACCTGGACGGTCACCCAGCCAATGCGTGACGACTACACGTGGTCAGACGGCAGCGCCCTGACGGCCAACGACGTGGTCTTCACCTACGAGGCGGTCCGCGATGCGGAGCTCGGTGGTGACTGGATCAGCGCCTATCCCTATACCGAGGAATCGTCGCCACGCCTGACGAACGTCGAGGCAGTTGACGACTTCACGGTGAAGTTCACGTTCGACTCGCAGCCCGGCGGCGCGGTGTGGCCGCACAACGTCGGTGTTGCCTCGATCATGCCGAAGGCTCCATGGGAGTCGGTGCTCGCAGAGGCTGTCGCCAGCGAGGATCCTGCTGCCATCATGTACGGCGCCAGCTCGCTCGAGGTCGGGGATCTCTCCGGCGGTCCGGTGAGCTACAACGGCCGTGAAGAGGGTGCGTTCGTCGAGAACATCAAGAACGAGAACTATGCGAACGCTGGTCTGAAGCACACCTTCTGGCTGAACGGTTCGTATGCGCAGAACGATGAGCTGTTGTACGGCGAAGGCGGTGGAAGCGACCAATTGAACGTCGAGTACACCGAGGGCCCGTTCCTCGATCGCACTGCGTTCTCGATCTACGGCGATCAGGCGGCAGCGATGCTCGCCCTCGCCGATGGTGAGATCGACTTCTGGATCAACCCGCTCGGCGTATCGCCGGGTCTGCGTCAGCAGGGTCTCGAGGCCGACAACCTGAGCGTCACGGTCAACCCGACCAACGGCTTCCGGTATCTGGCCTTCAACCTGCGCAAGAGCCCGGGGAAGTTCCTCGGTTTCCGGCAGGCCATGGCGTACTTCGACAAGGAGAACCTGACCCAGAACGTCCTCCAAGGCGTGGCCTTCCCGCTCTACGTGATGGTGCCTGAGGGCAACCAGGCGTGGTACAACGAGGAGGTCGCCACCGAGATCGCCAGCAAGTACGTTGGTCTGAGCACGACAGAGCGCCTGAATGCGGCGTATGCGGCGCTCGAGGCCGACGGATTCACCTGGACGACCGAGGCGGGGCGTGACGAGGATGGCAACGTCCTCGAAGAGGAGCCCGGTTCGGGACTGATCGACCCAGAGGGCATTCTTGTTCCTGAGGTAGAGATCATGGCTCCCTCGGCTACCTACGACCCGCTGCGCCACACGGCGTCGCTGTGGTTGGAGGACTGGGCGGAGAACCTCGGCGTCAACGCCAAGGCGAACCCGACGGACTTCAACACCATTGTCGCCCAGGTGTGGCCCGGTGTTGGCACCGCGCCGACCTTCGACATGTACATCCTCGGTTGGAGCCTCGGGAACCCGGCATGGCCGACGTTCCATGAGAGCTTCTTCCACACGAGGAACTGGGCAGAGACGAACGACGGCGGCAACGCCACCGGATACAGCGACGCTGAATTCGATGCGTTGGCCGATGCCATGTTCGCCGAGACCGATCAAGCGATTGCGTTCGATCAGATCTGGCAGATGGAGACGAAACTCGCTGAGGATCTCCCCTATGTCGTGCTGTTCGACACACCGATCACCGAGTTCTACAACAACTCGTTGCAGTACCCCTACACCGGGTCCCTCTCCGGGATTCAGTTCCAAGATGGACTGCAGAACGCGGTTTCCAAGTAGCGCCCAACGATCGATACACAAAAGAGGGGGGTGCTTCGGCACCCCCCTCTTTTCTTGAGTCTCGACTCTCATGCGGTGTGTGAGGAGGGCGACTAAACTCGCAACCCCGCTGAGGAGGCAGGTGGTTGCGGGCCACCCAGGACAGAGGAGCTGTTAATTGGCGCGCTATCTGACCATCAGGCTCCTGCAGATGTTCGTGCTGTTCCTTGTCTTCCTGACCATTCTTTTCTTCTTGATCAACGCCCAGCCCGGCGATATCTCTGCCCAGTTCGTCGGCAACCCCGACATCCCACCGGAGGCCAAACAGATCCTCCGAGAGCGGCTCGGTCTCGACAGGCCGCTCTTTGCGCAATACCTCTTCTACATCAAGAATGTGCTCACCCTCAACCTCGGGGTGAGCTTTGATCATTACCCGCGCACGGTGGCCGACATCCTGTTGACGGCCTTGCCCCGAACGCTCTATCTGTTCCTGTCTGCCACCATCCTCTCCTACATCGTCGGATTCCAGACCGGCAAGATGGTGGCCTGGAGGCGAGGGAGTCTCGCCGAGAAGGGAACGATGGTCACCAGCATCATCCTGTACACGGTCTTCTACCCGTGGTTTGCGATCCTCATGCTGTGGTTCTTCGGATCTCAGCTCAACTGGTTTCCGCTGGGGAAGTTTCTCACCCCCGCCCAGTGGTTCGACGCGCCCTATACCGCCAACATGGTGTTCAACACGATGTTGCTCACCATGTTTATCGCTTTAGCCGGCGTCGGCCTTGTCATATGGGGGACGAACAGGTTCATCGCCGAGCCGGTACAGCGGACTAGGGCCCGGCGCATGCTGTTTGCTCTCATTGCCGTTTCGATGCTCGCCTTCTGGTTGATCTCACCGATGTCGCGCTTCGCCGCCGACATCGCCTACCACACCGTGCTCCCGGTGACGACGTTGACCCTGGTGTTCTATGCCGCCATCACCCTGCTCACCAGAAGCTCGATGCTGGAGACCTTGCGCGAGGATTACATCTTCACCGCTCGCGCCAAGGGGGTGCCGGAGAAGGTGATCCGCGACCGGCACGCCGCCAGGAACGCCATGCTGCCCGTTACAACGTCGTTTGTGCTCGCCATTGCCTTTGTGATCGGGGGCGGCATCGTCACCGAGTCCATCTTCTCCTGGCCGGGCCTCGGGCTGACCCTGCTCAACGCGGTAAGGGTCGAGGATCTCCCGGTGGCGATGGGCGCGCTCGCTTTCATCGGATTGCTCGCTCTGTTCGCCCACCTCGTCGCCGACATCCTCTATGCCTTCCTTGATCCACGGATCAGGGTGCAGGGATAAGACGTGACCGATAGGTCCACTGCCGATCCGATGCTGGATCCCGATGTCCTCCTTGCAGACGAGGCTCGGTGGCGCATCCGACTTCGCCTGTGGAGCCGTTCGTTCAGAAAGAACTGGGAGATCTTCTCGCGGAACAAGCTCGGGGTGACCGGGGTCGTGCTTGTGGCTTTTTTTGGCTTCCTGGCCATCCTGCACCCGATCCTGTTGGCCACGGTCTGGGACCCGGACATTTACGATCCCGTCCGGGGGAACGACCCCGTCATCATCGAAAAGATCATCGTGCCCGACGGCGAAGTCACCGATCCGGTCACCCAGATTTCGTTCACCGAGGCCATGATCTACGGCACCCTCTTTCCCAAAGAGGGGGAGGTGGTTGCAGTCGGGCAGGCCCCTGCACCACCCAATGGGGCCCACTTGCTCGGCACCGACCCGTTTGCTCGCGACATCCTGTCCCAGTTGATGAAGAGCGCGCAGGCGGCGTTCACCCTTGGGGTGATCGCCGCCATCAGCGCGGTGGCCATTGCGACCACCGTCGGGTCGGTGGCGGCCTTCTACGGAGGCTGGGTCGACAGCTGGCTGATGCGGCAAGCCGACCTCATCCTGCTGCTGCCACTGCTCCCACTGTTGATCGTGATCGGCTCGTTATATACGGTTGGCCTGTGGCAGCTTGGACTGCTGATCGGAATCCTGTCCGGCTTGGGCGCGACTGCGATCATCCTCAAATCCCAGGCCCTCGCGGTCAAGGTGAAGCCGTTCAACGATGCGGCCAGGGTTGCCGGGGGGTCGAACTGGCACATCATCACGCGCCACATCATGCCCAACGTGCTCCCGCTCAGCTTCCTGTACATGATGTTCGAGGTCGTAGGCGCGATCTTCCTCGAGGCCACCCTGTCGTTCTTCGGTTTGCTCAGCATCCCGATGAGCTGGGGAATCATGATCAATACCGCACACACTCAGGGTTACACCCTGTTCGGTCTCGCTGCCTGGTGGCTGCTGTTTCCTGCAGGCCTCTCCGTGACGTTGTTCGGAGCCGGCTTCTTCCTGATCGGTCGGGCGATGGATGAGGTCGTCAACCCGAGACTCCGCACACGATGACGACCGATCTGTCGACGGTCGCCGGCGAACCGGAAAAGGGTGAGCAAGCGAGAGGCGCCGGTCCGATCCTCGAGGTCGAGCATCTCATCATGAATTACCGGACCAAGGATGGCTACGTCTCTGCGGTCCAAGACGTCAGTTTCACCATCGGCCGTGGTGAGTCACTCGGGCTCGTTGGCGAGTCCGGCTGTGGCAAGACCTCGATCGCCATGTCGCTGATGCGGCTGCTGCCAGAAAACGCCGAGATCCAGGCAGGGAAGATCGTGCTCGACGGGGACAACCTGCTCGAGCTCTCCGACGAGCAGATGCGGCGGCGGCGGTGGACCGATGTCGCCATGGTGTTCCAGGGGGCAATGAACTCATGGAATCCGGTGTATCGGATCGGCGATCAAATCCGCGAAGCCATCGATTTGCACTGGGAACCGAAACCGACCGTGGCCGTAGCCAACGCCCGAATCGCCGAGCTCTTCGAGCTGGTGGGCCTCGACCCGGCGATGATGGATCGGTACCCCCATGAGTTCTCAGGAGGCATGAAACAGCGGGCGGTCATCGCCATGGCGCTGTCATGCGATCCCAAACTCATCATTGCCGACGAGCCGACCACCGCGCTGGATGTGATCGTGCAGGAACAGGTACTCGAGGAACTGCGCAGCATCCAGCACGACTTCGGCATGAGCATCATCTATATCTCGCACGACATCGCGGTGATCGCCGAGATCACCGATCACCTCGGCGTGATGTACGCAGGAAAGCTCGTCGAGCACGGTCTGACCAAAGATGTCTTTGCCCGGCCCCGCCACCCCTATGCCTGGTTGCTGCTTTCTTCGACCCCGTCGGTGACCGGGCCGCGATTGAAGCTCAGCCCGCTCGAGGGCGAGCCACCGGACCTGGTGAGCCCGCCCACCGGATGCCGTTTCCATCCCCGATGCCCCTTCGCCACAGCGCAATGTGCCGCCGAGGAGCCTCCAATGGAAGAGATCGAGCCCGGCCACCTGGTGGCATGTTGGAACTACGAGCAGGTACCGGAGATGAAGGCGGCCTCTGCATGACCGACACGACGGACCGGGAAGAGACGCCGCCCGCCACCCGGATCAAGGTCGTGGGGCTGCGCAAGCTGTTTCCCGTGTCCAAGGGCATGTTCCGCAAGGCAACGGATTTCATTCACGCCGTCGACGGCATCAGCTTCGAGATCACGGCCGGCCACAGCCTCGGTCTCGTCGGCGAGTCGGGTTGTGGAAAGACGACGACCGGGCGCATCTTGGTCAAGCTCGAGGAGGCGACCGAAGGTTCCGTCCAGATCAGAGACCAGGCCGCCGACGAGATGGTCGAAGTCACCGAGATCACGAGCAAATCCGACCGCAAGGACTTCCGCAAGAACGTCCAGATGATCTTCCAGGATCCATACGAATCGATGAACCCGAGACGCACCGTGTTCGACGCGGTGGCGGAGCCTCTCGTCGTGCAAAAGATCGGTGCCACCCAGGACAGAGAGAAGCGGGTGATCGAGCTGTTGACCCTTGTCGGGCTCACCCCCGCCGAGTCGTTTCTGTTCCGGTACCCCCACGAGCTCTCCGGTGGTCAGCGACAGCGGGTCGCGGTGGCACGGGCGTTGGTCATAAACCCATCGTTGGTGGTTGCCGACGAGCCGACGTCGATGCTCGACGTCAGCATCAGGATCTCGATCATGCGGTTGATGACAGAGTTGGCGGATGAGCTCGGCGTCACCTACCTGTACATCACCCACGATCTTGCCGTCGCTCGTTACATGTGCGATCGCATCGCGGTGATGTACCTGGGAAAAATCGTTGAGTTGGCAGCGACCGAACAGTTGCTGAAGAACCCCATGCACCCGTATACGCGGGCCCTGCTGTCGGCGGTGCCGGTGCCGGATCCCGACTACCACCGTCCCGACGTCGAGATCCTCGGCGGCGTGAGCAAGGCGATCAATCCAGAGGCGGTGTGCCGCTTCATCGAACGTTGCCCGTTCGCCACCGACGTGTGCCGAAGCCTCGATCACCCACCGCTGGACGACCGTGGGGATGAGCAGTTTGTGGCCTGCCATCTGGTAGCGCCGGACGGAACCTGGATGGGTGGCGAGCGCGCCGTGTTGGATCTGAGGTCCTAGGACCCGTATTACGTACAACGTATTACGAATCCGTCGCGATTCGGTGGGTTGCGCCGGGGACTGTCAATCCGGTCTCGGTATAGTTGCTGGCCATGTCGGAGTGGCGGAATTGGTAGACGCGCATGGTTGAGGGCCATGTGGGAGAAATCCCGTGGAAGTTCGAGTCTTCTCTCCGACACGGACCGTATTGCGTAATACGTGATACCGGAGTATTGGTAAAGCGAAGCTTTACCAATACTCCTCGTAATGGATGTTGCCCACGAAACGGCCGTGGTCGAGTCTGAAACCGCGCTCGGACAGGATCTCAACGACACCACGGGTTTCGGGATAGGTCGGGATGTCGTCGTCCCACTCGGGGAGGCCGATCATCAAGGGGTTGCCGCACAGAAAGACGTGGGTCGACTCCGAGTCGAGACCGATGCCGGTCATCTCCTGCAGCTCGCCGGACTCGATCAGGTCCTGGATGTACACCTTCTGCCCCTCGTTTTCCGCCTCGCGGGTCGTCAGCGGGATGTATTCGTAGTTGTCGTAGCGCTCCGCCAGCTTGCGGTGCGTATCCAGGTAGGCGAGGTCTCGCAGATAACGAGCCGTGCACACCCCAACGATGCGGCCCTGGTGTCCCTGCCGTAGCAATTCGAGAGTCATCCGATTGTTTGGGGCCTCTCCGGTACCGGTGGAGAGCAGGACGATGTCGGCGGTGGGGTCGTCGATCTTGTCCAGCCGGTAGCGACCGGCAGCCTTGCGCCCGATGAACAGCCGGTCGCCCTCCTCTTTGAGGAACAGACGAGGCGTCAGCACGGCAGGCGTCCCCTGCCAGTCGCTCTCCACAAGCACCACGTAGAACTCGACGGCGGTCTCGGCGGCGGGATCGAGCAACTCCCCGTCGTCCCCGATCATCGAGCTGCTGATCGAATACGATCGCCGTGCCAGCTTTCTCAACTGCTCGTCGTCAAGCTCTTCGTGTTGATCGTCGAGCCGTGGCTCCCAGAAGCCAAGCCCCAAGGTGGTGTATTGCCCGGGTTTGTAGGCAAGCGTGCCGTAGTCGGGTTGGATGCGAAATATCCAGAGGTCCTCGTGGACCTTGTCCAAGTAGCTGATGGTGGCGTTGTAGTGCTCGGTTCTGAGGGCATCGATCTCCTCGTCGGGGACTCCGGCGATGACACCGGTCGGGGCGACCATCTCGACATCGCGACCAATGCCACCAACGGGGGCGTCGATGTCGGGGAGCCGGCCGTCGTAGAACACGAAGAACCCCTCGAGGGTCTCGCATCCGGCCTCCAGCGAGTCTTCATCCCAGCCTTCGTTCCTTCTCGCCATGACGTGGTTGAAAGCGACGTATACGTAGTCGATCTGAGGATCGACGTCGAAGAACCGCTGTGCCACCTTGTGCGACAGTTTCCCGTCGTCCGGCGTGCCGTCGGCTGCGAAATATCCGGCGCCGTCTTGTCCGGTGAGCGACCGGTCGCCGCTGAATACGGCGATGTCGCCCTGGACACGGCGGTGAACTCTGATCGACTGTCCCATGCGACCCTTCGTTTCGACTCCGCCGGCCCCGAAGAACCATCGCCAGGCCGCGGTCGCCGCAGTATATCCCCGTCGAGATCGGCTCCCCGGACGGAGCAGGCCGTTGGAGCGCTAGCGTCATCCCATGCAATTCATAGCGACCGATCGGATGGGGTGGGCACCGGCGCCTGCGGAATTTTTCACAGGGCGGGCATGGCCCTGGCCGATGACCGAGCCGCGTAACCCATCGGAGATCGAACTACTGGGTGTCGGATGCGAGCCTTCTGCGCGAACAGCCTGCACCGAGCGCCAGGTCACCGTCGACGAATACCGCGGCGCGTGAGCGACACGGCCTGGCACGAGGTCGAGGTTGGGGATCTGAGGATCGACGAGGTGACGGAGGTCATCGTCGGCGGCCGCGCCGTTTGTTTGGCTCGCATCGAACGCGGGCTGGGCGCACTCGACAACCGCTGCCCGCACCAGGGTGGGCCGCTGGGGGAGGGCACGATCGAGGACGGATGGGTGATCTGTCCCTGGCACGGTTACGAGTACGACCCGATCACCGGAGAGGCTCCGGACGAGGGATACGATGACGCGGCGACACCGTACGCCATCGAGCAGCGCGACGGTGGCGTCTTCGTCGAGCTTCCCACGATTCATGAAGAGCCCACCCTCATGGATCAGATGGTCGATGTCCTGACCGAGTGGGGCGTCGACACCGTGTTCGGCATGGTCGGTCATTCGAATCTGGGTCTCGCCGACGCCTTCCGCAAAGCCGAAGCAGACGGCCGGTTGACCTTCTTCGCCATTCGGCACGAAGGTGCTGCCGCCTTTGCCGCCTCCGCGTACGGCAAGCTGACCGGGCGCCCCGCAGTCTGTTTCTCTATTGCAGGCCCGGGGGCCACCAACCTGCTGACCGGTCTTTGGGACGCCAACGTCGACCGCTCGCCGACCATTGCCCTCACCGGCCAGGTCAACACCCAGGTACTGGGCCCCGGCGCTTTCCAGGAGATACCCCTGTCGGAGGCCTTCGCCGCCGTGGCCGGGTGGAGCCAGACGGTGCTGACTCCGTCGAACGCGACCGAGCTGATGGCACTTGCGCTCAAACATGCGATCGTCGACCGGTCCGTCGCTCATCTGATCTTTCCCGACGAGGTTCAGGAGATGAAGGGACTTGTCGATCCACCGCCCCGGCCCATGGCGGGAAGGGTCGCCAACTCCACGATCCGACCACCAGAAACCGAATTGGCTCGGGCGGTGGAGCTGCTCGCCGGGTCCGAGCGCCCGGTGATCATCGCCGGAAACGGGGCACGGCAGTCTCGAAGCGATGTGATCGCGTTGGCCGAGCATCTCGACGCTCCGCTCATCACCACCTTCAAGGCGAAGGGCCTGGTCGCCGACGACCATCCACTCGCCACCGGGACCCTGGGACGGTCGGGAACCAGGGTTGCTGCGGCCGCCATGGGTCATGCCGACGTACTGCTGGTCCTCGGCGCCTCGTTCGCGCACCACACCGGTATCTCGGAGAAGAAGCGGACGATCCAGGTCGACTTCGACCGGGGAACGCTCGGCAAGTTTCACCCGGTCGAGGTCGCAGTATGGGGAGATATCCGGAGCACGGTGACCGCGCTGCGCGAAACGGTTCCCGCGACCGAGCGTCCCGAGCGACGAGCGAGGCTGGCCCACCGCTGGGCGCTGTGGCGTACAGAGAAGGAACGAAGAGCGGGGCTCGTCGACGCCGACGGTCGTATGCATCCTGCCCGGCTCTTCGGGGTTCTCGACGGTCTTGTCCCCGACGATGCGGTGCTCGCCGTCGATGTTGGGAACAACACCTACGCCTTCGGGCACTATTTCGAGTGTCACGGCGAGCAAGACGTGCTGATGTCGGGGTACCTTGGATCGATCGGTTTTGCCCTGCCCGCGGCGCTGGGGGCGTGGGCCGCCGTTGGGGACCACAGGAAGGTGATCTCGATCTCGGGAGATGGTGGCCTCGGTCAATATCTGGCCGAGTTCACGACGGCGGTCAAATACGGGATGCAGATCCTGCACATCGTGCTCAACAACGATGAGCTGGCAAAGATCAGCAGGGAGCAGGTATCGGCACTGCGCCCCGTTTGGCAGACCGGGCTGGTGAATCCAGATTTCGCCGCCTACGCCGAGTTGTGCGGCGGGCGAGGGTTTAGAGTCGACGATCCCGCAGATCTCGAATCAAAGCTGAGCGAAGCACTGGCGGTGACCGACGGCCCTGCACTCGTCGAGGTGACGACGTCTCCGCGCTGGATGTGAACGAGGCGCAACGCGGCCAGAAACCGCCGCCGTTGCGTACACTGGCATGGACCCTCGACCGTTGACCATGTGACGCAATGATCCACATCACCCTGTCCGGGGACATCTTTCTCAAATCTCGCCGCACCCAGCCGCGGATGATCAAACGCGTGCTCGCCAACCTGGGCGAAGCCCTCGACAACGTCGGGTATGACGGGCCCGTCGAGCGCCTCGGCACGCATCGTTTCGCGCTGTTCCCGGATGGGAACGGCGATGCCATCGTCGACGTCGCGACCAGGGTCTTCGGAACCGCCTCGATCGATATCGTCGAAGAGGTGCCTGCCGAAGACCTCGACACCCTGGCGGCGGAGATCGCGGTGCGATCGGCCGACCGGGTGCGAGGCAAGACGTTCGGGGTGCGGGTCAAGCGCCGTGGCCGGCATGAGTGGCGGTCGTACGACCTGGCCTCACGCGCCGGGGCGCTGTTGGTTGAGGCGGGCGGGACGGTCTACCTCGACGACCCGGACGAGTGGGTCAACGTCACCGTCCTCGACGACCGGGCATTCCTCATCGCCCAGCACCACAAGGGCCCAGGTGGTCTGCCCATTGGCAGTCAAGGGCGCGTGCTCGGCCTCGTCTCCGGCGGGTTCGATTCGATCGTCGCGGCATGGATGATGATGTCTCGCGGGTGCCCGGTCGACTACGTGCACTTCACGTTGAACTGTGCCCAATCAGATCACGCGCTGGCAGTTGCTCGATCGATGTGGGAGCGGTGGGGTTACGGCACCGATCCCGTCGTGCACCTGGTCGACTTCGAGCCGGTGAGGGACGCACTCGTCGGCCACGTCGCGCCGCGCATGCGGCAGGTCGCGCTGAAGGTTCTCATGGCTCGGGCGGCATCGACGATCGCCGGGGAACGTGGCATCCAGGCGCTCGTAACCGGCGA
Organism: Acidimicrobiia bacterium; assembly: GCA_036985755.1. Classification (GTDB taxonomy): domain Bacteria; phylum Actinomycetota; class Acidimicrobiia; order Spongiisociales; family UBA5794; genus JACZST01. Next base: position 40,155 of record BTQG01000003.1, on the reverse strand, counting down.
CGCTCTGGGACAGGTCTCCAGCCAAACGCTGCCACACCTGGTGGCGGTGTCCAACCAGTCGCCGACGCCTCTGCTCCGGCCGCTGCTCGGCATGCCGAAGGAGGCCATCATCGACAGGGCAAGGGCGATCGGAACCGCCGAGATCTCCGCTCGAGCCAGGGAGGTATGCGACCTGTCGGAGGGGCAGCCCGTAGCTACCGGCGCCGGCGAAGCCGCCGTTGCCCGATCGGTTGCCGATGTCCCGGACGAAGTGATGGAGCACGCAGTGACCACCAGGAAGACCTTCCAACTCAGCGACTGGATGCCGGGGGCTGTGTAGGGCGCGTATCGATTGCCGACGGTCGCCTCGGCAGCCATGGCCGAGGCGTCTCCAGGGAACCTTCTGGTTCGCAGTTGGCGAGCTTCGCTCCATACACTGCGGCGCCTTCGAATCCTAAGGGGTGACATGTCGAGGTGGGTGCGAATCGGATTGGTCTTTGCCGTGCTGATGATCGTCGGTGGCGTGGTTGCCGGCTGCGGTGATACAGGAGGAGGCACCGGCCCCACCGTGGAGCCGACCACCCCAGACGCACCGGAGACGACTGCGCCCCCGGAGACGACTGCGCCCCCGGAGACGACTGCCCCTCCTGCGGAAACCACGGTGGCTCCGGACACCGACACCGGGGACACGCCGTGGTGGGTGCTGCTGATCGTTCTGGGCGCTCTGGCCATCCTGATCATCGCCCTGTTCGCCGGTAGGAGAAAGAAGACGCCGGCGACTCCGGTGGTGCCGCTGTGGAGGACCCAAGCTCAGAGCGGGTATGCGGGGTCGCGGTGGCTGTACGACAACCTCACCGAGCAGCTCGCGATCTGGCATGGCGATGCCGAGTTCGAGGGAACCGCTGGTGACGCTACGGACGCCGAATCTGCTCGGATATGGGGCCAACTCAGCACTCGAATAGACACAGCCACATCCGATCTCTACGCATTGGAGGCGGCAGCGGGTCCCAACTCGCCGGCGCTGCGTGCCGCTCAGAGCACCGTCGGTTCCTTGAAAGAGACGTACGCAGCAACGATCGAGCGATCCGATGCGCGCCACGCGACCCACGCTGCCGAATCCGGATCGCCGGAGGCGACGGGGCAAGGTGCCGCGCTCGCCGCGGCGAGGGACCGCGAGACGCGGGCCTCTACGGCGCTCGCCGCAGCCCGTCCTCGGCTCGCCGCTGCTTTGAGCGAGCTGTCGAGAATTTCCTAACTCGGCATCTGGAACCGAACCTGTATTCCGCACTACGTGCTGGACGGCCGATACCAGGTCAGATCGGTGTTTCCCCCGCTCACGATGAGACCGACCCTGCGCCCGGCAAAACGATCGGGGTAGGCGAAGACGGCGGCCAACGCGGTGGCGCTCGATGGCTCGACCACCAGCTTCATTCTCTCGAGAAAGAAGGCGCCGGCGGCGAGAATGTCCTCCTCTTCGACGCGCAGGATCTCTACCCCGAGCCCAGAGAGAAGGTCGAACGGCATGGCTCCCATCCCGACCAGTAGCCCGTCGGCGACCGTTTGCGGGTCGACGGCACCAGGCTGGCGCTCCCCGGAGGCCAGAGAGCGGTAGGCGTCGTCGACGGCAAACGGCTCGGCGCCGAGCACGGTGATCGCGGGTCGCGACGCCATGGCAGCGACCGCAGTGCCGGCCAGCAGTCCTCCGCCTCCGATGGGGGCGATGATGATGTCGAGATCGTCGACCTGATCGGTGAGTTCCAGGGCGACGGTTCCCTGACCGGCGATCACATCGGCGTCATCGAACGGATGCACCAGGACCGCCCCCCTCTCTTCAACCAGAGACAGCGCGGTCTGCTCACGGTCGGCGTGGTCGCAGAGCACGACCTCGGCACCGTAACCGCGGACCGCTGCGATCTTCAGTGGATTGGCCGTCCTGGGCATGGCGATCCAGGCGGGCAGGCCCCGTATTCCTGCTGCGTAGGCCAGCGCTTGGCCGTGGTTGCCGCTGGAGTGGGTCGCAACGCCGGGGACATCATCGAGCAGCAATACGGCGTTGGTGGCACCCCGGGCCTTGAAGGCACCAACTTTCTGAAGATTCTCCGCCTTGGCGAATACCGTGGCCCCGGCAGCGGCGTCCAACGCCGACGAGGTCACGATCGGGGTGCGATGGATGTGGGGGCGGATCCGATCGGCGGCGGCTCGCACATCGTCGATGGTCACGGCGCCGGTCACGACACCCCCGTTTCGGATTTCTCTCTCGCCGGAGCGGTGGCCATGAAATAGAGGCCGAGGAACACCGCGGCAAGCACATGCCACCCTGCGTGTGGCTGGAGCAGGGTGGTCGAGTCACACCAGGGAGCATCGGTCCGCCCGGCAAAGTTGAGGGCGAGGGCGGCGACCAGCACCGCACCGGCCCCGGCATACCACGAGCGGTTGGGTTCGGTACGCCTCCACATGGCGACATCGGAAGCGATCAGCAGGATGATGACGATGCCGGTGAGCACATTGGTGATGCCCGGGCTGACCAGCAGGGCAAGAGCAAAAACGGCAACACCTCCGAGGAAAACCGCAGCGACCGTGTGCCGGTTGGCCGCAAACGCCCCGGCAGCGCTGACGACCACCAGAAACAACAGGGCGGCCAGGAGCGTGATGTCGTGGAGAAAATTGGCGGGACCAGGCTGCAGCCCATGAAACAGAAAGCTGCCGATTCCCGTCGCCGTCAGCAGCAAGCCAAACACGACGCGATCGGTTCGCTCGGCTCCATCCACCGACCGGGCGCTCGTCAACACGGCGAGACCGACGACGGCAAACGCCACACTGGACCAAGCGTTCGTTGGTTGTTTGAGCCACTCCTGGCGAATCGCCTCGCAGTCTCCGGTGCCGAGTTGGGCGACAAAGGTCACCTGGGCATCGTAGACCGCCCCCGAGGGGGCCTGATGCGCGCAGATAGTGGTCGAAGACCTCCCTATTGACCGCGCAGCGCAGTCGTCCTACACTGGTGCCAGGGCTGGTAGGGGAGTGGGGGGCACCGCAAGGAAGGATGACGCATGAGACTGCTGTCGTCACCGGCGCCAGGGGAAACGCTCGGTACCAAGGATGCGAGGAACGAAGCGCGCCGGATCGTCGCCGTAGCCGAGGCTGAGGCGGACAGGATCGTGTCCGAAGCCGAGCAACGTGCCTCTCAGGTCTATGAAGCGGAACGGAATCGTTCCGTGCGGCGGCTCACCGAGGTTCGCGACGAGTTCGAGCTGCTATCGAGCCGCCTGCGGGCTTTGAAAGAAGCGACCGATGACATGATGACCAACGCGTTGCGCGACCACGACGCCATCCGCCGCCTCTTCGACGAATAGGCGGGAACCGCAACAGAACGACCGATCGTCCCATCGGTTGAGACTACGGCGACGCCGTGGCACGGCCGATACCAAAAGCGAGCAGTACCCTCGGAGGCATGTCGATGTCGAGGTCGGCGACGAAACGACTCCAGCAGCTGAATACGGATCGAGGAAGGACTACAGGAAGTGGGTCCGGGAACGGTCCGCCCTCGTTCGGATCACCCGGCGTGGACGATCAGGTCGTCTCCAAGTTTGCCTTTATTGCCGGGACCGTGATGATCTTCCTCCTCATCGCGGTGGCGGCAGCCTTCTTCGGGACGAGAGCGATCGAAGGAGATCTCGAGGCGCGGAGCGAGCGGGCTCTCCGCATCGCCGGCTTTCAGGACATCACCGCTTCTGTAACCGGTTTCGACATCACGCTGCAGGGTTATTACCACCAAGCACAGTCGGGAGGAGAGGCCGCGGCTGCGGTCGCCGCGGTCAACGGGGTTGGCAAGATCGACGCATCCGCACTGTACGTCGTCGAGGTGTCGGAGATCGAGCAAGTCGCCGTCACCGGCAGGGTGATGACCTTTGCCTGGGTCGGTGGCGCCCTCACCATCATCGGTGACGTCTCGACCGACACCATCCGAGACTACATCGAGACGGAGCCGGCAGGGTTCGTCGATGCAGGGGAACAGGCGCTGTTCGGGTCGATCGACGTCTCCGATGTTGTCGTGATGGAAGATCTCGCGGACATCGAGGGCCTGGCGGACGAGACCGACTGGATCGGTAATGCGATGGCGCTGCTCCGTTCGCTCGCCACCGGCCTCGACGAAGGGTCGCTCATCATCAACCCTTCTGGGAAGGTGGTGATCACCTCGGGTGAGGTCGAGACCCGCCAGCAGAAACGAGACATCACCGACGCCGGCGAGGCGGCCACGTTTGCCCTGGAAGCGAACGGCTTCCAGATCACCCCTGGGCTCATTCTGCCCCCCGAAGTCCGGGTCGCTACCGCAGAGGAGGTCGACGAGCTCACCCAAACGCTCACCGAGCTCATCGGCGACAAGGTCGTCGAGTTCGAGCTGAATCGCGCCGACCTCACAGAGGAAGGCAAGACGCTGCTCGACGAGATCCTGTTGTCACTGCGGGAGCTGCCATATGTCGCCGTCGAGATCGCAGGCCATGCCGATGCCTCCGGCACCGCCGAGCACAATCTCGAGCTCTCGGAGCGGCGCGCCCAGGCGGTTCTCGACTACTTCGTAGGCCTGGGGGAGTCTCCCGACCGGTTCATCGTTGTTGGGTATGGTGACACGCAACCGGTGTCACCGACGGCAACGCCGGAACAGAACCGTAGGATCGAGTTCATCCCGCAGGAGGGGTAGTTGCTCTACGTCGGCTCCCAGATCGTATTGTGGATCCTGATCGCCACCGTCTTCGGGTTTGCGGTCGGATGGCTCATTCGCGGCCGCCGGGGCATGCGTGCCGCTCGCAGGCGGCGCTTCTAGCAGGGTGATGCGGGATCTGCGGGTCACCGCTGCGCAGGTTCCCTGTGGGCACTCCACATGTCCTTGGCAACCGGACCTGAATCCCCGCCTGGTCGGCTACGCTGGCGTCTCCGTTTCCACCGGAAGAGTATGAGCCTTCAACAACTGCCGGCCATGATCACCGAGTTCAAGGAGCTGGCCACCGCGTATCTGCGCCAGGAGACGGTCGAGCGGGCAGCGGAGCTGCGCAGGCTCGGCGGGTTCTCCCTCGGGGCGGCTCTCGCCTGGGGGTTCGCCATCATTCTGCTGGCAGTGGCTGGGATGCGGGCGCTCGTCGATGCCCTGCCCGACAGCCCGTATTGGGAAGCGTTGGGATATTTGCTTGCGGTGCTCGCGCTTGTCGCCCTCGCCACGGTGCTCTACCAGCTTGGGCCAAAACCCTCGGAGGAGGGCGGATGACACAGAACATCATCACCCGCGATGACCTCGAGGAGAAGCTCCGCGAGATCGAAGGTGTCGTCGACACCGCCACGAGGGGTGTATCGCGGTGGGTCATCGGCGGCCTGGTCGTGGTGACCGCAGTCTTCGTCGGCTGGAAGATCTACCGATCCCGTACTCAGAAGATCACGGTTGAGGTCTACACCCACGAATGAAACTGATGCTCGCTCTGGTCGATCGCTGGTGGGCGAAGCGCTTCCACCCGTGGGCCCAGCTCGGCTTTGACACCATGGTCGAGGGCTCGAGGCGGGGAGACAACATTCGGACAGCCGCCGGTTTGGCCATGTTGGTAGCGGGGATGAGTCGCCGCCGCGGGCCGCGGCGGCGCCTGATCTATTCAGCCGATATCGAAGCCGGCCGGTCCATCGGCATCAGGGTGAGCAAGCGCGGTGCTGTGGTCGGCGAATTTGAGATTCCGGCACCGGGGTCCTGATGTTCCGCAACCGTGACACGATGGTGAAAGTGCTCATCTGGGTGATCGTGTTGATGATGGTGCTGTCGCTGGCAGTGGCCATTGTGCCGGCATTGGGCTGAGCCCGATGCCTCAACCCAATGCGTACAACGTATTACGTACAACGTATCACGAGCCGCGGTGGGCTTGGCGGTCGTTGTGATACGTGATGCGAAGTGCGCAACACGCTCTTTCGCACCCGCAAATTTCACCGGCCCAAGCAGTTCCGCTCAGGGTTCTGATACGTACGCCGAAATCACAGTATGGCCTACACTCGAAAACGGGGGCGGCGGAGCCGTCGACCCCGCTGAGGAGGTAGCGGACAGTGAGCCGGCAGGACACTGAACAGCTCGAGGCGACGATTCGCATGCTCGAGGACGAGATCGACGTCCTCAGAAGTCGCCTTCACGACGCACCGCGCCGGGTGCGGATGCTCGAAGAGCGCGTGCTCGAAGCCCGCGGCAAAATGGCCCAGGCCGCCGGCCAGAACGAAAAGCTCAGCGCCGCTCTCCAGGAGACTCGCGAGCAGCTGGCACTGCTCAGGGAAGAAGTCGAGAAGCTCACCGCACCGCCGAATCCGTTCGGCACCGTGCTGCGGGTCAACGAGGACGGCACGATCGACGTCAATGCCAACGGCAGGAAGCTGCGGGTGAACGTCGAGCCTACGGTCGAGATCAAGGCGCTCGGCATCGGCCAGGAAGTGATCCTGAACGAGGCCTTCAACGTGGTCGATGTCAGGACCTACGGGCAGCGCGGCGAGGTGGTGACCATCAAGGAGGTCCTCCAGGACGAGCGTCTCATCGTGTTGGGCAGAGCCGATGAGGAGCGGGTGGTCGAGCGAGCAGAGTCCATCCAAGGCACCTTCTTGCGTCCCGGCGATCACGCCCGCATGGACCCGGTGACCGGACTTGTTTTCGAGAAGTTGATCCGCCCTCAAGTCGAGGAGCTGATCCTGGAGGAGATTCCCGACATCACCTATCGAGACATCGGTGGTCTCGTCGAGCAGATCGAGATCATCCAGGACGCCATCGAACTGCCCTACCTCCACAAGGAACGGTTCGCCGCCTACGACCTGGCCGCACCGAAAGGTGTGCTCCTGTACGGCCCGCCCGGATGCGGAAAGACGCTGATCGCCAAGGCCGTCGCCAACAGCCTTGCCAAAGCCGTCGCCGCCAAGGAAGGCAGCGAGGATACGCGGTCATACTTCCTCAACATCAAGGGCCCGGAGCTGCTGAACAAATACGTCGGTGAGACAGAACGCCAGATCCGGCTGATCTTCCAGCGAGCCAAGGAGAAGTCGGACGAGGGCGTGCCGGTCATCGTGTTCTTCGACGAGATGGACTCCCTGTTCAGGACCAGGGGAACCGGCGTGTCCTCCGACGTCGAGTCGACCATCGTGCCCCAGCTGCTGTCGGAGCTCGATGGTGTCGAAGCGCTGAAGAACGTGATCGTGATCGGCGCCTCCAACCGGGAGGATCTCATCGATCCGGCAATTCTACGACCGGGCAGGCTCGACGTGAAGATCAAGATTCAGCGCCCCGGTCGCGATGCCGCCCGCGAGATTTTCCGGATCTATCTCACTCCCAACCTCCCCTACGACCGTAAGGAACTCAAACGCTACGGTGGCGACACGGCTTCGATGATCGATCACCTCGTCGAGGTCGTGGTGGAAAAGATGTACGAGGAGGGCGAGGACAATCGGTTCCTCGAGGTCACCTATGCGAACGGCGATCGTGAGGTGTTGTATTTCAAGGACTTCGCCTCGGGAGCGATGATCGAGAACATCGTCAGGCGAGCCAAGAAGGATGCGATCAAACGTGAGATCGCGGGCGATGCCTCTGGCCTGAGGACCAGCGATGTCGTTAACGCGGTCCGGCAGGAGTTCCGCGAGCACGAAGATCTACCCAACACCACCAATCCTGATGACTGGGCCAAGATCTCGGGCAAGAAGGGCCAGCGCATCGCGTACGTGCGCACCCTCATCGAGGGAGACCGTGACAACAGGGCCGTCGAGGCCGTCACGCCCGGCCAGTATCTTTGACGGCACATGGCGCTCCCTAAGGTCATCGGGACCGAGACAGAGTTCGGGATAACGGTTCTCCACAAGGCCGACTTCAACCCGGTCCATGCATCTTCCGCGCTCATCAACGCCTACACCCGCGGGGCCAAAATCCAATGGTCGTTCGACGAAGAATCGCCGGGCAGGGACATCCGAGGTTTCGGCGTCGAGGATGGCCCAGGAATCGACATGGAGGCTGGGCTGGTCAATTCGGTCCTCACCAACGGAGCAAGGCTTTACGTCGACCACGCCCACCCCGAGTACTCCACGCCAGAGTGCGCTGATCCGCTGGCGGCCGCGTTGTACGACAAGGCGGGTGAGGTCATCATGGCGAAGGCAGTCTCCGCCGCCGGCGCCCTCCTCAGCGAAGGCGAACGCCTCGTGGTGCACAAGAACAACAGCGATGGGAAGGGCAACTCGTATGGAGCGCACGAGAACTATCTGATCGCCCGTGACCTGCCGTTTGGTGACGTCGTATCCCATCTGACGCCGTTCCTCGTCAGCAGACAGATATTCACCGGATCGGGCAAGGTCGGGTCGGAGAATGGTCGACCGGAGGTCGACTTCCAGATCAGCCAGCGTGCCGATTTCTTCGAAGAGCAGGTCGGCCTGGAGACGACCTTGAAGCGACCGATCATCAACACCAGAGACGAGCCGCACGCAGACCCGTCACGATACCGGCGCCTCCATGTGATCATCGGTGACGCCACCATGAACGAGGTACAGACCTACCTCAAGGTGGGCACTGCGGCACTCGTGCTGAACGCCATCGAAGACGGCGCCCTACCCGAGCCGATCGACCTTGCCGATCCGGTCGAGGCGGTGTGGGGGGTGAGCCACGATCCGAAACTCGAACGCGACTTTGGGACTGCCAGCGGGTCGATGACCGCCCTGGACATCCAGTGGCAGTACTTCGAGTGGTTGACCAAATACGCCAGGTCGGTGGAGCTCGATGCGGTATACGAGGACGTGCTGTCGCAGTGGGAATTGATCCTCACCGATCTGGAAAGGGATCCGGCGACTACCGCCGACCGTATCGATTGGACCGCGAAGCAGCGCATTCTCGAGGCGTATCGGGAACGCGATGGGCTGGCCTGGGACCACCCGAAGCTGCGCTTGCTGGACCTGCAATACCACGACGTCGACCCCGAGCGAGGCCTCTACGGACGCCTTGCTGCCAGGCAACGGGTGAGTCGGCTGTTCACCGATGACGACATCGAGCGGGCCGTCATCGAGCCGCCACGGGACACCCGCGCCTACTTCCGTGGCCAGTGCATGGCTCGATACCCGGGAGCGGTGGTCGCCGCCAATTGGGATTCGCTGGTCTTTGACATAGGGGAAGAAACACTCAAGCGGGTTCCTATGATGGAACCGCTGCGCGGAACGGAAGATCACGTAGGGGAGCTGCTCGACGCTTCCGAGGACGCGGCGGCATTGTTGAGTGCCCTCGGAGGCGATGATGGCTGAGCAAGAACGACCACAGCGAAAATCGGATCGAGCGGAAGAGACACAGGCCACCGAAGACGTCGAAAGCACGACGACCGAGGCCGCAGAGGAACTCACCGACCGGATCGACGACCTGCTGGACGAGATCGACACGGTCCTCGAGGAGAACGCCGAGGAATTCGTGAAGAACTACGTGCAGAAGGGCGGACAGTGATCGGGGATCCTGCTTCGCCTGGCACGCTTTCGGCGAGTGAGATCGTCCCGGAGTCCAGCTTTTCGGCACTGCTCGAACACAACGGCCTACGCCCGAAGTGGTCGATCGAAAACGGCGCCGACTTGGGAGCACCGGAAGCGACAACGGTCTTGGCGCTCACTTGGCAGAACGGGGTGGCCATGGCCGGTGACCGTCGAGCCACCGCGGGCAACATCATCGCTCACCAGCGGGTGAAGAAGGTCTACCGCGCAGACGAGTTCTCGGCCGTCGCCATCTCGGGGACTGCGGGCATGGCTGTGGAGTTGACCAAGTTGTTCCAAACAGAGCTGGAACACTACGAGAAGATCGAGGATGTTCGCCTGAGCCTCGATGGTAAAGCCAACTTTCTGGCGACGATGGTGCGCGGCAACCTCCCTCTCGCTTTCCAGGGCCTGGCGGTCGTGCCGCTGTTGAGCGGATATGACGAAGCCGATGGCACAGGCAAGCTGTACAGCTTTGACGTGGTGGGCGGGCGCTACGAGGAACAGGATTACGCCACCACCGGCTCCGGCGGGCCTGAGGCAAAGGCGTTCCTCAAGGGGGCGTGGCGGCCCGACCTCGGAGAGGCCGAGGCGTTGCACATCGCCATCGAGGCTCTGGTAGCGGCGGCGGAGGAGGACTCGGCGACCGGCGGACCCGATCCGAGGCGTGGCATCTACCCGAACATCGTGACCGTCACCGCCGACGGATACCGCGAGGTCCCGGATGAGGAGATCGCTCCCATCGTCGATCATGTGCTGGAGAACCGGCCGTGACCGCACCGTTTTACGTCCCACCCGAGCAGCTGATCAAGGATCGGGCCGAGTTCGCCAGGAAAGGGATTCAGCGGGGGAGACCGATCGTGGTGATCGAGTACGAAAAAGGGATTCTTCTCATCGGGGAGAATCCCAGCCGATCGCTGCACAAGATCGCAGAGATCTACGATCACCTGGCGTTCGCCGCGGTTGGTCGCTTCAACGAGTTCGAGATGCTTCGCGTTGCCGGCATCCGCTACGCCGACGTGAAGGGATTCGCCTACGCCAGGGCCGATGTGACGGGCAAGGGGCTCGCCAACGCCTATTCGCAGACGGTGGGCCAGATCTTCACCCATGAGGTCAAGCCGTACGAGGTGGAGGTCATCGTTGCCGAGATCGGAAAAGAAAACCATATCTATCACGTCCGTTTCGACGGCACCCTTCGCGACGAGCATGGTTTTGCGGTGATCGGCGGTGCCGAGGACGCGATCAGAGAACGCATGGCAGAAACCTACGAGCCGGACCTCGAGCTGGCGGCGGCGATGAGCACGGCGGTGAGCGCCATCGCCGAGGGCTCGGAGGAGGACATTTCCGACGTGGCGTGGGAAGCGGCGGTGTTGGACGCAAACCTCGGGCGGAGGAAGTTCCGCAGGCTCAATCCCGAGGAGATCTCCACCGCGGGGTAGAGAGAGTCGCTCACTCCGTGTGCGTGATCACCGCGCTTGCTCTATCGACCTGATCCGCACGCACCCAGATCTCGGTGTCGGCGAACTCACCGAGGCTGATCGGGTACGGGCCAAAGTTCTCTCCGTGCAGCCGTACGTCGATGCCGGCGGAGCGGAGACGCGCCGCGGTGATCTGCGCCTCATTGGGGTCTCCGACGGTCAGCAGCGGTACGAACGGCCCTTCTCTATCACCCATTGATGTGATTATACGGAGCCGATCGGGTGCCGATACATCGAGCAACGGTACGCTGGAAGACATGGAACGGCGAATTTTCGGCATCGAAAACGAGTACGGCGTGACCTGCACGCTGCGGGGACAGCGCAGGCTGTCGCCCGACGAGGTAGCGCGGTACCTGTTCCGCCGCGTCGTCTCCTGGGGCAGGTCGTCGAACGTCTTTCTCGAGAACGGGGCCAGGTTGTACCTCGATGTGGGGAGCCATCCGGAGTACGCCACACCCGAATGCGACGCCCTCGTCGATGTCGTCGCCCATGACAAAGCCGGCGAGCGAATCCTGGAGGATCTGGTCCGCGCTGCAGAAGAGCGGCTCGTCGAAGAGGGTATTCGCGGGGAGATCTACCTCTTCAAGAACAACACCGATTCCGCGGGCAACTCGTACGGGTGTCACGAGAACTACCTCGTCGGGCGGCGCGGTGACTTCCAGCGCACGATCGACACCCTGATTCCCTTCTTCGTGAGCAGACAGATCTACTCGGGGGCGGGGAAATTGCTGCAAACGGCACGCGGCACTGTCTACACCCTGGCGCAGCGCGCCGAGCACATCTGGGAGGGGATCTCGTCGGCGACGACCAGGAGCCGACCCATCATCAACACCCGTGACGAGCCCCATGCCGACGCCGAACGCTACCGCCGGCTTCACGTCATCGCCGGAGATTCGAACATGTCCGAGTATGCGACCTTCGTCAAGATCGGTACGACTGCGGCGTTGCTCCAGATGCTCGAGGCTGAGGTCGTGTTCCGCGACCTCAGCCTGGAGAACCCGATCCGGGCCATCAGGGAGATCTCCCATGACCCGTCGTGTCGTCGCCTGGTACGGCTGGCCAACGGGCGCGAGCTGTCGGCACTCGATATCCAGTGGGAGTACCTGGAGCGAGTGATGCGCTACTCGCGGACCGCAGGTTTCCCCGCCCAGGTCGAGCAGGCTATCGGCATGTGGGAGCACCTGCTCACCGGCCTCGAAAAAGACCCGATGTCGCTCGGCCGCGAGGTCGATTGGGTGATGAAGCTCCAGATCATGGAGAAATACCGGGCTCGCCACGATTTGGCGATGTCATCGGCTCGTCTCGGGCTTCTCGACCTCGCCTACCACGACGTGAACCGTGACCGCGGGTTGTACTACTTGTTGGAGCGACGAGGGATGACCGAGCGCGTCGTCACCGACGGGCAAGTCGATGAGGCCACGACGACGCCGCCGGCGACGACGAGGGCACGCCTACGGGGCTCGTTCATCAAGGCCGCCAAGGCGAAGAAGCGGGATTTCACCGTCGACTGGGTGCATCTGAAGCTCAACGACCAGGCGCAGCGAACCGTGCTGTGCAAGGACCCATTCCGCGCAGTCGACGAGCGAGTCGAGAAACTGATCGAGAGCTTGTAACAATCCGCAAAGCGGACTGAGTATTACGTGTTACGAGTCCACCGGCGCTCCTTCTCCTCCCAAATGGGGGAGAGACAAACCGTGGCGCTCGATGCGGGATACGTGATACGTTGTACGTAATACTGGACCTCTATGCAAAAGGTCATCGAGCGCATCCTCAACCTGCTGGCGTTTTTGCTGACTGCCGATCATCCAGTGAGCGCCGACGAGATTCGGTTCACGGTCGCCGGCTACGACGACAAGGGCGACGAAGCCTTCCGCAGAACATTCGAGCGGGACAAGGACCTGCTTCGCCAGATCGGTGTACCCCTGCGGCTGGTGGCTACCGACGTGTTCGAGGTGGAGCACGGCTACGTCGTTCCCCAGGCCGAATACGCGTTGGAGGATCCCGGGCTCACCGAAGAAGAGCGCACCGCTCTCGCCCTCGCCGTTCAGGCCGTGCGCTTCGGCGGCCAGGCCTCGGGGCCCGATGCCGTCCTCAAGCTCGGTGGGGCGATCGCCGCCGACTCAGTAGTGCCGGTGGGTGCCGACCTCGGCGCAGAAGCAGAGCTGGTGGCTGAGGTTTTCTCCGCGGTATCCGATCGCCGATCGGCGACGTTCGACTACCGCGGCCGCACCAGGGTCGTGCACGCGTACGGCTTGGTCCACCGGCGAGGCCACTGGTACCTCGTCGGGCCTGAGGCCGGTGACATCGTGAAGGTATACCGCCTGGATCGGGCCGCCAACCTCACGATCGGGGATCGCGACGCCTTTGAGCGCCCATCAGGATTCCGCGCCAAGGATGCGGTAGCAGACCAGCCTTGGGACCAGGGCACAGAGTCGCTCATGGCAACCATCCATTTCGATCCAGAGGTGGCGTGGATCGCGGAGCGGGAGCTGGGAATGTCGGAGTCCGTAACCCAGGCTGAGGACGGGGGGATCGACGTCGTACTCGAGGTAGGGGCGGTACCTCCGCTGCTGAGCTGGCTGATCGGGTTCGAGGATCGGGCCGTGATCCTGGGACCCGATCAGCTCATCGACCAGTTCGTGGAACTGGTCGGGGGTGGTTCATGAGCGCCCCGCGAACCGCCCGTCGGCTGAACCGACTGCTGGCGGTGCTGCCGTGGCTCATCGCCAACCCGGGTTCGAGCGTGGATGAGGTCGCGGAACGTTTCGACTACGACAGGGAGCAGCTGGCGAAGGACCTCGCCACGGTGTTCGTGTGTGGCCTCCCCGGTTATGGCCCGGGTGACCTCATGGTTGCCTACATCGACGAGGACGAGGTGATCGTCGAGATGGCCGACTACTTCGCCCGGCCGGTTCGGCTGACCGCTGTCGAAGCCCTCGGTCTGTTGGCCGCGGGTCGAGCGCTGCAATCGTCAGGACAAGGTCCGCCGGCCCTCGACAGTGCGGTGGACAAGCTGCAGCGCGTCGTTCTCCCCGATGCCGACGACGCTGTGGTGGTCGAGCTTCCTGAGCCGCCCCTGGTTGCGGAGTTTCGGGCAGCCGCCGAGGGTGGGTCCGTGGTGACCATCGAGCACAGCTCGGTCGCCACCGGCGAGGTGACGATCAGAGATATCGAGCCGTGGGCGGTGTTCTCGACGCTCGGCAACTGGTACGTGTCGGCCTGGTGCCGCTCTGCGCAAGCGGAGCGGGTGTTCCGGATCGATCGCATCCGAACCGCCCAGCTGACGGGGGAGACTTTCGCCCGAAAGGAAGAGCGGCCGCCGCTAGAGGTCCGGTACACGCCAAACGAAGATGACACCCGGGTGACGATCCGGCTGTCGCCGCAGGCGGGCTGGGTCGCCGAGCACTACCCGGTGGACATCATCGATGTCACCGATGACGCCACCACCATAAGGATGAGCGTATCCGACCCTGCGGTTGCGGCCCGTCTCCTACTCCGCCTCGGGGATTCGGCGGAGCTCGTCGAAGGCGCCAACGTGGCAGAGACCGTCGCCGAACTGCGGAATCGGATCCTCGAGCGCTATAGAACCACGGATGAACTGACTAGGGGGAAATAGTCATTTAGGGAACTTCCCGGTTGCCGATGTTGTACTCGACGCTGGCAACGGAGTTACCCGGTATGACCACCATTCGCACTACTTGCCCCTCCTGCGGGGACGTCGAGCTCACCATCGACGATGTCGGCCTAGAGATGGCCGTCGGCGCAGAAGAGGGTAGATACCGTTTCGAGTGCCCATTCTGTGGCGCGACGCAGCGGCGTCCGGCAAGCCGGCGAGTGGTCAGTGTGCTGCTCGCCACCGGTGTGGCGTATGAGATCGTTGCCACAGCCAGTCCGATCACCGAGGACGAAATCAGCGAGTTCGCCGCGGCGCTGGATGGTGAGGACTGGTTCAGAGATGTTGCTTCCTTCGACTGAGAGGCGGGCAGAGCAGGGCCACCGAGCGCCTTCGGGTTACCCCCCGGAGGCGCTTTCGGTTGACGAGAGTCTTCGATCATCAGCCATCAGTCATCAGTGACTGCGATCGCGCTGAAAGCTGACGACTGAAGACTGAGGACTCGCAGGCTCGTAGCTCATAGCTCGCGGCGGAAACGCCCTACCATCGCGGCTATGGGCAGCATCTCGTTCGGTGAGATCCTCGTGATCGTCGTGGTCATTCTCGTCGTGTTCGGTCCGAAACGGCTCCCCGAGCTTTCGCGACAGATCGGCGCATGGCTGACCAAGGCCAGAGAGGCGACGTCGTACGTCGCTGAGGCGATCGACTCCGGCTACGGAGAAACGTTGGCGCCGATTCGGGACCTCAAGGATGAGTTCGACGGGCTCAAAGGGGATGTGACGCGTGCCGTCGCCTCCCTTGGCGAGAACGGTGACACATCGCAGACCCGTGTCACCGCAGACGAGTCGCCGCCCGCAGACGAGCCGTTGCCCGCAGACGAGTCGCCGCCCGCAGACGAGTCCGGCGATGGAGCAACCGAACCCGCCGATCAATGACCGACAAACCAGCCTCGTTTGTCGATCATCTCGAGGAGCTCCGAAGCCGCACCATCAAGTCCCTCGTCGCCGTCGCCATCGGCACGGTGGTCGCCTTCGTGTTCAACGAGCAGATCCTCGCCATCCTGATCCGGCCGTACGAGCTTGCGGTTGACACCGAACTTGCCTTTTTCCGCCCGACCGAGGCGTTCTCGCTGGTAATGCGGATCAGCCTGTTCGGCGGTGTGATCCTGGCCAGTCCTGCGATCCTGTACCAGACGTGGCGGTTTGTCGCCCCTGCGCTCACGTCGAGAGAGAAGCGGTGGGCGATCCCATTGACGACGATCTTCGTTGGCCTGTTCCTTGCCGGGATCACCGTCGGGTACTGGGCCCTTTCCCGGGGGCTCGGTTTTCTGCTCGGATTTGGTGGGGACTCTCTGTCCCCTGTGATCGGCGCCGAGTTCTACCTGCAGTTCGCCATGCGCTTCATTCTCGCTTTCGGAATCTCCTTCGAGTTCCCGGTATTCATCTTCGCCGCGGCGGCATTCGGCGCGGTGACCAGTCGTCGGCTCCGCCAGAGCCGACGCTGGGCGGTGCTGACCATCGTCGTGTTCGCCGCCGTGATTACCCCATCCGGTGATCCGTTGACGCTCATGCTGCTGGCCGGCCCCATGTATGTGCTGTACGAAGCTGCGATCCTGGCCGTCCGCTTCATCCTGAAGAAGTAACAGACAATGGGGGCTCTTTGACCGACGAGGCGAGTGCGTTCCTGGCTGAGCACCCCATCGAGCCCGATCGCTTCCAGATCGAGAGCGCTCGAGCCATCGACCGCGGCGAGGCCGTGGTCGTCACCGCCCCGACGGGTGCGGGAAAAACGCTGATCGCCGAGGCGGCAATCGCCCGCGCCATGAAACTGGGCCGTCGCTCTTTCTACACGGCGCCGATCAAGGCGTTGTCCAATCAGAAGTTCGGTGATCTGGTCGCGGCCTATGGGGGCGATCACGTGGGTCTGCTCACCGGGGACAACACCATCAACGCCGAGGCGCCAATGGTGGTGATGACCACAGAAGTGCTTCGCAACATGATCTACGCCGACTCCGCCGCTCTCGACGATCTCGGTGTCGTCATTCTCGACGAGGTGCACTACCTCCAGGACCGGTACCGTGGCTCGGTGTGGGAGGAAGTCATCATTCACCTGCCGCAGACGGTTCAGCTGATCAGCCTGTCCGCCACCATCGCCAACCCGACAGAATTCACCGGCTGGGTAGAGAGTCGCCGAGGGACGACCAGCCTGATCGTCGAACATCACCGCCCGGTACCACTCGAATCGACCTACCTACTCAGCGACCGATTCCACAACCACGCCCTGGAACGGTTCCCGGTGTTCGACTCCGATGGGAAGCGGGGGAACAAACGCCTGTTGACCATGCTGAGAAAGGGCAGAGGAAAACGCCCCCGGTTCTCCACACCGCGCCGGCTCGAGGTATCCGAGCATCTGCTCGGTTCCGGTCTGCTGCCCGCCATCTACTTCATCTTCTCCAGGGCGGGCTGTGACGCCGCCTCCCGAATGGTGGCCGGGGCCGGCCTTGGCCTGACTACCGCCGCAGATCGTGAACAGATTCGGGCTGTCGTCGTCGATCGCACTGCCCACCTTGCTCAAGAGGATCTTGCCGTGCTCGGTTTCGCCGCCTGGCTCGACACACTGGAGGCCGGCGTTGCCGCTCATCACGCCGGCATGATCCCGGCATTCAAGGAGACCGTCGAGCAGCTGTTCGCCGCTGGTCTGGTGAAGGTGGTGTTCGCCACCGAGACCCTGGCGCTGGGAATCAACATGCCGGCGAAGGCGGTCGTGCTCGAGGAGTTCAGCAAGTTCACCGGCGAGGGCCACGAGACGCTGCGTGCCGGCGACTACACCCAGCTCACCGGGCGAGCCGGCCGGCGTGGAATCGATGAACGGGGAACGGCGGTCGTCCTGTACAGCCGGTACGTCCCGTTCTCCACCGTCGTCGACGTGGCGGGAGCAGGCAGCCACCCGCTCGTGTCGTCCTTCGACCCGTCATACAACATGGCGGTGAATCTGGTCGCCAACTACGAACGCAGCCAGGCCGAGGAAATGCTGGAGGCATCCTTCGCCCAGTATCGCTCGCAGGAGGGTCGACGGGCACTGGAGCGCCGCATCGAGGAACGAACAACGGAGATGACCGAGTTCAGGGCAGCGGCAACATGCGAACGCGGCGATATCGCGTCGTACCTCGCACAGGGAGACGGCGAACACCGTGCAGAGTCGATGCGGATCTTTGCCAGGTCGCTGCACGAGGGCGACGTGCTGACGATCACCGGTCGGGACCGGTGGGTGCTGCTCGCTCGCGGCTGGGGGAACGCCCCGCGTGTCTTGCTTCTGTCCGACGCCGCACGGACACGACGGCTGCGACCTACCGACTTCGGAGACACAACGGCACACTTGGGGACGATGAGACTCGCCGAACCGGTGACGACCAGAGATCCTGCCTACCTGAGAGCGGTTGCCGATTCGTTGCGCTCGTGGCAGTCCACGGAACCCTCCCGGAGCGCCCTCGGCGGCGCACCAGGCGACGACGCGATAGCGGCCTGCCCTGATATCGAGGCTCACCGCTCGTTTTTTCTCAGGGCCGAGAGGGCGGAAAAAGACCTGCGGAGGCTGAGACGTCGTCTGCAGCGCCGCGGGAATGACCTTCTCAAACGTTTCTCCCGCCGCATCTCCGTGCTCGAAAGCCTGGGCTACCTGCAGGGGTGGTCCCTGACCCAGCGAGGGCAGCGGCTGCGACGCGTGTACAACGAGATGGATCTGCTCATCGTCGAGGCGGTCGAGCGGGGCCTGCTCGATCAGCTTTCCTCAGCGGAGCTTGCCGGCGTCGTCTCTGCATTCACGTTCCAGCCTCGCAAAGACGACCTCCGCGAAGGGCGGATGGTTGGACGAGTTTCGGATCAACTCCTGGCCATCGACGAACTGTGGAGGGAGCTCGTCGTCGCGGAGAACGGGGCCGGTCTCGACCCCACGCGGCAACCCGAGCCCGGTTTCGCCGGGATCGCACACGCCTGGGCCCTCGGGGCTTCGCTCGATGAGCTGTTCGGAGAAGATGATTTCGGCGCAGGAGACTTCGTGCGAAACGGGCGTCAGTTGCTGGACCTGCTGCGCCAGCTGCGAGATGGGTTCCCTGCGATCGCGGTGGTGGCTGCCGAGGCCGTGCGAGCCATCGACAGGGGTGTGGTGGCTTCCGGGGGACGGCTGTGAGCTGGTGGGTGATCGTGAACCCGGCGGCAGGCAGGGGACAGGATCTCGGGGAGAGAGCCGCCGCCGCGCTGACCGCACACGGCATTGCCCACGATATCCGAGTGTCGCCATCAACCGACTCGGTTGGCGACGTTGTGGCAGAAGGAGCGGCCAACGGGTTCACCAACTTCGCTGCGGTCGGTGGAGATGGGATGGCCAACCTGGTACTGAATGGTTTGATGGCTCACAACTGGGTCACCCCACCAACACTTGCAATCCTTCCCGCAGGCTCCGGAAGCGACTTCATCAGAACGTTTGGCATCCCGCGACGCCTCGAGGACGCAGCCAGTCACCTCATCGACGAGCAGCGATACCCGACCGACGTCGGGCTCATCGAGGGCGCGTTCGGGGCGAGGCACTTCCTGAACGCGGCAAACGTGGGTATCGCCGCCCGTTCCGCAGACATGGCGACACGGTTGCCGGATTGGCTCGGCGCAACCCGCTACACGATCGCGTTCTGGATGGCGCTCGCCGGGTTCCCGTCAGCCGACGTGCGCGTCGAGGTAGACGGCAGGAGTCTGGGGGGTGACCTCATGAACGTCGTGATTGCGAACGGGCAGTTCTTCGGAGGTGGGCTCAACGTCGCTCCCCGTGCTTCTGTGGAGGATGGGCTGTTGGATGTGCAGCTGTTCGCCGGTCCCCGCCGCAACGCGCCGACGATCATGGCAAGAATGCTGCGTGGCAAACACCTCAGCCACCGGGCGGTGACCCGCAGGAAAGGGGCAACGGTACGGGTGGAATGCCCGGGATCGTGGCCGGTTGAAGCCGATGGAGAGGTTCTCGGAACCGGACCAATCGCCGTTCGGACTCTGCATCGAGCGATCTTGTTCAAGATTTAAAACAGCGTCGCCGAATACTGAGTCCGTGTGTATGCTCCCGCCGCGCGGAGGTCGGATGCCCACCGAAGAGATGACCGAGGAAACGATCGTCGACGATATCGCCGAAGATATCGAGCCCGACGAGGATGCCCTGGAAACAGAGGTTCTCGATGGGGCTGGTGGGGCCGAGGGCTCGGCAGACGCTGCCGACTCCAAGTCCGACGCTGATCCCGAGGCCGACACCGAAGCGCTCGATGAGCTCGAAGCCGAGGAGCTCGAGATGCTCACCGACGACGAGACTTCCGAGACCCTGGTTGTCGACGAGGCCGCCGAGATGCGAGCGATCCGCCGCGAAGAGCTGGCAATGGACCGCAGCGGTGCCGATGAGGCCACCGAGGACGAGTTCGTCTGCTCACGGTGCTTTCTCGTCCTCAATACGAGCCAGCTTGCCGATGCGCGGCGCAAGATCTGCAACGACTGCGCCGCCTGAGCCCAACATCAAGGCATTCCGCTTGCGCGCCGATAGCATTGGCATGGAATCCCTTGCCAGTCCTGTGCACTCGCCCGCAGATCGCCCGATGATCCGTCCCGAGGATGTGACGGTCATCATCCCCACGTACAACGAGGTCGACAACCTCGAAGCGATCAGCTCGGCGGCGCGCCGCCACGGATACCACGTGCTGATCGTCGACGACGGATCTCCCGACGGTACCGGCGATCTTGCCGACGCACTCGCCGGCGCCGACGACGGGTTCGATGTCCTGCACCGCCCCGAGAAAGCAGGCCTGGGCACCGCGTATGCCGCGGGGTTCGCCATGGCGATCGAGCACGGTGCACGGGTGTTGTGCGAGATGGATGCCGACTTTTCCCATGACCCCGCAGACCTTCCTGCCCTGATCGCAGCGATCGAGTCGGGGGCAGACGTGGTCATCGGTAGCCGGTATGTCCGCGGCGGCGGAACCGAAGGCTGGCCCTGGTACCGCCAGGCGATCTCACGAGCCGGCAACGAGTACGCGGCCATCCTGCTCGATCTCGACGTCCGGGACACAACGGCCGGCTTCCGCGCCTACTCCGCAGCGGCCATCGAGCAGCTCGACCCCGCTTCGTGTGATGCCTCGGGTTACGCCTTCCAGGTGGAGATGACGTGGCGGGCAAAGGAAGCCGGGCTGACAATCGCCGAAGTCCCGATCCGCTTCCGGGACCGAGAGCTGGGTCAATCCAAGATGTCGCCCGGGATCGCGATCGAGGCGATCGCTCTCATCACCCGCTGGGGTTGGCGCCGACGCTTCGGTGGCTGAGCACCGATCGACGGTACGCTCCCGGCGATGCAGATCACTGCTCGGGACGCCACCGAGGCCGACCTGGCCGACATCGAACGTTTGTACCTCCGGTTCGCCGCGGAACAGGCAGCATTGCGCCCGCTGTGGCACGAGTCGGAGGGTTTGCCGAAACCGGTGGAGGAGGCCATCGCCGCCCTGGTCGCTACCGATGCCGTAACCGTTGGCACCATCGACGATCTGCTTGTCGGCTTCCTCGTCGGCGCCGAACACACCCTGGTCGACGGGGAGCAACGGATCGGGATCATCCGCTACCTGTTTACCGAGCCTGCGGCGCGCGGTGTGGGCCTGGCCGACGAGATGTTCAAACACGGAATCGCCAAACTGGCCGAGTCTGGCATCGAAGCGTTCGACGCCACGGTGAGCCCTGGGCACAGGGAAGCGAAGAACTTCTACGAAGCTCACGGGTTCTCGGCGCGAAGCATCACGATGCACTCGGACGAACCGGTGACGGATTAGGAGGGGCCGTTGCGGTGGTCGCACCTGGCTGTAGGCTCGTCTGGGAGGTTCAATGGCGAATGAAACGGAAGTGGGGCCGGTGTCGGCGCTCGATGCAGGAACCGTTATCGGAGCCGGTCGTTATGCGGTGGGCAACGCCGATGGCGAGTTGTTCGCAGTCACGCGGCGCTGCCGACACCTCTACGCCGACCTAGCCAACGGCAGCATTGACGAAGCCGGGTGCCTGGTGTGCCCGTGGCACGGGTCCAAGTACGACGTGGAGACGGGCAGGATGGTGCTCGGGCCCCAGGGTGGTTTCGAGAAGATCCCGGGCCTGGGCGTGGTCGTCAAGGCCCTGACCGTGATCCTGCCACTCGGGAGGGGCCGGATCGTCGAACGCGACGACACCGTCTATGTCGAGTAGGCCCTGCGTACTCGACACTCGACACGCGATACTTGGTACTTCTTCCCCGCCATTCGGTCGGCAATAATGGGCCCATGAGCAACGAGCGGTCTTCGCAAGCACCCACCGGGGATGGTTCTCTCACCGAAGCCGACCTGGAGACGGCCGACGCCGCAGACGCCCCCGAGATCGCAGAGGCACTCGCCGATCGCTTGGAGGCGGACCTGGACGATATCGGACATTCCACGGGCGGTGAGGGCTGAGCAAACGACGGCGCCTCGATGTCGAGCTGGTGCGCCGCAAGCTCGTCGCCAGCCGGTCTGCAGCACGCCGGGCGATCTCGCAGGGACGGGTTCGCGTCGGCAGGGTCGCCGAACCGAAGGCGAGCACGCTGGTTGCTCCGGGCGATCCCCTGGATCTGGTGGGAGAGCCCGAGCGGTTCGTCGGACGGGGTGGGTACAAACTCGATCACGCCATCGAACATTTCGCCATCCCGGTCAGCGGGCGGCGCGCCATCGACGTAGGCGCTTCTACGGGAGGGTTCTCCGACTGTCTGCTACAACGTGGAGCGATCAGCGTCGTCGCACTCGACGTCGGTTACGGTCAGCTCCACCATCGCCTGCGAAATGACGATCGCGTGGAGGTCGTTGAGCGGACCAACATCCGTCATGCCGATGCGGAGCAGCTCGGTGCACCATTCGATCTCGTCGTCGCCGACCTGTCTTTCATCTCGATGCAGATCGTGGCCCCAGCACTGAGCGGTCTCGGCGCCGACGGCACCGACTGGGTCTTGCTGGTGAAACCACAGTTCGAGGTGGGCAAGAAACTTGTCGGCAGCGGCGGTGTGGTGTCTGACCCTGAGGTTCACCGACGGGCGATCGAGCTGGCGGTGCACGCGCTGGAGATTTCAGGTGTCGGCGCCATCGGTGTCGTTGCCAGCCCGATCACCGGCGCCGAAGGCAACCGCGAGTTCCTCGTCCATGCCAGGCGCGGACCATGCGCGCTGGATGCCGGTACCGTACGACACGCCGTAACCGGGGAGGAGCTGACGTGACCGCGGTCGGAGTCGTCGTCCATGATGACAAGTACGAAGCGGGCGAGGTTGTGGCGCGCCTCGAGGAACTCGCAGGAGATTGTGGCCTCGATGTGGTCCGCGTCGGCGACGAGGTGGCGAAAGAGATCGATGTCGTGCTCGGCGTCGGTGGGGACGGAACGGTGCTGCGCGCCGCCAGGCTCGCCTGGATGCGCGGGATCCCTGTGGCGGGGATCAACGTGGGACGCGTCGGTTACCTGGCCGAGTTCGAAGTAGAGGAGCTGGAGGCGTTGGTTGCAGCCATCGCCGACGATCGCACGCACACCTTCGAGCGGATGACCGTCCAGGTCAACTTTCCAGGAGGCTCTGCGACCGGGCTCAACGATGTGGTCGTGGAAAAGGTGAGCAGCGAACGAATCATCGAGATCGGCGTCATCATCAACGGGGAGCGCTTCGCCAGATACCGCACCGATGGCATCATCGTGGCCACCCCCGTCGGTTCCACTGCCTACTCGCTGTCGGCAGGAGGGCCGGTGGTTGATCCGGCGTTGGACGTGCTCATCATGACGCCGGTCGCACCGCACAGCCTTCTATCGAGAAGCCTGGTGGTGTCGGCGGACGCGGTGATCGAGGTCTCGGTGGAGCTCGACCGTCCGGCGAGCGTCAACGTCGATGGGCAGAAGGTGGCAACGGTCGATCCGGGTCAGTCCGTATCGATCAGTCGCGGTGACGAGGTGGTTCGTTTCCTGACCCTCGAGGGCCACCCCTTCCCTGCGGCGGTGAGGCACCAATTCGGCCTCGATCATGCTTGACGAGCTCGTCGTCCACAATCTCGGGCTGATCGCTGAAGCGCACCTCGAGCCGGGGCCCGGACTGGTGGTGATCACCGGAGAGACCGGGGCTGGCAAGACGCTGTTGCTCGGAGCGCTGCGTCTGCTCAAGGGCGAGACCGCCAGGAAGGACCAGATCGGCCCGACCGCCGAGGAAGCGTCTGTCGAGGGCCGGTTCATCGTCGACGGTCAGGAGCATGTGGTGCGCCGCCGCGTCGACACCTCCCGGTCACGGGCCTACGTCGACGGGAAGATGGTGACTGCAGGGGCCATCGCACAGCAGTTCGCACCCCTCGTCGACATCGTTGGTCAGCACGACCGCAATGCCCTCGCCGAGCCTGCCGCGGTGCGAGGCTTGATCGACGGTGCCCTCGATGTCTCAGGTTCTAAGAGACTCGACACCTACCACGAAGCCTGGGCATCGTTACGAGCAATCGAAGCGCGAATCGAACAGCTTGGTGGCGACCGGCACGCCCTCCAGCGTGAACGAGAGGTCGTCCGGTTCCAGGCTGCGGAGATTTCGGAGGCGGGCTTCAGCATCGGCGACGATGTGGAACTGGGGCGACTGGCGACCCGGCTCAGAAACGCCGAGTCGCTGGGGGAGCGGTTGGCCGCAGCCGCGCGGGCCATCGCCGAGGAAGGAGCCACAGGATCGCTTGAGCAAGCGGTGCGCGATCTCACCATCGCCGCCAAGACCGATCCGTCGCTGCAACCACTCGTGGACCTCGGAGCGGAGGCGGCGGTGCTGGTTGCGGACCTTTCGGCGGAAATCGCCGGTGTCACGGCCGACTTCGAGCGGGATCCCGAGCAGCTCGACCATGTCGAGAAGCGCCTCGCCTTGCTCGCCGAGCTGCAACGCAAGTATGGCGACGACCTGGACGGCGTGCTCGGCTTCGGTGTCGATGCCGCCAAACGATCCGCCGAACTCGAGGCTCTGCTCGCAGATGCCGGCGAGCTCGATACCGCCCACCGCAAGGCCACCGATGCCGTAGGCACGGCCGGAGCCGACCTGCGCCGGGCAAGGGGGAACGCTGCCGAACGCCTTGCCAAGGGCGCCGCCGCCCACCTCGTCGACCTCGGCTTCTCCAGTCCAGTCGTTCGTTTCCGCATCGATGAAGCGGACCCGGGACCGAGGGGCACCGACAGGATCGTTCTCGAGTTCTCCTCCGATATCTCGCTCGAACCGAAATCGGCAGCAAGAATCGCCTCCGGCGGTGAGCTGAGCAGACTCGCTCTGGCGCTACGACTCGCCTCCGGCGTAGAAGACGGGACCGTGATCGCCTTCGATGAGATCGATGCCGGGACCGGTGGAGAAACGGCATTGGCGATGGGCAGGAAGCTGGCCGCCCTCTCCAAAGGACGGCAGGTGTTCTGCGTCACCCATCTTCCCCAGGTCGCAGCCTTCGCCGACCAGCATCTGGCGGTGTCCCGCGACGGAACCACCGCCACCGTAACGATGGTCGAAGGTGACGATCGCGTCGAGGAATTGTCGCGAATGCTGGCGGGTTTGCCGGAGAGTGAACGAGGCAGAGAACATGCAGCCGAGTTGCTGGTGCTGGCGGCCGGCCGGTGAGCGCAGGTGTCGCGACAACCGTTCCCGGCCGGGTACAATGCAGCCTTCCGAGGTGGAGTAGGACGTGGCAAAACACGTGTTCGTCACCGGTGGGGTGACATCGAGTCTGGGTAAGGGGATCACGTCGGCTTCGCTGGGCCGGCTGCTCGAGGCCAGGGGACTGCGGGTGACCCTGCAGAAACTCGACCCCTACATCAACGTCGACCCCGGGACCATGAACCCGTTCGAACACGGAGAGGTGTTCGTCACCGACGACGGGGGAGAAACCGACCTCGACCTTGGCCACTACGAGCGCTTCACCGGGGTGCGCCTGAGCCGTGACTCCAACGTGACCACGGGATCGGTGTACCAGTCCGTGATCCGAAAGGAGCGGCGCGGCGACTATCTCGGGGCAACAGTGCAGGTGATCCCGCACATAACCAACGAGATCAAGGGCAGGATCCGCAAGGTCGGCCAGGACGACATCGACGTCGTGATCACCGAGGTAGGCGGCACCGTCGGCGACATCGAGAGCCTGCCCTACCTCGAAGCGATCCGCCAGCTGCGCAAGGACCTGCCTCCGCAGGATTCATGTTTCATCCACGTCACCCTGGTGCCGTACCTGGCGACGAGCGAAGAGCTCAAGACAAAACCGACCCAACACAGCGTCGCCGAGCTGCGTTCTCACGGCATCATGCCCGATGTCATGGTCGTCAGGTCCTCCCGTCCCCTCGATGATGCGGCGCGGCGCAAGATCAGCCTGTTTTGCGACGTCGAGCCAGATGCCGTCATCAATGCCCTCGACATACCCAATATCTACGCCCTTCCACTCGAGCTGAACGAAGCGGGCCTCGACGACGTCGTTTGCCGCATGCTGGACCTGGAGACCGACCCGCCGGATCTCGCCGATTGGGAGGCGATGGTGCTGCGCATGGATGAGGCCGAGGACGAGGTCACCATCGGGCTCGTCGGCAAGTACGTCGACCTCCCCGACGCCTATCTCTCTGTGGTCGAATCGCTCAAACATGCCGCCGCCGCCAACGGGGCGGCGGTCACCATTCGGTGGATACCCGCCGAGGAGGTCGATGGCCTGCTCGCCGAGTCACACCTGGAAGGGCTCGACGGGATCCTGGTGCCCGGCGGATTCGGCATACGAGGCATCGAGGGCAAGATCGAAGCGATCCGACATGCCAGGGAGAACGATGTGCCATTCCTCGGCCTGTGCCTCGGATTGCAGTGTGCCGTGATCGAGTTCTCTCGAAACATGCTCGGGCACCCACAGGCACACAGCACCGAGTTCGACCCGACTACATCGGATCCGGTCATCGACCTGATGGACGATCAAAACGACATTGAGGACATGGGCGGCACGATGCGACTGGGGATCTATCCGGCGAAGCTCGCCCCGGGCACGATCACGGAGCGGCTCTATGGCGAGAGCGTCGTCTACGAGCGACACCGGCATCGATGGGAGGTCAACAACCGTTACCGAAACGAGCTCGAAGCAGAAGGTCTCGTCTTTGCCGGCATCTCACCCGACGACCGCCTGGTCGAGATCATCGAACTACCCGATCATCCGTTTTTCATCGGCTCCCAGTTCCACCCCGAGTTCAAGTCCAGGCCCGACAACGCGCACCCGCTCTTCGATGGCTTCATCGCCGCCGCGCTGAAGCGACGGCAGAGCACCGGCGCGGAGCAGACTGTTGCCTCTTCGGAGGCGGTAACGGCCGGATCCTGAGTGGCGGGTTTTCACACGACCGGCTCGAGGAGCATCGCCGACGTCGGTTTCGCCCGTCTCGATGAAGTGACCATCGAGGCCCCGGACGGCACCCGTGCCGTCCGCTACGCCCTGCGCCTTCCCAATGCCGTTGCCATCGTCGCCCTCGATGGTGACGACGTCGTGCTGATCGAGCAGTTCCGCGCCCCGATCGGTGAAGCGATTCTGGAAATCCCCGCAGGCATGCTCGACATCCCGGGAGAGGATGCCATCACCGCGGCACGAAGGGAGCTCGTAGAGGAGGTTGGTTTCTCCGCGGGACGGCTCGATCACCTCACCGATATCCTCACCTCTCCCGGTGTCACCGACGAGCTCATCAGCCTGTATCTCGCCGAAGGCATCGAGCCGGTGCCGCGGCGCCCGGAAGGGCCGGAAGAACGCCATGCGACGGTGGTCACCATGCCCCTCGCCGAGGCCGTTGAGCAGGTGCGCATCGGCCGCATCCGGGATGCGAAGTCGGTCATCGGGCTCCTCTTGGTCGCTCAGCGATGACCACCCTGGCCCCCGAAGCGGAGGAGTACCTCGCCGCCTTGCGATCCGAGCGCGGTCTCGCAGCCAACACGGTCGCCGCCTACCGGAGAGACCTGACCCAGTACCTCGCGTTCCTCGCCGATCCCGACACCGGTGTCGGCGCGTCGGCGCCCGACTTCGTCGACCATCTGGCAACGATCGAACTGGCCTCGTCGACCATCGCTCGCAAGCTGGCAACGGTGCGCGGATATCACCGGTTCCTGGTCGTTGAGGGTCACGCCACCGACGATCCGACCATCCTGATCGACACACCGAAACGGGGCAGGTCCCTCCCCAAAGCCCTGCACGTTGACGAAGTGCTGGCGTTGCTCGAGGTGCCCGACACCACTCGACCGCTCGGCATCCGCGACCGGGCGCTGCTCGAGTTCCTCTATGCCACCGGGTGCAGAGTCACCGAGGCGATCACGGTCGATGTCATCGATGTGGATCTCGAGCACCGCAGCGCGGTCGTCACCGGCAAAGGCGACCGGCAGCGGATCGTCCCGCTCGGCAGCCATGCCGTTGCCGCAGTCGACGACTACCTCGAAATCCGACTGGACCTGAGAGGTGGGAAGCCCGATCCCGGGACCCTGTTCCTCAATGCCAGGGGGCGACCGCTCACCCGGCAGGGCGTCTGGGAGATTGTGAAACGCAACGGACGCACGGCCGGTATTGGTGGAGATCGCCTGTCCCCACATGTGTTGCGCCATTCTGCGGCGACCCACATGGTGGAAGGGGGTGCGGATCTCAGGTCTGTACAGGAGATGCTTGGCCACGCTAGTATTTCGACCACACAGGTGTATACACATGTGTCTCCCCAACATTTGCTCGAAGTTTTTGTGACGGCGCATCCACGGGCTCGTTAGGGAATCCTGGGATCGCCACCACAACGAGGCCTGTACATGACGGCGACGATCGACCTCAAGGCAGCAGCCAGCACGCTCAACGACGAGCGAGCAAAGGTTGTGCGCCAGATGAATGAGCTCGGCGCCGACGAATCCGGTGAGCTCACAGGGACCGTCGATTATGGCGATGCCTTCGCCGACGGTGGAGCGGCCACCGCCGAGCGCACCAAAGTGCTCGGGCTCGTCGAGTCGCTCAAACACCACCTCGACGACATCGACCAGGCGCTTGTCAAGATCGACAACGGCACCTACGGGATCTGCGAGGCCTGTGCCAAGCCGATCGGCGGCGCACGCATGGACTTTCGCCCCACCTCGACCCGCTGCGTAGATTGCAAGTCCGTCGCCTGACCGGCGCGACACGACACGCCGGACACCTGGTTCGGCGGTTCTACGGACACATGACTGCGCCGGGCCTCAGCCCTCGGGAGCAACAACTGGTTCACCAGCATCTGGACGCGCCCGGCGCAGAATTGTTCTGGGGCCAGGACGCCGCCGACCAGCGACATGCGTTCGCGGTCGCATCGAGAGTCGCCGCCTCCCTTCCCGACGATGACGAGGTGTACCTGGCTGCGCTGTTGCACGATGTTGGAAAACGCCACGCCCGCCTCGGCGCCATCGGACGGTCGATCGCCACCGTGTTCGACGGCATCGGGATCCCGCTCACCGCGGCCATGTCGCGCTATCGCGACCACGGGTCGATCGGGGCTGCCGAGCTGTCGGCTGCGGGCTTCGACGGCCTGGTGGTCTCCTTTGCCGCCAACCATCCCGGGCCCCCGCCCGAGGGCAGCGACGATGACCGCTGGACGGCACTGCTGGAAGCAGATGGGTAGCCAGTCATCAGTCGTCAGTCGTCAGTCGTCAGTCATCTCCGAAAGACGACGGCCACCGGGCGTACCCCTTTACCATGCCGCCCATGACCTACGAGGTGAAAACGCGCGTCTTCGAGGGGCCGCTCGATCTGCTGCTCCAGCTGATCACGTCGCATCAGGTGGAGATCACCGATCTCAGCCTGAGCGATCTGATCACTGAATACCTCGACTATCTCGATGTGATGCGCGACCTCGAGCTCGACGTCACCAGCGAGTTCCTCTTGATCGCGTCGACCCTCATCCAGCTCAAAGCCCGCCATCTCCTCCCCGATGATCGGGCACTCGACCTCGATGATGAGCTAGCCCTCGCCGGGGAGCGGGATCGGCTGCTGGCGCGACTGTTGATGAACCTCACCTTCAAGGACGTTGCCGCCGTCCTCGGGCACCGCATCGAGGCGAACGAACGGTTCGTGGGCCGTATCGTTGGGCTCGAAGACGTCACGCCCCATGCGCCCAATCTGGTGTTACGGGTCGACCTGCGCGGTCTGGCCACCATCGCCGATCGCGTGTTCTCCGGTCTCTATGAAGAACCGGACACGGACCACCTCGCCCTAGAGCTGCCGTCGGTCCAGGACGCGATCGTCGACATCCAGGCACGGATGGCGGGCACGGTCGAGAGCGATTTCGATGACCTCGTCGCCCATTGCACCAGCTCGCTCGAGGTCGTCGCCTACTTCCTCGGCCTGCTGGAGTTGGCGCGTTGGGGGATCGTCCGCGTGTCGCAGGAGGACCGCTTTGCGCCGATCGTCGTCGGATACAGCGAGATAGAAGCCGCCGAGCGATTCGACATCCTGATGCGCGGGGAGGAGGCACCGTGAGCGCGACAGACGCCGCCATCGAAGCGATCCTGTTCGTCGCAGAGACCCCCTTGTCCGAGACCGACCTCGCCGAGGTTCTCGAGATCCCCCGCCACCGGGTGGCGGTCGCCCTGACCGAGCTTCAAGAGGTGCTGGCATCTCGCGACGGGGGGCTGGTGCTGCGACAGGTCGGTGGCGGGTGGCGCCTGTACACGAAACCAGAGACCAAACCCTACCTGGAGCGCTTCGCCGCATCGGACAAGGCGACCCGGCTTTCGAATGCCGCGCTGGAAACGCTGGCTGTGGTTGCCTATAAACAGCCTGTATCTCGGGGCCAGGTTGCAGAGATCCGCGGGGTGGACTCGGAGCGGGCACTAAGAACGTTGCAACGTCACGGACTGGTGCAGGAAATCGGCCATGCGCCCGGACCCGGACAGGCCTTGCTGTACGGGACCACCGACCTGATGCTGGAGAAGCTCGGTGTCAACTCGATCGGCGAGCTGCCTCCGCTCGCCGATCACGTGCCACCGGCCGAGGTCGTCGAGACGCTGGAGCGCCCGTTCCGCCCGGAGGGATCATCGAACGGATTCACAAGCTGATCGCCCGTTCCGGGTTCGCATCGAGGCGGGCCGCGGAGCGGTTGATCGAGGCGGGGCGGGTCACGGTCGATGGGGCGCCGGCCCACCTGGGGCAGCAAACCGACCCGGCAACCGCCGACATCCGGATCGATGGTGTCCCCCTCCCGGTCGCGCCCGGCCTCGCCTCCTACCTCGTGTACAAGCCGCAGGGCGTCGTCACCACAACGAGCGATCCCCAAGGAAGGCCGATCGTGACCGATCTGGTCTCCGACGAGGCGAGAATCTATCCGGTGGGCAGGCTCGACACCGACTCGGAGGGCCTGATCATCTTGACCAACGACGGCGAGCTGGCTCTGCGCCTCACTCACCCTCGCTACGGTGTGCACAAGACCTACGTGGCGTTGGTCGACGGTCTCGTCGACGCCGCCACCCTTCGCCGCCTGACGGACGGGGTGATGCTCGACGACGGGCCGGCCGCCGCGGTGAGCACAAAGGTCGTAGACCGGTACCAGGATGCATCGATCGTCGAGGTGGTGATGGGGGAGGGCAGAAACCGGATCGTGCGCCGCATGCTCGCCGCCGTCGGGCACCCGGTCCAGCGACTGACTCGCACCGCAATCGGGCCGTTGTCCGATCGCCGATTGGCGCCGGGCAGCTCACGTCCGCTGACTATCGTCGAGATCAGGGATCTGTACGCGGCGGCGGGTGACGACGGCCATGCCTGATCGCGATAGGCGTGTGATCACCCCGCCCGAGGATGTATTCACCACAGGGGTCCTGGTTCCCGGCGATAAGTCCCTATCGCATCGGGCCTTGCTGCTGGCGGCTATGGCCGAGGGCGAGAGTCGGATCACCGGCCTCGCCCCCGGAGCCGATGTCGCCACCACCCTGCGAGCGATCCGACGGTTCGGCGTCACTGCCACCCGTGACCGGATCACCGGGCACCGGTGGATGGCACCGGACGACCCGATCGACTGCGCCAATTCAGGCACCACCATGCGTCTGCTCACCGGCGCCGCCGCAGGACAGGCCTTCCGCACCACGCTGGTCGGAGACGAATCGCTGATGCGCCGCCCGATGGGTCGGTTGGCCGCCCCGCTCGGCGCTCTCGGCGCCACCATCGAGACGAGGGCGGGTGGAGTTCCTCCGGTCATCACCGGCGGCGGGGGTCTCCACGGTGCCGAGGTGACGATTGGTCTGGCATCGGCGCAGGTGCGCACCGCCTTCGAGTTCGCCGCCATCCAGGCCGAAGGAGTATCCACGATCGACGGGCCCGAGGGTTTTCGGGACCACACGGAACGCTGGCTGGAGGCCTTCGGTCTCGGAGAGCGAGCCGGTGACGGCAGGTTCCGGGTCGATCCCGGACCGGTCCCCGCCACCGAGTACGAGATCCCATCGGATCCATCGAGTGCCGCTTACCTGTGGGCGACAGCCGCCATCATCGCCGGCTCTCGGGTGGTGACACCCGGCGTTTCGTTGAACCCGGGCCGGCTGGGTTTCCTCTCCGTCCTGGAACGGATGGGAGCGGACGTGCAGGCCGAAGTCACCGGTGCCATCCACGGAGACCCGGTGGGGGTCGTTTCGGTTACCGGGGCAGGTTTGACCGCCACCGAGGTGTCGGGTGCCCTCGCAGCGGCTGCCATCGATGAGCTTCCCCTCGTCGCCGTTCTCGGTGCCTATGCCGAAGGGGTCACCGTGGTCCGGGATGCCGCCGAGCTTCGGGTCAAGGAGAGCGACCGGATCGAATCCACCGTCGCCATGATCCGTTCCCTCGGCGGAGGGGCAGAGCCCACCGCCGACGGCTTCGAGGTGCTCGGGACCGGGTTTCTGGAGGGGGGGACCGTCACCGCCGCCGGGGACCACCGGATTGCCATGACCGCAGGGGTGGCGGCTACGGGAGCCAACGGACCGGTGACGATCGAGGGTGCGTCTGCCGCCGCCGTATCCTGGCCGACGTTCTTTGACGCGTTGGAGGCTGTGTGGTCATCACGATCGACGGACCAGGAGGGGTAGGGAAATCGACCGTCGCTCGGCGTGTGGCCGAAGCGCTCGACCTCCCTCATCTCGAGACCGGTTCAACGTATCGGGCGGCAGCCCTTGCCGCGCTTCGTGCCGGCGGCGATCCCGATATACAACAAGACGTGCTCGAGGCGCTCGATGCCGCGACCCTCTCCTTCGACACCGGAACCGTGTACCTCGATGGCGAGGATGTGACCACCGCCATTCGAACGCCCGAGGTGACGGCGGCGTCGAGCGCGGTAGCTGTGCATGCGCAGGTCCGGGAACGGATCGTGGATTTACAACGATCGTGGTTGTGGGACCGCGGTGACTCCGGAGTAGTCGACGGTCGCGACATCGGGACCGTGGTGTTCCCCGACGCCGAGGTGAAGGTGTATCTCACCGCAACCCCCGAGGTCAGGGCCACCAGACGAGCCAACGATGCAGAGGCAGCAGGCATGGACGTAGCTGCCATTGCCGCCGAGCTTGCGGCGAGGGACCACGCCGATTCGACCCGCAAGGTATCTCCGCTGCATCCAGCAGCCGACGCCGTGCTCATCGACACCGGAGATCTGTCCGCCGATCAGGTCACCGACCTGGTGCTGCGCCATGTCACAGAGGCCAGGGCGCTGGCGCTGTCATCGCTTCTCGCCGGGCACAGCCCCAGGGTCATCGCCGCCACCCAGATCCTTCGCGCCGTCGTGCGCTCCGGCCTGCCGCTGGCGACAGAGAAGGTGAACAGCGGTTGGCACGGCCTCGGCTACCACCACCCCGACGCCGGTTACGTTGCCGGCATCTTTCCCAAGGACGAGTCGGTGAAGCTCGGGTTCGAACACGGTGTAGAGCTGCCCGACCCCGAGGCCCTGCTCGATGGGGACGGCCGCCAGATGCGTTATGTGGTCATCGACGACTGGGACGAGGTTTTACGCGACCCGATCACCGACCTGCTCGAAGCAGCCGTCGAATACGGATCGAGGTAGACGATATCTTTGCTCCCCCCTCAGGGGGGAGTCCCGCCCGAAGGGCGGGGAGGGGTCAAACCGTGGGTCGCGACAGTGTCATGACCCCCTCCGCCTCGCCCTGGACGACAGACAAAGGCCACTCTCTACAGCGCTATCAACTCGAGCGCCTCGGTCGCACCCCAATCACGATCCTCGTCGATGGGCCCGGGCTCACCGATCGTGCGAGCAGCAAAACCGCCCTCGATCAGGGATTGCAGGGTCGCCACAAACGAGCGAAGGCGGGGCGGCAGGGGAAAGTACTCGTCCTCGTCGGTGACGCGAAGCCGCTCGACCCCTTCGGTCGGGGCTATCGCGTCGATCACCGCCTGTACCTGCTGGTCGGGGGCCGATGCCCCGGCGCTGACGCCGACGACGTCGATGCCCTCGAACCATGACGGGTCGATATCGCCTGGTCCGTCTATGCGGTGGGCTTGCGCCCCGGCATTCCTGGCAACCCGCACCAGGGCCTGGGTGTTGGACGAGTTCTCGGAACCGACGACGAGGATGACCGGTGCCACCTCGGCGATGGACTCGATGGCCTCCTGCCGGTTTGTTGTGGCGTAACACAGGTCGCTCTTCCTCGCCGTCTTTACCGAGGGAAATCGCCTTCGCGCCTCGTCGAGCACCCCTTCCCACTCGTAGAATCCGAGCGTCGTCTGCGCCAGCAGCGCCACCTTGTTTTCATCGGCAGGGGTGAACGAAGCCAGCCCGACCCGTGGATCGATCAGGTGAGCGGCGTCTGGAGCCTCTGCCAGGGATCCAATTGCCTCGTCGTGGCCCTGGTGGCCGATGTAGATGATGTCGAACCCCTCGGTGCTCATTCTGCGCATCTCGTGATGCACCTTGGTCACCAGAGGACACACCGCATCGATGAGCACTGCGGCCCGGTCATCGGCGGCAGCGACCACATCCGGTGCCGAGCCGTGAGCCGACAGCATGATCGGCCTTCCCGGAGGCACGTCGGTGACATCGTCGACAAAAACGACTCCTGCCCGCTCGAAACCCGCCACCACCGCCGCGTTGTGCACGATCTCGTGGTAGCAGTACACCGGCGGTTCGAAGACCTGCACCATCCAGGTCAGGGCCTTGATCGCCATCTCAACCCCGGCACAGAACCCCCGCGGCTCAGCGAGTACAACGGTTTTCGGCATCACCATGGAGAATAGGGGCAGTCGGAAGCTCAGCATCGGTAGGTACCATCGGTGGCACCGATGTCCCATCCCACCGTGCTCGAGGTCGTCCCTGGGAGCCCTGCGGCTCATGCAGGGCTCGATATTGGTGATGAGCTCGTCGCCGTCAACGGCGTCGTCCCCACCGATGTCATCGAGTACCAGCAGCTCATCGATGACCCCGACCCCGAGCTGACGGTCGCCAGAGCAGGCGCACACACCACGGTGCGCCTGGACAAGGCCGCCGGCGAGCCTGCAGGGCTCCGGCTGAACGCCTCGATCTTCGACAGAGTCCAGACCTGCGACAACCACTGCGAGTTCTGTTTCATCTACCAGCTGCCGCCCGGCATGCGCAAGACGCTGTACCTGAAGGATGACGACTACCGGCTGTCGTTCCTCTACGGGAACTTCACCACGCTGACCCGCTTCACCGAGCTCGATCTGGCCAGGGTGGTCGAGGAGCGCCTCGGGCCCCTGTACGTGTCGATCCATGCCACCGATCCCGAGGTCCGCTCCCGAATGTTGCGCAACCGTCGCGGCGGAACGTCGCTTCGCTGGTTGCGTGCGCTGCTCGACCGCGGGGTGACGGTGCACGGACAGGTGGTGCTGTGCCCAGGGATCAACAACGGGGCGGTGTTCGAGCGCACCGCCGCCGAGATCCTGGGGCGGTACCCGAAGCTGGCGACGGTCGGTATCGTGCCGCTTGGTTTGTCGCGGTACAACACCGAAGAGCACCTCTACCCACACAGCGAGGAGGAAGCGGCCGCCGACCTCGATGCGGTGCACTTCTGGCAGGACCGGGCCCTCGAGGTGGTCGGCCACCGTATGTTCTTCGCCTCCGACGAGCTGTACCTGAGAGCCGGTATGGAGATTCCCCCCAGTGAGGCGTACGAGGGGTTCTCCCAACACGAGAATGGGATCGGCATGGTGCGGGCGTTCTATGACGAGCTGGCCGCGATCGAAGCCGGAGACGACGAGACACCACCGGTGGTGAGCGGGGAGTGGCGGACGATCCCGTCGGCGCCTGCCGAGTTCTATCGGGCCCGCAAACACAGCGGCGACGACCCGCCCGGCGAGCCGGGCCCGGCGGCCGTCCTCACCGGTCCCTACGGCGAGATGGCGCTGCGGCCGGTGCTCGGCAGCCTGGAGAAACTCGCCCGTCGCCCGCTGCGCCTGATGAGCGTGCCCAACGAGTTCTTCGGAGGCAACACCGGAGTGGCCGGATTGCTGACCGGATCGGACGTGATGCGCTCGATCCGTGCCGATACCGAGCCCACCGGTCGTTATCTGCTGCCAGATGTGGCGCTCTCCGGTGACACCTTCCTCGACGATGTGACGCTGGACGACGTACGCAACGTTGCCCCGGCGCCGCTCATCGTGGCCACCACCACCGCGGGGGGACTACTCGAGGCGGCGGTGCGATGAGTGCCCGACCCGTCGTCGTGATCCTTGGGCGGCCCAATGTTGGCAAGTCAACGCTGGTCAACCGGATCCTGAGACGCAAATCGGCGGTGGTCGACGAGCAGACCGGGGTCACCAGGGATCGACGCGAGTTCGACGCCGAATGGGCAGGTCGCCAATTCATCGTCGTGGACACCGGCGGATGGGAGCAGCGACCGGGGGAGCAGTTGACCGCAGACATCAAGGAGCAGGCCGAAATCGCGGTCGCCGGGGCGGACGTTGTGGTGTTCGTCACCGATGCCACCACCGAGGTGACCGACGACGACATCGGCGTGGCCAGGGTGCTGCAGCGAAGCGACGTCCCCTACGTGTTTGCCGCCAACAAGGTCGACGGGCCGGCGGCTGAGTTGCAACTCGATCACCTGTGGGGCCTCGGGCTGGGTGAGCCGGTGGCGATCAGCGCCTTGCACGGCCGCAACACCGGGGATCTGCTCGACCGCCTCGTCGACACCTTGCCGGAAGGAGAGGAGCTCGAAGAAGAAGACGTCATCGCCAGCCTGGCCATCATCGGGCGCCCCAACGTCGGCAAGTCGACGCTGCTCAACAAGCTGGCGGGCAGCGAGCGGGTGCTGGTTTCCGAGGTGCCGGGCACCACGAGGGATCCGATCAACCTGGTGGTCGACCTGGAGGGGGAGCCGTTCGAGATCATCGACACCGCGGGGATCAAACGCCGCACCAAGATCACCGACGATGTCGAGCGTTATGCGGTGCTGCGCGCCCGCGACGTGCTCAGGGACGCAGACGTTGCGCTGCTGATGATCGACGGGACCAAGGGGGCGACGCACCAGGAGCAACGGCTCGCCGAGGAGATCGTCGACGCCGGAGTCGGTCTCATCCTGCTCCTGAACAAATGGGACATTCGCGATGAGGACGAGCGTTTTTTCACCGAAGACAGCGTTGCCGACCGCTTGGCCTTCGTGGATTGGGCTCCGATCCTCCGAATGTCCGCCAAGACGGGCTCGCGCCTGCACCGCCTGCCCAAGGCGGTCGCCACCGTGCTGGAAAACCGAAGGCGACGCATCCCGACCCCGGAATTGAACCGGCTGATCCGGAGCTTGCAGGAGGGCCACCCTCCGCCGGTCAGGGGGGGAAAGCGGCCGCGCATCATCTATTCGGTGCAGGCCGAGACCGAGCCGCCGACGATCATCTTGTTTGTGCGTGGCGGGGACCTGTCGCCCGACTACCTTCGTTTTATCGAAAGACGCGTGCGAGAGCTCTACGACTTCACCGGCACCCCGGTACGGGTCGTGGCTCGCCGGCGGAAGAGGAGGTACGAGTGACCGGATCGCTGAGCGACCGTTTCCACGAGGCGACCGACCGCGCCGCCACCGGGGGACCGGACCGGCACCACGAGAAGCTGAAAGCGCAGGGAAAGCTGTTCGTGCGCGACCGGGTCGACCTGCTGTGTGACCCCGGTTCGTTCGTCGAAGACGGCCTGCTCGCCAACGCCCTCGAGGAAGGTTTCGGCGCCGACGCAGTGGTCACGGGCCGGGGAACGGTCGATGGGCGCCCGGTGGTCGTCATCGCCAATGACCCGACGGTGAAGGCGGGGAGCTGGGGCCGCCTCACCGTGGAGAAGATGATCCGCGCCCTCGAAGCCGCATACGAAGAAATGCTCCCGGTGTTCTACCTGGTCGATTCCGGCGGAGCCCGGATCACCGATCAGGTGGATCTCTTCCCCGGCCGAAGGGGTGCCGGCAACATCTTCTACAACCAGGTACGCCTTTCGGGAAGGGTTCCCCAGATCTGCTGCCTGTTCGGCCCTTCTGCCGCCGGTGGCGCTTACATCCCATCGTTCTGCGACGTGGTGGTGATGGTGGAAGGCAGGGCCTCGATGTACCTCGGGTCGCCGCGGATGGCACAGATGGTCATCGGGGAGGAGACGACGCTCGAGGAGATGGGCGGGGCCCGAATGCACTGTGAGGTCTCCGGCTGTGGCGACGCCTTGGTGCAGAGCGACGAGGAGGCGATCGCCTGGGCCCAGCAGTACTTTTCGTATGTTGCCGACCACTACCGGGTGCTGCCACCCGCCTATTCCGCCGAACCGCCCGCCGAGGGATATGTGCCGGCAGAGACACTGCCCGACGACCCCAAGGCCGTCTACGACATGCTCGATTTGCTGCGCGGCATCTTCGACGAGGCCTCGATCTTCCAGATCAAGGAGTTGTACGCCAGGGAGGTGATCACCGCCTTCGCCCTGCTCGACGGAAAACCGGTCGGCATCGTGGCCTCGCAGCCGAACCATCTCGGCGGCGTGCTCTTCGTCGACTCTGCGGACAAGGCGGCCCGATTCATGTGGCTGTGCGATTCGATGAACCTGCCGTTGTTGTATTTCGCCGATGTGCCCGGTTTCATGGTTGGCACCGAGGTAGAGCGAGCAGGGATCATCAGGTCGGGAGCCAAGATGTTGACCGCCATCGCCGAGTCGACCGTTCCCCGGATCTCGGTGATCGTGCGCAAGGCATACGGGGCAGGCCTGTATGCCTTTTCCGGTCCAGGGCTCGACCCGATCGCCACCCTTGCCCTGCCCACCGCAGAGATCGCAGTCATGGGCCCGGAAGCGGCGGTCAACGCCGTCTATTTCAACCAGATCGAGGCGCTGCCCGAGGGGGAGCGGGAGGCATTCGTCGAGGAGAAGCGCAACGAGTACATCGAGGATGTCGACCTGCTGCGGTTGTCGGCGGAGATCGTGGTGGACGCCGTGATCCAACCGGAGGAGCTTCGCCGCGAGCTGATCGCCCGGCTGCGTTATGCGGCGAGGAAAGATCGCAGTTTCTCCGAGCGCCGCCACGGGGTGCCCCCGGTATGAGTGAGGAGTCCCGGGTCCCTGGCCCCGAGTCCGAAGCCGCCGACGAGCCGGACGGCTCGGACGAGAAGTGGCCCTGGTCGTTCATCCTGCTGATCGTGTCCGCCGCCATCTACCTCGGCTGGCGCCTGATCCAGGGCATCGTCT
Source organism: Acidimicrobiia bacterium (assembly GCA_036985755.1). GTDB lineage: Bacteria > Actinomycetota > Acidimicrobiia > Spongiisociales > UBA5794 > JACZST01. The sequence goes on along the minus strand of BTQG01000003.1, from coordinate 946 downwards.
GGGTGGTCGACTGGGTCGGCGGCTAAGCCGGACGATGGGCCGACGTCGCCAACTCACCTCAACCGGCACTCGGCACTAGCTAAGCCGCCCCAGGCGCCCGCGGCCGGACACTCGAAGAAGCGAGCGCCGATGTGATGCCTCGCAGGTCGATATGGGCGCCCGGTCCCGGGTTGGGCCACAAGCCTCTGGTTGCACGCCCACAACTTCCGCACGCTGGCGGGGAACGCAAGGTGGCGTCGTCGGTTCGTAGCGAACCGGACTGGATGCAATGAAGGCCAATAGCTTCATCGTCGACATTTGGCGAGTAGCGGCCATTGGAGGAGCGTGACCTGAATGGATGAGGGACCGGCACGGACCACTCGTCGTCGATGGTGGCAGTACAAGAGGACGTGGCTGATCGGTGTGCCGATCGCCGTCGTCCTCACCATCACAGGACTGTTTCTCTGGGGCAGTTTCCAGCCTCGCCCGGTGGGATTCGAGCCGACCGCACCGAACGAAGCGGCCGTCGTCAAGGACGAGGTGATCGCTGTCGAGGAGTGGACTCGCTACACGGTTGATGCCACCAGCAAGGTGGATTGGGTTCTGTTCGATTTCGACGATGGCCAGATCGTCGACGGCGACTTGGCATCGCCCGGGTGGGATGTGGCCTTCCGCCGTACCAAGGTGCTCACCAACTCAGGAGTGACCAACCCGTCGGGTCCGGGTGGAGCGTTCGATCTGGGTGAGGTTCCGCTGGAAACGGCGAACCCGCCGGCATCGGTTGCGTTCGTCGTCGACCGTCTCGGGGGCGAGGACGACGACGAGCCGGAAAACCCCGCGATGGGGCATTGGTATTCGTATTCGTTCATTAGTCACATCGTGAGCGTGAAACCCAACACGTATCTTGTGCGTACCGGCGAGAGCAGCGATGCATTGGTGCAATTCGACTCGTATTACTGCGTCGACG
>BTQG01000002.1:0-86106 GCA_036985755.1 Acidimicrobiia bacterium | reverse complement strand
CGCGCCCACCCTTGTCCTTTCTCGCCATCGCCGTCACTCCTCCCGTATCGCCTTGCGTGTTCACCGCCACCATTGTGTCACCTCACCATGACTTGGCCCCCGATGCTGCGGCGGCCTTGCCTGCATGGATAGATGCGACGCCCCCTGGCCAGGAATCGCTGAGGACTATTCTTGCCGTGGAGTGTCCTCGCCGCCTGATCCCATTCGTAGAGACGGTGAGCGCGGAACGACCCGCACACACACAAGGAGCAATCATGAGCCAGTACCTGTTGTCGACGTACTTCGTTGAAGGCGCCGTCGAAGGGACGCCGAGCACGCCCGAAGAGATGCAGACATTCATGGGGCGGGTCATTGCCCTCGAAGCCGAGATGGACGAGAGCGACGCCTTCGTCTTCGGTGGCGCACTCCATGGCCCCGACGCGGCGACGGTCGTCAGCTCGAACGATGGAGACCCGGTCATGACCGACGGGCCGTTCGTTGAGTCGAAAGAGCACATCGGCGGGTTCTACATCATCAATGCCGACGACCTCGATGCAGCCCTGGCCTGGGCTCGCAAGACCGCGGAAGCAACCAACCACCCCATCGAAGTCCGTCCATTTCGAGCTACCGGCCGCGTCGAAGATTGGCACGGCGAGGCGTGACCCGCACCGTCGCCGCCCATCAGGCAGCGACAGATGTTGAGCGGGTGTTCCGTGAGGTGTACGGCCAGGCGGTCGCAACCCTGGTACGCGTATTCGGCGATATCACGCTCGCCGAAGACGCCGTCCAAGACGCCTTCGTCGTGGCAAGTGACCGGTGGCGGAGCGACGGCATCCCACCCAACCCGGCAGGGTGGATCATCACGACCGCACGGAACCGTGCAATCGATGACCTCCGCCGTTCGGCCAGGGGCCGGGAGCTGCATGAACTGCTTGGTGCGGAAGCAAGCACATTGCGCAACCCCGGCGACCATGACTGGGGAGAGGACGGACCCGTGAGTGACGACCAACTTCGGCTGATCTTCACCTGCTGCCATCCGGCGCTGCGCACGGAGCACCAGGTGGCCTTGACCTTGCGACTGCTTGGCGGGCTGAGTGTGGATGAGGTGGCCCGCTCGTTCCTGGTGAGCGAGTCGGCGATGGCGAAACGGCTGGTCCGGGCCAAATACAAGATCAGGGCCGCCAACATCCCCTATCGAGTGCCTGCAGACGCCGACCTACCCGACCGGCTCCGCTCGGTGCTGTCGGTGGTGTACCTCATCTACAACACGGGGGCCGACGATCCGGAACGGGCCTCGCTGCGGAGCGAGGCGATTCGGCTCGGCCGCGCCCTTGTCGAATTGATGCCCGACGAGCCGGAGGCGGCGGGGTTGCTTGCACTGATGGTGCTCAGCGAGTCACGGGTCCCGGCCCGCACCGCCGAAGGGACTCTCGTGCTCCTGGGCGATCAAGACCGGGCCCAGTGGGACCGCACGATGATCGATGAGGGACATGCCATCGTGCGCGCTTGTCTTCGCCGCGACCGACCGGGTCCCTTCCAACTCCAGGCGGCGATCCAAGCCGTCCACTGCAACGCAGACTCCTTCGAAGCAACCGACTGGCCCCAGATCGTCGCGCTCTACGACCATCTGTTCTCGGTCATGCCAACGCCCGTGGTCGCACTCAACCGGGCCATCGCCATCGGCGAGATCGAGGGTCCCGGTGCTGCGCTCACTGCGCTCGACGCCATCGGGCCTGATCTCGACGACTATCACCTGATGCATGCAGCCCGCGGCGCGACCTTGCGTCGGCTCGGACAGCGAGACACGGCGAAGGCCGCCTACGAACGTGCCGCCCACCTCGCCGCCACGGAAGCAGACCGGCGCTTTCTCGCCGTACAGATCGAAGAGTTGGCCGAGGAAGAAGCGTTCTTCCGGCACCGCTAGGACGGATCGGCTGGACCACCAACCGGACCAAGCGGGCGCTGATCGCGTCGCCAGTGGGGCTCCGACCAGATAGGCGGATTCCTTTGCGCTGCAGGGGATTCCGCTTGTGGGCCTGCCTGGATTTGAACCAGGGACCTCATCCTTATCAGGGATGCGCTCTAACCAGGCTGAGCTACAGGCCCGAAGGCCAACAACGATAGCAAGCGAAACCCCCAACAAACCAGGGACCCGGCTCACCAGGCATCGTTCGTGTCTGGGTATACCGCCACGGTATGTCCAGGCACGTACGACGGCCACCAACGCCGCGATTACAGACCGAGGATCTGTGCCTTCTTGGCGGCGAATTCCTCGTCGGTGAGGATCCCGGCCTCGTTGAGATCGGCGAGTTTCTGCAGTTCGTCGACATAACTCGGGTCACCCGTCGCCGCTGCCGGGGTGGTAACGCCTCCCGGTGGTGTCAGCTCTTGGTCGGAAGCGGTGATTGTCTGCTTCTCGATGCCGAGTTGGTCCATTGCCTGGGCCAGCTCTTCGTCCGTGAGCTCTTCGGGGTCGGTCCCGGTCTGTTGTTGGATGCGATCGGCATCTTTGGTGCTCATCTTGTAGACACCAAAGCCGACCAGACCACCGACCAGCATGACTCTCCGCCTCCGCCGCCTCCGGTGCGTCCGGCGGGCTCTGCCGCGTCTGGCGCCACCCCTGGCGGGCCCTCCTCGCATGCGTGGCACGTTGCTTCTCCTTGTCCGATGGAACACCAGGCTAGGCAGGAAACGAAAGGAAGGGGGTGGAGCGAGAGGAGCCGGTGTCGGCCAATGCCGGGCCTCCGGTAGGATTCGAGTGTCGCGGGGACGTAGCTCAGCTGGGAGAGCGCCTGGTTTGCATCCAGGAGGTCGTCGGTTCGAGTCCGATCGTCTCCACGCCATCAACCAGGAGGTTTGATGAATTCCGCGGTCATCGTCGACGCAGTTCGCACACCACTCGGGAAGAACAACGGTGCCCTGAGAGATTGGCACCCGGTCGATCTCGCCGCCGAAACCCTGACCGCCCTCGTCGAACGCAACGGACTCGACCCGGTGCTCGTCGACGACGTCATCATGGGTTGCGTCTCTCAAGTGGGGGAGCAGACCTACAACGTGGGCAGGAACGCGGTGCTCGGCGCCGGATGGCCTGAGTCGGTTCCCGGGGTCACTCTCGACCGCCAGTGCGGCTCCAGCCAGCAGGCAGCCCATTTCGCCGCTCAGGGGGTGATGGCGGGCGTCTATGACGTCGCCGTCGCCGCCGGGGTCGAGTCGATGACCAGGGTGCCGATGGGGATTTCCTTCTCGCAAGGGCCGGGCAAGCCGTTCGGGGACAAGATGCGGGCCCGCTATCACGACAGCCTGGTCCCGCAAGGCATCTCGGCGGAGATCATCGCCGAGCGGTGGGGGATCAGCCGACAAGAGTTGGACCAGATCAGCTACGACTCGCATATGCGGGCGGCGACGGCGACCGACGAAGGCCGGTTCGACGATCAGATCATCCCGATCCAGGTATCGGCGAACGGCGACACGACGGCGGTGACGAGGGATCAGGGGATTCGCCCTACCACGACCCTGGACGCCCTTGCCGCTCTCAAACCCGCCTTCCAGGAGGACGGCAAGGTGACGGCGGGAAACTCGTCCCAGATCACCGACGGTGCCGCTTCGCTGTTGATCACCAGCGAGGCGAAGGCCAAGGAACTGGGTCTGCGCCCCAGGGCACGGTTTGTGTCGTTTTCGGTGCTCGGCACCGACCCGGTTTCGATGCTCACCGGTCCCATCCCTGCCACCGAACAGGTCCTGGCCAGGGCCGGGCTCGCCCTCGACGACATCGGGCTCTTCGAGGTCAACGAGGCCTTCGCCTCGGTCATCGCCGCTTGGCTACAGGAAACGGGCGTCGACTGGGAAAAGGTGAACGTCAACGGGGGTGCCATCGCCCTCGGCCACCCGCTCGGTGCATCCGGAGGGCGGCTGATGACCACCCTGGTTCACGAGATGGAGCGAACCGGCACCCGCTACGGCTTGCAGGCGATGTGTGAGGGCGCGGGGACCGCCAACGGGACCATCCTCGAGTTGATCGGCTAATGACGACATTGAGATGCTCAGCCGTGTCAGTTGCCGCCCGGGTCGGGGGATAGATGGCTGCGGTGATCATCGGGACGGTGATCGGGCTGGCGATCCTGTTCGGGACCATCTTCACCGTGCGTGCCATCGCGATGGGACCGCCGCCCGAGCCCGACCCCGATGCGGTCCAGGAGGTCGAGATGCCCTACCGGTGCTCGGTCTGCGGGATGCAGGTCACCGTCACTCACCTCCAGGATGCGGCCCCCAACCCGCCGCGGCACTGCCGCGAGGACATGGATCCGGTCCCCGCCTGAGTTCGCAATCTCAGATGGTCATCACCCATCCGTCTGCGGGGGCGTAGACGTAGCCGCGGCGCTCTAGCTCATTGTGGGCGGCGCCGTGGCGGATCGAGTACTCATAGGCGTGAGCGGGTGGCTCCTGGCCCGCGGCAATGTTGAGCTTGTCGACATGAGTCTCTTCCCACTCGGCGATGACCTGGTCATCGGTCATTGCCCGGAGATGCTCGTCCATATCATGTCCCTCCGTTCTGTGGCCGACCAGAGATTCTTGGTCGCGAGTGGGCACCGATCGAGGCCGAAGTAGTGCGTCCAGGCCAGCGGGGTGCTCCGGGACCCGGCCGTAACCTGCGGGATGCTGCGGTTCACCTGAGCCTCCTCCTGGGTAACCGCCTGCGTCCGAATCTAGCGGCGAGGATCGCACGACGGCGGGTTATCGGCACCGCCGGCGAACTACACGCATGTAGTTCTCCACACCCTGTGGAGGAAAACGGGGAAAACCAAACCCAGGCGTCAGCGGTAGTTGAGCGTCATCGCGAAGCCGACTCCGATGAGGCTGAGGCCGCCGAGCAGCCACTTGCCGTCGGTGCCTCCCGGCAGCAGGTCGATGTAGTTGGCGAGAATCACGAGCACGCCGACCGCCATCAACCCGAACATCGTCGCCACGTACCAGGTTGGCGACGGGCCCTTGTCGTCGACCTGTGACGAGGCAGGGTTCTTCGGAGGAGTCGGGCGTTTCGCGGCCTTTTTCCGGCCCTTGGATACTGGCATAGGCCAAGGGTAGCGCCGACCCATCATGTGCGCTGCGGCTAACTACCCTTGCTGGATGAGGGTGCTGGTCATCGACAACTACGACTCGTTTACCTACAACCTCGTTCAGTACCTCGGCGAGCTCGGGGTGGAGCCCGTCGTCGCCAGGAACGACAAGCTGACCCCGGTACAGGGCGCGGCCATGAAACCCGACCGTCTGGTGATTTCTCCCGGTCCGGGGGTGCCGGAGGACGCCGGCTATTCGGTCGAGTTCGTCAGGACGCTCGGCACCGAGATCCCAACCCTCGGCGTTTGCCTGGGCCACCAGGCGATAGCGGTCGCCTTTGGTGGTCGCATTGCCAGGGCCCCTGAGCCAAGGCACGGCAAGACGTCACGGGTGAGCCACGACGGCGAGGGTGTTTTCGCCGGTTTGCCCGATCCATTCACCGCCACCAGATACCACTCGCTGGCCGTCACCGAGGTGCCTCCGGTCCTCGAGGTGACCGCCCGTTCTGAAGATGGTGTCATCCAGGGCGTGCGCCACACCGAGCTTCCGATCGAAGGCGTGCAATTCCACCCGGAGAGCATCATGACCGAGGTGGGCAAGGATCTGCTGGCGAACTTTGTTGACCAGTAAGTACCGGCTACTCGGCTACGGAGTAGCTGCCAGGGTCGTTTTCGATGAGGAGGTCCTCAGCCACCAGGTCTTCGATCGCCATCTGCACCGCTTCTGCGGGAAACCCGGTACGGCCGACCAGGGCTTCGACCGTGCTCGGAGCAGCGACGACCGCACGCACGATTGCTCCACGCAGCTGACGGGCTGATCCCTCGAAACGAGCTTGTGGCATGGGCGGCACGTAACCATCCGGCCCGGCGCACCAGTCGGCTACCGGACATTCCCGGCAAAGGGCTCCGCGGGCGAGGCACAACGAAGCGCCAAGATCCATCACGGCCTGATTCCAGTCGGCAGACGGCTCACCGAGTGCGACTTCGGCCGCAACCCGGAGCGCGGCACCCTCCAGCGGCTCACCGTTCCACCGGCTCAACACGCGGCGCATATTGGTGTCCATCGTCACGACCGGCTGTCCGAAGGCGAACGAGGCGATCGCCGCAGCCGTGTACGAGCCGACCCCCGGCAGCCGGCACAGATTCTCGATCTTCTTCGGCCAGCCCTCGGCGACGATGATCCTGGCCGCCCGGCGCAGCCGCTGGGGGCGGTTGTTGTAACCGAGCCCGGACCACAGGGCCAGCAGATCGGTGAGCGATGCGGCAGCGAGCGATTCGACGGTCGGGAACTGCGCGACGAAGCGCTCGTAGAAGGGCACGACCCGCGATGCCTGGGTCTGTTGCAGCATCACCTCGGAAACGAGGACGAGGTAGGGGTCCCCGACATCACGCCACGGCAGATCCCGCTTGTGTTCCGCATACCAGGCGCCGAGCGCGGCGTTTCGCTCATGGTCGACGGCGGTGGTCATCCCCCGGGCGCCGTCGTCGGTGGCGAGGTGGTAGGTGGCGTGGTCGGTGGCGTGGTCGTTGGCGGCGGCACGTATCTGCCAAGGATGAGCCCCACCGCAGATCCGTCATCGAGGGTGGACCCTGGGGCCGGGTCCTGGGAGACGACCTTGCCGTCATCCACTTCGGCCACCGTGGTGTCTTCGCCGGTGAACACGGCGATGAGCCCGACGTCGGCTGCTGCGGTCTCGGCCTCGACCTGAGTCATGCCATCGAAATCGGGCACGGTCACTTGCTTTATGACACCGATCATGACCGTTACCTCCGACTCCACTGCGACGGTCTCACCGGCGGCGGGGTCCTGCTCGGCAACGAACCCGACCAATCCACTGAGGGCAGTGACCTCAACCGTGCCGCCGTCGACATAGGTGAGTTTCGCCTGGGTGGCCGCAGCCTGTGCCCCTTCTGGTGACAGCCCGAGCAGCTCGGGGATCGTCGTGTTCTCCTGGCCCTTGGAGACGTAGATGGTGATCGGATCCTCGCGGGCAATCACCCTGCCCACCTCCGGGTCGGTACGGGTCACCAAACCAGGGGCCACCTCCGACGAGAACTCCTCCTCCGTCGACACATCCTCGAAACCCGCCCTGGTCAGCTCGAGCTGAGCGCCTTCTGCGCTCATCCCAGAAACGTCCGGTACCTCTATGGAGAACGGTCCCCTGGAAACGACGAGATTGACTACGGTGCCGGCCTCGGCCGGGGTGCCGGCTTCCGGAGACTGGCTGATCACGGTGCTTGTCGGTATGTCCTCGGTGAGGGTGTACGTCACCTGGCCGATGAGGAATCCCTGTGCTTCGATCAGGGCCCTTGCCACCTCTTCGGTCTCACCTACCACCTCAGGCACACTGAATTGTTGCGGCCCCACAGAGACCACCAAGGTGACGAAGGACCCAACCTCGACCTCCGTTCCCGCAGGCGGGTCGGACTCGATCACGATCCCGACCGGAACGGTCTCGCTGGTCCGCTCGCTGCGCTCGACCTTCAGGTCGAGGTCTTGCAACTCTTGGGATGCCTGCTCTGCTGGAAGCAGGGCGAGTTGGGGGACGACGACCAGTTCGGTTGCAGCAATGCCCCCGCCCGAGAGCATTCGGAACAAGATCCAGGCCCCGACTGCGAGCAGGGCGAGCAAGGTGACGACGGCGGCCAGATAGGTGAATTGCCCGCCGGCCTCCTCCGGGGGCTGATAGGCCACTGCCCTGGCGGTCTCATCGGGCGGGGCGGTGGCAGCCGGAGGCGGAATCACCGCGGTTGCCGCCGCCGCGGCAGCAGCGCCGACGACCATCGGAGCCCGTCCCGCCAGGAAGGCGAGCAGATCTGATCGCATGTCCGAGGCGGTCTGGTATCGCTCGTCCGGGCTCTTCGCCATCGCCGTGGCTGCGATCATCGACAGCTCTTCCGGGATGTCCGCGCTCAGCTCGGCGGCGGTGGGGGCGAACTCGGATACATGCTGGTAGGCCACCGCCACCGGGCTCTCGCCGGTGAAGGGCGGGCGACCGGTGAGCATCTCGTAGAGGACCACACCGAGCGAGTAGATGTCGGATCGGCCGTCTGCGGGGAGGCCCTGGGCCTGTTCCGGGCTGAAATAGGTGGCGGTGCCGATCACCGCTCCGGTTTTGGTCAGCTCCTCCGAGTCGTCGAGCGCCCTGGCGATTCCGAAGTCGGTGACCTTCACCGTCCCGTCGGTGGTGATCATGATGTTCCCCGGCTTGATGTCCCTGTGGAAGACCCCGGCCTGATGTGCGACCTCGATGGCGGCCGCCGCCTCCGCCGAGATCTCGGCGGCCCTCCTCGGAAGCAACCCTCCCTCCGACTTCAGGATCTCCCGCAAGGTGCGGCCGGCGATGAGCTCCATCACCATGTAGTAGGTGTCGCCTTCGTGTCCCCAGTCATAGATGGCGACGATGTTGGGATGACTGAGGTTCGCGGCCGCTTGAGCCTCTCTCCGGAACCGGGTGACGAAGGCCGTGTCGGCGGCGAAATTGGAGTGGAGGATCTTGATCGCCACCCTACGGTTGAGCATGGTGTCCTCGGCCTCGTACACATCGGCCATGCCACCACGCGCCAGGTGCGCAACAAGGCGATACCGGTCTGACAGGGTGCGCTCATCCATCGTCGAGATGGTACCGAGAGAAGGGCATATGGACATGAAGACGCAAGACGCAAGACGCAAGACGCAAGACCGAATCTTGCTTGTGGCTTGCGACTTGTGACTTGTAACTCATTGAAAGAACTCGGCGAAGATCATCTGAGCGATCGGTGCAGCCACGCTGCCACCGGTCGCCGTCTCCCCAGCCGATCCACCAGATTCGACGACGACGGCCAGGGCGATCTGCGGCTCGCCGGGGCCGGCTTCCACCGGTCCGAAACCGATGAACCAGGCATGCGGTGGTGCGCCGGTGACTTCGGCCGTGCCCGTTTTGCCGGCGATCCTCACGCCGGGAACGGCGGCATTGCGCCCGGTCCCTGAGATGACCACGCGTTCCATCATGTTGGTGAGCACCGCGGCACTGGCCGGGCTCGTCGCCCGCCGCCACACGGCTGGGGTGGTCGAGGACTCGATCATCCCGTCGGAATGGAACACGTCGGCGACGACGTAGGGGATCATGATCTCACCGCCGTTGGCGACGGCAGCGGCGACGAGAGCCATCTGTACCGGAGTCGCCCGGACGTCACGCTGCCCGATGGCGTTCTGCGCGGTTTCCGGTGGATCGTCGGCGAACGAGCGCGCCTCGGGCATTGCCGAGGCCAGGATCTCCAGGTCGTACGGGATGACGCTGTTGAAGCCGAACGCTTCAGCCGTTGTCACCAGCCGCTCGGCCCCCACCTCCATGCCGAGCCGGGCAAACACCGTGTTGCACGAGCGGACGAAGGCTTCCTCCAGCGTCACCGTTGTGCCGTCGATGCACACCCCCCCGTCGTAGTTGCTGATGGTTGCGGTCGACCCGGGCAGGACGAGGGCTCCCGGGTCCGGGTACTCCGTGGACGGGCCGGCGATTCCGGCGTCGAGAGCGGCGGCCGTCGTGATGACCTTGAACGTCGATCCCGGTGGGTAGGTTTTGGCGATTGAGCGATCCAGCAACGGCTGGTCGGGGTCGTCGTCGAGCAGCTGCCCGGCGGGCTGGGCATCGGGTCCGATGAGGGTGTTCGGGTCGAATCCCGGCGTCGATGCCGCGACGAGGACCGCTCCCGTCGATGGGTCGAGGGCGAACACAGCACCCCGGTTGTCGCCCAACGCGGTGAGAGCGGCCTTCTGGAGGTCGTCGTCGATGGTGAGGCGAAGACCTCGCGGGCGGGGGTCTCCCCCCATCAACGCGTTGAGAACGCCGGAGATGGTGGTATCGCGATTGGAGACGAGGTCGGCGGAGCGCTCGCGCTCGAGGCCGCGGGCGCCGAACAGTACCGATACGAAGCCGACGGTGTGGGCGTATTCCGCGCCGCCCGGATAGCTGCGGACAAACGTCTGCGAGCTGTCGGGGCTCGGGTCGGAGCGAGCGGCCACCACGCCATCGGAGCTGACGATGGCGCCGCGTTCCCTGCCGACTCTGAAGGCGACGAGGCGCGGATTGCGCGGGTCGTCGCGGTAGCCGGGACCGGCGAGGGCCTGGATCCATGTGGTCGCCACGGCCAGGATCAGGAAGCCGGCCAGGATCGTCCACGCGGTGCGACGCAGCGGGTCGTTCATGCGCGTTCCTCATGGGAGGCGCGGCCGAGCAGGGCGATGATGAGCGCCGACGCGAGCAAGGAAGAACCTCCGTACGACATCAGCGGGGTGGTGAGGCCGGTGATCGGGAGCACGCGGACAACACCGGCGATGATGAGGAACGCCTGGATGCCGACGAGCATGGTGAGCCCTCCGGCGAGGTACTTGCGGAATCGGTCGCGACACCGCAGCGCGATCCCGATGCCGACGGTCACGAACAGGGCGTAGGCGGTGATGACGGCAATCGAGCCGGCCAGCCCCAACTCCTCGCCGACTGCTGCGAACACGAAGTCGGTGGTTGCCTCCGGGATCAGGTCGGGGCGGCCGAGGCCCAGACCTGATCCGGTGAGGCTGCCACTGCCCATCGCAAACAGGCCCTGCGCCGTTTGATAGCCGGCCCCGGTGAAGTCGGCAAAGGGATCGAGCCACGCCGAGATCCGCATCCGCACGTGGGCGAATTGTTGATACGCCACCACGCCGGCGGCCACCACCGCGACCAACCCGCTGAACACGTAGATGCCACGCCCGGTTGCGGCGTAGAGCATCGCGATGAAGAGAGCGAACAACAACAACGAAGCGCCGAGATCCCTTTGATACATCAGTACGAGGAAGGCGGCCCCTGCGGCGACGAGGACCGGTCCGAGGTGTCTCGGTTCCGGCAGCCTTATCGGTCCCAAGCTGCGGGATACGGTCGCCATGGCTTCGGACCGGTCGGCCAGGTATGACGCCAGGAAGATGGTGAGGAGAACCTTGGCTACTTCGCCGGGCTGAAAGGACAGGTCGACATCGGCGAACGGCACGGTAACTCGCACCCACAGCCGGGATCCGTTGACAACCGCCCCCTGGATCGGCCAGCTTTCAGGGAGCAGAGGAAGGAGCAGCAAGCCGACGGCGGCGACCAGGAACAGGTAGCGGTAGCGCCGCAGCACGGCCACACCGGAGTCGCGCAACAGCCAGATGAGCAAAGCAGCCGAGATCCCGGCGATAGCAAGCCACCATCGTTGCAATGCCGCCAGGTTCGGGTCGATCCGGAACACCTCGATGAAGCCGATAGCGGCAAGGAAGGCGGCGATCGGGAGAATGAGAGGATTGGCGTTTGGCGCCCACGCCCGGAACGTGAGGTGAATCAGGCCGAACGTAAAAGCAAACACGATGAAGGTGAGGGCAACGTCGGCGTCCAGCCAAGAGTCTCTGGCGAATTGCACCATCGCCACTCCGATCGAAGCGAGTGTTGCCGCGCCAACGATGAGGACCGCTTCGGCGTTACGAGTCATGGGCGTCGATAACGGCAACCGAGATGTTGTCGACGCCGCCAGCCGTGTTGGCGGCCTCGATCAGGGCCCACACCGTTGGCTCGACCTCATTGCCGGCAGCAACGATCTCGCCGATCTGTTCGTCGGTGAGCATCGTGGTCAGACCGTCGGAGCAGATGAGGACCCGGTCCCCATCGACGAGTTGCACGGTCTCATGATCGACGATCACCGGCCCGAGCCCGAGCGCTCGGGTCAGCAGATGGCGCTGCGGATGGCGTTGGGCATCACTCGGGTCGAGATGACCGAGGGCAACAAGATCGGCAACGACGGTGTGGTCCTTGGTGAGCAACTGGAGGTCTTGAGATCCGACCAGGTAGGCGCGGCTGTCGCCGACGTGGCCGAGCTCGAGGGTTCCGTCGGGCTGAAACAGGCCGAGCGTCATCGTGGTCCCCATCCCTTGTAGGTCGGGGTTGCGAGCGATCTCGCTGAGGAGCTGCTCGTTTCCTATCTCAACGCGGTCGACGATCGAAATGTCGGTGGAAGGGTCCTCGTCGGTAGCGGCGCCGAGCGCCGTCGTGCTGGCGATATTTCCCGCGATCGCCCCACCCATCCCGTCGGCTACGCCGACCAGGATGGCGTGATCAGACGAGCCAGCGATTTCAGGGTATACCGCGTCCTCGTTGCGCCCCCTCACCCGTCCCTGGTGAGATCCGGTCGCCCAAACATATCTCATGGCAGACACCGTTGTGGTTCGGCGGTAGCTTCCATTGGATCAGGCTAGGACGCTGTTGAACAATGACGAGTGCGATGGGCCGCCGCTTGCTCGAGGGTTGCGGTGACTCGGGTTCTGTCGACTGCCACGGCCCGCTGGAGGATTGCTGAGCACCCTCCTAGGAGGAGGCACCAAGGAGCAGGCAACAAGCACCAGGACCGGTCTGTCTTGCTCCCTGTTGATCGGTCTCTCATCGCACTTCGAGCATGGTCTTGCCGATTTGGACGGTGTCGCCTTTGACTACCCCGGTCGGTGCCGTGATGCGGCGGCCGTTGACATAGGTGCCGTTGGTACTGCCGAGGTCCTCGACTCGGGTTTGGCCATCGTCGGCGCTGATCCTGGCGTGAAAGTCGGAGGCGTACGGGTCGTCGATGATGATGTCTGCATCGCGACTGCGGCCCACGGTGTGTCCCGACCCCCTGAGCTTGACTCGTTTGCCCTTGGTGACATCGCCCCTGAGCACGACCAGCTCGGTCGGGCCCTTTCCCTTTCGCGCCGGCCCGCGGCCGCCGATGTGGGCTCTGATGGCTCCGGCGATCTGCCACAGGAACAGGAACAAGAGCAACAGAAACAGGATCTTGAGTGCGTTGAGGATCAGAGCAGGCATCGCCGCCTCACAACAGTCGGAAGGTGAAGTCGATATCACCCATCGTGATCGTATCGCCGGGCACGATCGCCGTTGTTTCTGGCCCGATCAAGAATCCGTTGACAAAGGTTCCGTTCACCGAAGCTGCGTCGGCGATGGTGACATCCGAGCCGTGGCGAACGATAACGGCGTGGCGCCGGGACACCTCAGGAATATTGGCAACGACGTCCGAATCGAGGGCGCGTCCGATGATGTTGCGGTTGTCGGCGATATCGAGGGCCATCGGAGGGGAGGTCGATATCAGCTGACCCCAGGCAGGCAATGGGCCGGGATGCGACTCTCCTGAGCAGTCGGCCAGCCCTCTCGGGACCTCGGGGTCCGCGATGATCTCGACGGCGATCGGCCCTGCCAGCTTCCAGGCCCGTTCGCGAGCGGTCGCCGCAACGGCCATGGCCAGTTCCGCGGCGAGCTCTTGGTGGTCGATACCATCCGGGATGTCGAGCGTGTTGACCCGCATCTCCCATGCGTTGGGGATTTGTGGCCCGGCGTCTCCTTCGTACTCGACGAAATCGGCATGCCGGATGAGACGGTCTGCCATGTCGACAGGGTGCATCTTGCCGCGAAAGACCGCCGCGGTGGCTCCATCGACGAGGCGCTCCAGCCGCCGTTCCATCTCTTTGGCGAGGTGCATGGTCCGATTGTATGAGTGGCGCGAGTTTGGGCTGCTCCAAGGGCCATAGTCCATGCCCGTGTTAGCCTTTTGTTCCCAAGGGCGAGTGGCGGAAATGGCAGACGCGCAGGTTTCAGGAACCTGTGAGGTAACACTCGTGGGGGTTCAAGTCCCCCCTCGCCCACGCCATGGCGTACTCCTCATTCCCCCCCGTGCGCCGATCGCGACGCCGTCGCTGGTTGCTGGCTGCGCTCGTCGCCGCCGTCGTTGTGGGCCTCATCTTGTTTGCGGTCCAGCGTCGGACTGAAGCGCGCGGTATCGCCGACTATTTCGCGGTCACAGAAGCAGCGGTCGAACAGCAATCTCAAGCTGCACTGGAATTCGAGGCAACGTTCGGCTCGTTGGCCGGCATGGATCGTCCTGAGTTGATGCGGCGGATCGAAGACATGCATGCTGCAGCCACCGAGGCGCGTCTCGCCATCGACTCGGTCGTTGTGCCGGCGAGTGCAGCCGAGGCGAACGGATATCTCGTGGTCGCCACCCGATCATGGGAAGGGGCCCTCGCTCTGCTGGACCCTGCGGTCATGGCCGTGCTCGATGACGACGAGACATCTGCTCTCGACGAGGCGCTGGTTCTGTTGCGCGTCGGCGATACCGCATACGCCGAGTTTCTCGCCAGGGTTGCTGCCTTCGACGATTCCATCGCCTCAGGCGATTTCGAAAGAGTCGTATTCGTCGATCCCGAGGGGCTGTTCCGGCTCGATACCACCACCATCGGTACTCGGCTCAGATCGGTGTATCAGCTCGGCGAGCATCGCAACATTTCGATCACGGCGGTAACGGACCCGGAACCGGTCGGCGAGCGCAACAACGTTCCGATAGTCGCGCTCAGCGAGTCGTTCCTCGTACAGGCCGTCGTTGCCAACGAAGGGAACGAGGCCGAGGAGCAAATCTCCGTGACCCTGGAGCTGATCGCCACAGGGCGTGATGCGCTGCCGATCGTGATCACCCAGACTGTCGCCACCCTGGAGCCGGGTGAGGCGAGAACCCTCATGTTCGATGGAATCGAGCTGGTTCCTGGTGGGCTATACGAACTCGTGATCCGTGCCACAACCAGTCAGGACGAGCCACTCGATGACAATGCGTGGCGCATGGTTTTCTACCGAAACGAGGACGCGTGACCGATTGGCTCGTCGTCATCATCGGGCTCCTCGTGGTCGTGCTGGCGGTGTGGCAAGCGGTCCAGCTCCATCAGATCCGCACTCGGGTCAGAGCGGTTCCCCAGGACGGCAATGTGATCGCTTTGCTCGGATCGGTCGGGGTCCGTCTCGACGGGATGGAGGCAGGCTTGGCGTCTGTGGACCGCAGGTTGCAGGATGTCGAGACCCGTATGCCAAGTGCGATCGCCAAAGTGGGTGTTGTGTCGTACGACGCCTTCGGCAACGTCGCCGGGCGCCTGTCCCGCTCGATTGCGATGCTGGATGAGCGTGGCAACGGCATCCTTCTGTCCATCCTCGTATCGCGCGACGCCACAATGCTCTTCTCCAAGGAGATCCGTTCCGGTGTCTCTTCCGACACGCTTTCTCCGGAGGAAGAGGACGCGGTCGCCACGGCCCTCAGCCGGTAGCATCCCGCGGCATGATCGACGTTGCCATCCTGAGAGATGATCCGGGGGCGCTCGAGGCCGGACTGGAGCGAAGGGGCGTGAGGGTTGACGTGGCCGCCCTTGGCGCCCTCGATGTTCAGCGGCGAGCGGTCAGGGCCGAGACTGAGGAGCTGCGGGCCCGCCAGAAAGAGGGAGGCAAGGCCATCGCCGGTCTCGATGGTGCCGACAAAGATGCCGCCATTGCCGCCGCCGCTGAGTTGGCCGACCAGTACAAGGAGATGCTGAGTCGCGCCGACGCCCTCGACAACAAATTCATGGCCACCTGGGTGACGATCCCGAACCTGGCAGACGACACCGCTGCCGACGGGTTCACCGAAGAGGACTATGAGGAGATCAGGCGGTGGGGGACCCCGCCCGCCTTCGGCTTCGAGCCACGAGATCACGTCGATCTGGGTGCCGGGTTGGGTGTGATCGACATCGAGCGTGCCACCAAGATCTCCGGAAGCCGGTTTGGCATCATCAAGGGACGGCTGGCGATGCTGGAGTTTGCTCTTGTCCGTTGGGCGTTCGATGTGCTGGGCGGTCATGGTTTCGAGCCGGTGGTGCCGCCGGTCCTGGTTCGCGAGGAGGCCCTGTTCGGCACCGGGTTTTTCCCCGCAGATCGAGAGCAGGTGTACTCGGTCGGCGAGGACGACCTGTACCTCGTCGGTACCTCGGAGGTCCCGCTGGCCGCAATGCACGGCGACGAGTTCCTCGAGCGCGAGGATCTCCCCATCCGGTATGTCGGATTCTCTACCTGCTTTCGCGTCGAGGCCGGGACCTACGGCAAGGACACCCGCGGGATCTTCCGGGTGCACCAGTTCGACAAGATGGAGATGTTCTCGTTCGTTCACCCAGAGAGCTCGCGCCAGGAACATGACTTTCTGCTGGCCCGTGAGGAGGAATTGATCCAGGCTCTCGGCATCCCATACCGGGTGGTCAACGTTTCCGCCGGCGACCTGGGGGCGTCTGCGGCCAAGAAGTATGACATCGAGGGCTGGTTCCCCGGTCAGGACCGATATCGCGAGCTCACCTCAACCTCGAACACGACCGACTACCAGGCACGCCGGTTGGGGATCCGGTTCAAGGATGAAAACGGGAAGCGCCGGTTGGTGCACACCCTCAACGGAACGGTGTTTGCCGTGGGTCGCACCCTGATCGCGATCATGGAGAACCTTCAGACCGCCGACGGATCGGTCATCGTTCCCGAGGTCCTTCGCCCCTACGCCGGATTCGATGTCATCGAGTAGGTCCCCTGCCAACTCTGGGCCCGTAGGGCCGGCAGACGACCCTGGCGGCCCACGGTTCGGTCCCTCGAGGGCAGCGGCGTGAGTAACGGAGAGGTCTTCTCCGACATAGCCGGCCGTTACGACCGCCTCAACACCATCCTGTCGTTGGGGAGGGACCAGGCCTGGCGCAGGTCTGCGGTCGAGCGGCTACCTGCGGGCCGGGTCCTGGACCTCGGTGCCGGGACCGGCACCGCCAATACGATCTTTGCCGGCAGCGAGGTGGTGGCCCTCGACCCCTCGCCCCAGATGCTCGCCCTCAATGACGCCGACCATCGGGTGGTGGGTATCGGCGAGGGCCTCCCGTTCAGGGATGGAACCTTCGACGCCATCCTGTCGGCGTATGTGTTCAGAAACCTCGACTCGGTCGAGGCGACGTTGGCCGAGATACACCGCGTGCTGAGACCGGGCGGCATGGCAGGTGTCGTAGATCTGGCCAGGCCTGAGGCCCGGTGGCAGAGGAGCCTGCATCGTTTGGGGACATCGATCCTGTTGCCGATCGCCGGTGCCAGCATTGGGGCCAGGCAGGAGTATCGCTACCTGCACCAGACCCTGGACAGACACCCGCCCCCCGAGGAACTTCTGGCATCGTCACCACTGCACCTCGTCGACACCTGGCGGATGGGCCCGATGGGTTTTGTGTGGGGGGCGATCCTCGAGAAGGAAAAATAGTTCCCAGTGACCAGTTCCCAGTTCCCAGCAAAACCGCGCCCACGGTGCGCTCTTCAGCTCCGGCCCGGGACCGGCAACTGGGATCTGGCCACCGCCCTAAGGCCACCGACCACCGGAGGGAGCCGAGCGTGCACCAGCTGTGGCTCGGGTTCGGCTTTGCGACTTGCGACTTGCGACTTGCGACTTGCGACTCAAGACTTGCGACTCAACAACCGTGCACCCGCCGTCGAGTGTCGTGTACCGGCGCCGCCGGGAACCGTCGGCTCGAACCGGGCAGCCCTGCAACACCCGGGACGACACGCTTAGGGCTGCTTCCTTCCGGACCTGACCCGGTTCACGCGTGTTCCGCCGTTGCAGGACCCGATCGTCAACGCCGACCGATCCTGGTGCTGTTCCGATACACCGCCACCCTCGGGCGGGAGTTCGGCCCCGCATGAAGAGGATTTCGAGTACAGGGCACCCCTAGCGCCCCGCCTAGCACGGTCCGGCGAATGCTAACAACCGTCCCGGACATCGGATCAGAGAGACCCCGCGACCGGGGCACGACTCTCTGTCGAGACAACCGGTGACCTATCGGTGCGCGCCTCGGCGACACAACGCTGGATCCAGTCTTGGATGGCGGCCTTGGCACGGTCCGATGCCGGGATGGACGACGAGGTGAAGCCGTGGGCCGCCCCCGTAGCCACGTGCAACTCGGCATCGCTTCCTGCTGTGACGAGGCGGGCTCCCATGATCAACGAGTCGTCGAGCAGAGGGTCCTGGGTCCCGATGACGATGAGGGTCGGAGGAAGGCCGGTGAGGTCGGCGTAGAGGGGTGACACGTCGGGGTCGGCCACGTCGGCCCCGGCGGCGTAGGTCTCGGCGAACCACCGGCAGGTGTCTGTGTTCAGGACGAGCGGGCGCTCTCCCCAATTCCTCGCACTGGCGGTGAGGGCGAGGTCGAAGAACCCGTAGACGAAAACAGCGCCTGCGAAGCCGGTGAAGCCGTGCCGGTCCCGCAGCCTGAGCATTGCGGTGGCGGCGAGATGGGCGCCTGCCGACTCGCCACCGGTGACGATCCGGTCGGTTCCGAACACGTCGGCTCCGGCCTCGACCACCCATAGCGCCGCCGCTTCAGCGTCGTCCGATGCTGCGGGGTACGGATGTTCGGGGGCCAGGCGATAGTCGACGGAGACCACGGCGACACCCGAGTTGCGGGCAATCGCCTCGAGACGGCTATCGCGGTCGGACGCCGATCCCAAGGCCCATCCGCCCCCGTGGAAGTGGAGATAGATTCCATCAACCCGATCGGCGATGAAGACGCGTATACCGAGCTCACCGGCGGGGCCTCGGATCGTTCGATTCTCGGCGAGGTCCGAATACACGGCGGGGCCGAAGAGCCCGCGTCCCTGCTTCTGTGTCTCACGGACCGGCCCGATGCCAACCTCGACCGGGTCGGGGAGCCTGCGGGTCAGCCGCTCCAGCTGCTCATTGAGGGCGAGGGTCTCTGGATCGGCGTTGGTCTCATCGAAGTCGGCGGGTTCGATGCGCATGGCGAAGAGGGTAGAAGAGTCGCCCGCCATCCCCCTTCGACGGAACCGTGGGATCTGGGAACTGCCCTGCTCGTCAGATCATCCTGTGCAGGGTGGAGACGTTCCACAGGATAAGGAACGCATACATGAACACGACGCTGCTCAGGACCACGAAACCCGGCTTGGACCGAATCCGCAGCGCGGCGGCAAGGGAAACGGCGCCTGCGAGCACCACTTTGAGCAGAATGAAGTCGCCGGGTGAGGTGACGATGCCCTGGAGCAGGGGGTTGGCCTCCACGGCGCCCAGGTCGAGTGCGACGCTGGTGAACGCCCAATCGGCGAAGGACAGAACGAACAGTGCGAATGCGAACAACATGACCCTGCGATCCAACATGCCTCCCTCGAGCCCACGGCTGTCGGGAGCCTCCGCCCGACCTGTTCCTACGATACCACGCAGCGTGGCAATGCGCACGGAGAGTTATGGATCGGGACCGCGGACGCCCGGAGGGTTCGCAGTAGTGTGCTATCAGCAGTACGTAGCCCAGGGTTCGGCTCGCAATACGTGATACGTAATACGGCCCGGCGCTACGCGCCGGGCCTCGCGGAGGGGGTGGGATTCGAACCTTCTCCGCGTGAGTCGCGCCGAGCTGGAATCTGGCCACCCGGGCCGCGTGGTCGCGAGCCGGGAGGCAGAAAACGGCCGCGGCTACGGGTAGCGAGTCCGATCTCGGGTAGGGATCGGACGAAGTGGGCGGAGGGGGTGGGATTCGAACCCACGGAAGCTTGCGCCTCGCTGGTTTTCAAGACCAGTACTTTCGTCCGCTCAGTCACCCCTCCGGGGCGGGTTTGAGGCTACAGCGGCCGGGCTCAGACCAACGTCTGCAGGGTGGCCACGTTCCACCCGACAACGAACACGTACACGACGACGACACCGGTGAGGAACCCGAGAGCGCGCTCGGAGCGAACAACAAGTCCGGCGATCCCGGCGAGCACGGCGACCAGCAAGACCTTGAGGATGAAGAATCTCACCGGTGAGGCGACGATTCCCTCCAGCAGCGGGTTGGCCTCAACCGCACCGAGCTGGAGCGCGAGCCGGGTCAGCCACCAGTCCGCAATCGACAGCATCAGGAGAATCAGGGCCAGGATGCGAGCTACGCGGACGACGCGGACCATGCCTACCCCTTCCCCCGACGCCCACGTTCACATCCGCCGCCCTGGCGGGCGATCTCTCAATCCATAAGCGAGCGATGGCCGAAGCTATTCCCGAGCAACCGATGTCAGCAATCCGCCAAAGGTCCGGCTCGTGATAAGTAATACGGCCCGCCGCAGGCGGGCCTCGCGGAGGGGGTGGGAATTGGACCTTCTCCGCGTGATTCGCGCCGAGCTGGAATCTGGCCATACGGGCCGCGTGGTCACGAGCCGGAAGGCAGGGACGGCTGCGGCTGCGCGTAACGAGTCCGATCTCGGTGAGAGATCGGGCGAAGTGGCGGAGGGGGTGGGATTTGAACCCACGGGACCGAGAAACCGGCCCAACGGTTTTCGAGACCGTCACATTCGTCCGCTCTGTCACCCCTCCAAAGTACGTATCACGTACAACGTATTACGACCCGGATACGTGATACGTAATACGGTCGGTGCTGCAGGCACCGGCGAGCAGTGTACCGGTGGCTACCTTCGATCAGAGAAGAAGGACTCGAGCAACGCGGCGGCCTCGTCCTCGCGTACGCCGGCGATCAGATCGCACCGATGGTTGAGCCGTTCGTCCTGGGGAATGTTGTACAGGCTCCACGCAGCACCGGCCTTGGGATCGGCGGCACCGTAGACGATGCGGTCCACTCGCGCCCATACCGCGGCCATGGCACACATTGCACACGGCTCCACGGTGACGACAAGGGTGTGCCCGGTGAGTCGCCAGTCACCGATCTCGCGTGATCGTGCGGAGAGCACCAGCAGTTCGGCATGGGCGGTCGCGTCGCCTCGCTGCTGGCGCCGGTTGTGATCGGCCGCAACCACCTCACCCGAGCGGTCAAGCAGCATGGCACCAATCGGCACGTCGCCGTGCTCGAGTGCGAGGCCGGCTTGCTCGAGGGCGATTCCCATGGCGTCGACGGCATCCATTTGCCAGAAGCCTCCTTCTACACTTTCACACCCTAGGGAGGGATCGCATAGTCTGGCCGAGTGCGCACGCCTGGAAAGCGTGTAAGCGGTATCCCCGCTTCGTGGGTTCAAATCCCACTCCCTCCGCGGGCCCGGCTGCGCCGGACCGTATTACGTACGCCCGTATTGCGTATCAAGTATCACGTATTTCGAGCCGAACCCTGGGCTACGGAGTACAGATCACGGCATGCGCGTTTACGCCGGTACCCTGTCATGAGTAGTCGGTGGTCCGTGTTGCGGACGTCGGACTACGTGATGCGTACTACGTGATACGTACTACGTTCCCGGAGAGGTGGCCGAGTGGCCTAAGGCGCTCGCCTGCTAAGCGAGTAGGGGGTGCAAGCTCCCTCGAGGGTTCAAATCCCTCCCTCTCCGCCAGGCCGGGTTACACCGGGCCGTTGTCGATGAGTAGTTGGTGGCCGACGCCAAACTGCGACGACGCGCGACTCCTACGCCGAAACCGTGAGTCGAGTCCCCGCCCCGTGCTCGTAACACCACGCCCAGGCCTCGCCGGGCTCCTTGGAGCGGATCACAGGATGCCCGTCGGCGAGCCCGTGTTTCCTGGCGTGTTTGTTCTTGGAATCGTCGCAGCACCTGGTTTCCTTGCAGGTCACGCAGTAGCGCAGGTGCACCCAGGTGTCCCCCGTCTCCAGGCACTCGATGCAGCCGCCCGAAGGCATGTCCTCGAGCGGGACGCTTTGGAGTTCGTCGCATAACACGCGTTGTGCCGTAGCCATGGAGTGAGCCTACCCCCTGGGCGCGGTCCGAGACCCCTGGTCGGGCCCGGCGACCGGGAGCTTGACGGAGAACACGGTGCGTCCCGGCTCGGAATCGACGGTGATGGCGCCGCGGTGTTTGTGCACGATGATCGAATAGCTGATGTCGAGACCGAGGCCGGTCCCTGAACCAGGTGGTTTGGTGGTGAAGAAGGCGTCGAAGATCCGGTCGACGTCTCCCTCTGGGATCCCCGTCCCGTTGTCTTCGATTTCGACGGTGACGATGCCGTCATCGGCAGAGGTGCGAAGGGTCACCATCCCGTCCTCCCTGCCCGAGGAGGCAACGGCGTCGGCGGCATTGTCGATGAGGTTGGTCCAAACCTGGTTGAGCTCACCGGCGTAGGCAGTGATCTCGGGGACGTCTGCGAACTCGATCTCGACGTCGATATCGCTCAGCTTTGGTTTGAGGATGAGCAACGTGTCCTCGAGGCCCTTGCGCACGTCGACCTCCTGGATCGGCGCCTGATCGAGGTGTGTGTACGACTTCAACGCACCAACGATCTCGGACATGCGCCCTGCCCCCTCGTTGATCTCGCGTAACAACTCGGACACATTGCGGGTCATGGCGACGGCCTGGAGCACCACGGGAGCGTCGGCTGCGAACGCCTCGCCGACAGCGGCGACGGTGTCGGCGTCCCACCCGGCGAAGGCGAGCTCGGTCGCCACCGCCCAGGGCTCGGCGACGCCGATGGCGCCGAGAGCTGGTTCGAGTTCCGCCTCACGTTCGGAACGCTCGAGTGAGCCCATCACCGGACCGGGTTGTGCCGCAGCGGCCAGCCACTCATCGAGCTGGCCCTGCTGGTCGGCAGGGACGGTGATGTGGCCGAGTGCGGCAGCGGCGCGTCCGTAGGCTTCGAGTTCCGGCCCGAGCAGCCCTGAGGCGCGGGCGATTGCGGCGGCAGGGTTGTTCAGCTCGTGGGCGAGGCCGGCGGTGAGTGTGCCCAGCTGAACCATGCGCTCGGATTGGCGAAGGCTGGCTTCGGTTTGCCGCCACCTAGCCAGCAGCACCGAGAACAGGGCCTTGGCTGCGGTTGCGCTGGACTCGAGCAGCTGATCCATCTGGCTTTTCGGTATGGCGATGAGGCGGGTCTCTTCTACCGCCCTGCCCGACGCCATGCGCGGGGCGGAGTCGAGCAGCGCCATCTCACCGATGACCTCTCCGGGGAGCCTCCTGGCCAGCAGCACCTCTCGTTCCCCTGTGATCTTCACGATCTCGATCTCACCGTCGGTGATCACGTACGCCTGATCGCCGTCGTCCCCCTCGTTGAACAGGAGATCGCCCGGGTCGAGGGACACCACGGTGGCGCCTTCGGCCAGGCAATCGAGGTCGTCGTCGGCGAGATCGGCAAATAGGGGGACGGTGCGAAGCTCCTCTCGCACCGGGTCACACCGTGTCGAGGTACTGATGGACCAGGCTCACCGCAACCGACCCGGAACCTACTGCGGAGGCCACTCTGCGGATGGCATCGTGGCGGATATCGCCGGCGGCGAATATACCAGGGACGCTCGTTTCCAGCGCCAGAGGGTCACGATCTTCAGGCCAGCGGAAGTCCTCGCCTGCCAGCACCAGGTCGGGGCCGGTGTAGATGAAACCACGCTCGTTGCGGGCGACGAGGTGCTCGACAAAATCGGAGTGTGGAACGGCACCAACGAAGATGAAGATGGCGGCAGCCTCGTGAACGTCTTCCTGGTCCGTTGCGGTGTTCTTGAGCCGGATGCGCTCGACGCGCTCCTCACCCTCGACGGCGACGACCTGGGTGTCGGTGATCACTTCGATGTTTGGCTGGGTCCCGATCTGGTCGATCAGGTAGGCCGACATCTTGGCGACGAGTGACTCGCCCCTTACCACCATCGACACCGTCGAGGCGTAGCGGGCAAACAGCATTGCTGCCTGCCCCGCTGAGTTCGCTCCGCCGATCACGAACACGTGACGATCCTGGTAGGTGGCGGCCTCGGAGAGGGCGGCACCGTAGTAGACCCCGGCGCCTTCGTAACGTTCGTAGCCGGGAACGCTGAGCTTCCGCAGCGACATGCCGCTGGCGATGATCAAAGCGTGGGATCGGAGCTGTTCGCCGGTATCGAGAGTGACGACTTTGATCTGGTCCTCGGTCTTGACGTCGGTCACCGTGGTGGCGCTGAGCAGCTCCGCGCCGAGCCTGGTGGCCTGGGTGACGGCTCGCCGCGTCAGGTCGGCACCGCTGACGCCGGCAGGAAAGCCGAGGTAGTTTTCGATCCGGCTGCTCGTGCCTGCTTGGCCGCCCGGCGCGTCGGCCTCGACCATCACCGTGCGCAGCCCCTCCGATGCCCCGTACACCGCACCGGCAAGTCCTGCCGGTCCGCCCCCGATGATGATGAGGTCGTAGAACGGGCTGTCGGCCTCGGTCTGCATACCCAGCTGTGCGGCGAGGGCGCGCCGCTCCGGATCGACCAGGGTGGTGCCGTCGGGAAAGAGCACGACCGGGAGGGATCCGCCGTCCCCGGACTGGGCGGCGACGATGGCCTCGGCCTCCTCGTCCCGTTCGATGTCGAGGAACCGGTACGGGATCTGGTTCCTCGCCAGAAAGTCCTTTACCTCGTGGGTAGCGGGTGACCAGGTGGTGCCTACGACTCTGATTCCGTCAAACGGCGCCGGTGTATTGGCCGTCCAGTCGTCGAGCAGGTCATCGAGGATCGGGTACAGGTTGTCCTCCGGCGGATCCCACGGCTTCATCAGATAGTGGTCGAGATCCACCTCGTTGATCGCAGAAATGGCGGCGTCGGTGTCGGCATACGCGGTGAGCAGAGCCCTTTTGGCGTCGGGGTAGGTGTGGCGGGCTTCGACGAGGAACTCGGTGCCGGTCATCGACGGCATACGCTGGTCGACGAGAAAGAGCGCGACCGTGTCCCCACGGGCTTTGAGTGCTTCAAGGGCTTCGAGTGCCTCTGCCCCCGAACCGGCATCGAGCACCCGATAATCGGGCGCAAAGTGGGACCGCAAGTCACGCCTCACCGCGTTGAGAACCTGGGGATCGTCGTCGACCGCAAAGATGATTGGTGTGCTCAGGCTATTCCTCCCGCCATTCGTTTCCAGACGATACCGGTCTGCGATGGGTCCGCGTCCGGTATCAGCTGAGGGGTACGTATTCGTGGAGGATCCGCTCCGGGCCGACGTCCACGATCCGCACACCCGATGGATCGTCACCCAGCGTGTAGCCGACCGGACCGGACGTCACCATCTCGAAGTCCCCGTCGTAGGCGAGCGAGTTGCGGTGCCAATGCCCGGCGAAGGCGATCGTTATCCCGTGGCGGTGGATGAGGTCGAGCAGCGTGCTGCGACGCTCGGCCGGGATGTTCCAGTAGGTATCCGCCTCGTCGGAGGAGGCGAGGAACAACGGATGGTGGCCGAGCAAGATCGTATGCGAGTGCTCGGCCGACCGGGACAGCTCGAATTCGACGAATGCAAGCTGCTCGACCAATTCGTCCTCCACGTTCTCCGGATGATCGATGACGACGGTGTTGAGCACGACGAAGCGCACGTCGCCGTGGTCGAATCCGTAATAGTCGGCGCCGAACACGTCGCGGTAGGCACCGATGCTGGCCATCGTCGGGGCCACCGTGTCGGCGGCGACGTCGTGGTTGCCGGGAACCCACAGCATGGGAATCTCCGGATCGAGGGTGGAGGTGATTGCCAGCAGCTCATCGACCTGTTCCTGGTCGGCGGCGTCGTCGGTCATATCACCACCCATCACCACGAATTCGGGACGGATTGCGTTCGCCATGTTGATCGCCGAGCGATAGCGCTCGGCGTCCCAGGCGAACCCCTCCACTCTGGGAACGATCTCGACTCGCATCTCTCGAGCGTCGAAGCCGGCAATGTCCTCCTCGTTCATGCCACTGAAGGTGGCGTAGGCGCCGAGCTGGCAATCTGCCATGAAGATGAATCTGAATGACGTCACAGGCAGACCCTACGGCCCCTGGCAATCATCGTCAGCGGTCGACGCCGCCGCCTCCGCCTCCGCCCACCGAGGGGAGGAAACGGTTCGCAACTCACTGGCCCGCCACCCACTCGTCGATGAGCCGGTGCATGGTTGGCATCGGCACCGATCCCGAACCCAGCAGCGTGTCGTGGAATGCGCTGATGTCGAAGTCGCGCCCGAGGGCCTTCTCTGCCCCGGCTCTGGCCTGAAGCATCTGGCGCTGGCCGGTCTTGTAGGCGAGAGCCTGGCCGGGCCAGGCGATGTAACGCTCAACCTCGTTGACGATGTTGTTTGGCGCCTGCGGCGAGTTGGAGGTGAGGTAGTCGATCGCCTGCTGCCGCGACCAGCCCAACGCATGGAGACCGGTGTCGACCACCAGTCGACCGGCCCGCCATGAATCGAACGAGAGAATCCCCAGCCGCTCCAGATCACCCGTGTACAGGCCCATCTCGTCGGCGAGGCGCTCCGAGTACAGGCCCCAGCCCTCGTGGAATACGGTGATGAACGCGTTCTTTCGGAAGTCGGGAAGGCCCTCGGCTTCCTGAGAGAGCGCCAGTTGCAGGTGGTGGCCGGGGATCGACTCGTGGAAAGCCAGCGCCTCTGACTCGTAGCGTGTGCGCGTGGTCGGGAACGTCGTGTTGACGAAAAAGGTCCCTGGCCGGGAGCCGTCCTCGGTCGGCGGGAAGTAGAAAGCGAGGGGGGCATCCTCGGCACCGAGCGGTGGCACCACCGCCAGGACGCAGGGCGCCTTCGGCAACCGTCCGAACGCCGTGCCCATCGCCGCCCTCGCCCGATCAAGGGCGCCCTGGGCGGCGGCCACGATCTGATCGGCGTCCTCGAAACGAAGGGCCTTGTCGTCGCGTAACCTGCCGTAGATCGCGGCGCGGTCGTCGGTGTCGAGAACCGATTTCCCGAGTCGGCGGTACTCGTCGTCGAGTTCGGCGATGTCGCCAAGGCCGGCGTTGTGGATGTCCAAGGCGGTCAACGGCAGCGAGGTATGACGCCGGATCGCCCGCTCGTATACCTCCTGGCCGTCTTCCAGCCAGACGATACCGCTGCGCTCCTGGGGCCGCGCCACCGGGAGGATCTCATCGACGATGGCGTCGCGGTAACGGGCAAAACCGGGACGCACCGCAGACCGCACCTGGTCGCTGAGGGTCCCCCGCCACTCGGCAACCTCGTCCTCGCTCCACTGCGGGGGTGCCGCCAAATTGACCAGGGCATCCGTTTCGACGGGCGACGCCAGATAGGTGTCGAGTTGGGCGATGGTCTTTTCGGTACCAACCACCGGTGGTGTGCGGTCCCTGGCCACACCCTGACGAAGTCGCCCGATCGCCTGATCGAGTAGGCGGCCCATCTTCGACCATTTCTCCACCATCGCTTCGGCGTGCTCCGGCTCGGTGATCGGGATCTGGCCGGCAACCAGCTGGAACACGACCTGGATCCCATTGAACGGGTCGACGGCGAACTCCGCCATTCGGGAGCGAAGCTCGTCGGCAGCCGTTGAGGCCTCGAACATCAACACCTCGCGGCTGATCCGCTCGTCGGCGGTCAGCGAGTCCGGATCGATGGCCTCTGCTGCTGCGGCCAACCCGTCGAGGGAGGCAATGTGCTCGTCCTCGACCTCACGGGATAGGTCTTCGAGCTCGGTGTCGTGGTCGTGGTATCCGAGCAGGGTGGCGTTGGTCGGGCTCGACTCGAGGGTCGAGGCCCAGAAGTCGTCGCCGATTCGTTTCAGCTCATCGTTCATGCCGACGCCGCCCACTCCGACACCATGCGATCCAGGGTCTCTAGGGGCACGGCGCCCGAGCCGAGCACGGTGTCGTGGAATGCCTTGATATCGAAGCGGTCGCCCATCGCCTCCTCTGCCTCCCTGCGCATCCGCTGGATCTCGAGACGACCGATCATGTAGGAGAGGGCTTGGCCTGGCATCGAGGCGATGTAGCGGTCGATCTCCTCGGTGATGGTGTGCATCGACATCGGCGTGTTTTCCGCCAGGTAGTTGATCGCCTGTTGGCGGGACCAGCCGAGGGCGTGCATACCGGTGTCGACGACGAGCCGGCCGGCCCGCATCGAATCCCCAACCACCATCCCCATCCGGTCGAGGTCGGAGCCGTAGATCCCCATCTCGTCGGAGACCCGCTCCGAATACAGCCCCCACCCTTCACCGTAGGCGACGATGTGCAAGTGGCGCCGAAAGTCGGGTACAGAGTCGCCGAGCTCCTGGGCGATGGCGTTCTGGAGGTGGTGGCCGGGGATACCCTCGTGGAAGGCGGTCGACTCCACCTCGTGGATCCCCCATGACGAGGGATCGGCGGTGTTCATGAAGAACATGCCGGGGCGTGACCCGTCATCGGCCGCGGGGAAATAGAACGCCTGGGCGCCGCTCGAGGTCTCCTGGACGAGACAATCCGCTTTGGGGAGCTTTCCGAACCAGTCGGGCATCTCTTTCCTGGCCCTCGCAAACGCATCCTCCGAGACCTTGACGATGTCGGCGCCGGAGCTGTGGTGCAGTTTCGAATCGTCACGAAGCTTGGCGAAGATCTCGTCGAGGTCGTCGGTACCGAACACGTCTGGGCCGAGCTGGCGGTACTCATCTGCCAGCCGGGCGATTTGCTGCAACCCGATCTGGTGGATCTCGGCGGCCTGCATAGGCAGCGTCGTGTAGCGAAGGATGGCCCTGGAGTACACGAGGTCTCCGTCGGGAAGAAAGGAGAGCCCCTCGCTGCCCTTCGGTCTGGACACGGGCAGCACCTCGTCGCGGAGCGCGTTGCGTTGTCGCTCCACCGCCGGTCGCACCGAGTTGCGGACCGCCTCGGCGAGGGCGTCCTTCCATTCCGCGGTCTGTTCATCGCTGAAATCGGGTGGCGTCTGGGTCATCAGCAATGGGTCTTTTTCGATGGGAAGCGCCAACCACTCGTTGAGCTGGTCGATCACGGCTTCGACGGCGAACTGTGCCGGCGTCCGACCGGCGGCGACCCCTTCGCGGTATCTCTCGGTCATCTGGTCGATCGTGCCGGCGTAACTTTTCCATTTTTCGACCATCGCCGCCGCCACATCGGCGTCGGGGACCGATAGCATCGGTGGCAGCAGCTGGGCGTAGATGTGGAGCCCAAAAATGGGATCGACGGCGAACTCCGCCTCCCTGGTCTCTTCGAGGTCGGCTTTCGTTTCGACCTCGAAGATGAGCACCTCCCTGGTCAGGGTGTCTTGGGGCTCGAGTGTGGTGGGGTCGATGGTCCGGGCCCTGGCACCGAACTCTCGCAACCGGGCGATCCTTCGGTCCTCGTCCGCCCGGCTCGCCTGCTCGAAGCGATCGGCATAGCGATAGTCGCCTTGCATATGAGCCTCTGTCGGGTTGTGTTCGAGGTTGTACTGGTGGTACTCGTCGGCGAGGGATCGGAGCTCGTTGCTCACCGGTGCTGATCCTTTCCCTGGATGGAGGGGGCGTGGCGGATCACCTTATCGCTCCCGAGCACCCGCGATGAACTGGAAAGAGGGCATGACGAGGGAGTACCCGGTTCTCAGCGCGGTGCTGAAGTGGGAAGTCCCGGTTCAGTCGTGGCCCGTTGTGTCAGTGCTGTGTGCCCGCCGTTCCCTCGATGTAGTCGGCTACCCAGTTTTCGTCGAGCTCGGCATAAGGATCCTCGACACCGGGAAGCGTCCACACGTGGATCATCTCGTTGGTGATCGGCACCGAGATCGACGCGATTGGACACGCACCGAGCGGGGACTCGAACCCGGCGATCGCCGGAGGCGTCAGCGAGAAACAGATATGGTCGTGGGCGTGCCACACGGTGATCGGCCCCCCGAAGGCCGGGCCCGGCTCACCGATGGACTCCATCTCGTACAGGGCGCCGAGCAGGATCGGGCCGTCGGGCCCCGGCTCGTACACCAGAGTCTCTGGACGCTCAGGATCGAGGATCACACCGTCGGCCTTGAAGATCGGGTTCTCGGCGTGATATTGGGACCCGACGATCTGATCGACCTGGTATCCCGCAGCGGCAGCAACTGCGAGGTCCTCATATTTGGTGATACCGATGACGGTCTCGGCGTAGACCCGGTCCGCCGCCTCTTGCTCGGCCGAGGTCGGGGCCCGATCGGTGCCCTTGGGGAGCAGTACTCCGGGGAACGGGGTTTCACCGAGATTCTCGCCTCCAAAGCCGGCGACCCCGGCACCGATCCACCCGGCAAGGGTGGTCAGTCCAATGGCGCCGACCACGGTGAGCGTGGCGAAGGAGCGGCGGAGCTTGCCCCCCTCGACAGAGCGGAGCACGACGGCGAGTGCGGTGGCCTCGGCGAGGGCGATGGCGAGGCCGACCTGGTCCACGGTGACTCCGGCAATGGCAAGGCCGAGGTTCACGGTGAGCGCTGCGATCAGAGTCACCGACGTCGTCTTCCGCCACCGCCGATCGTGCAGCAGCAGCCAGGCGGAAACAAGTTGCGCGGCGGCTACGGCGCCGAGCCACCACGACACGACGGCCGGCGACTCTCCCAGCGCCATGCCAAGGTTGGCGGTGGCTGAGAGGGCGAGAAGCCAGGCGAGCAGGCGGTAGTTCGAGGGCAATGCTCGGTACCGAGCGGCGAAAGCCTCGAAACGAGCGTGGCCACGGCGCGCCAGGATCCAGACAAGGAGCCCGGCAAGTCCCACCGCCAGCACCAGCAGGAGAGCGGCCCCGTGCTCCGGGTCCATCCCGTAGATGGGATTGCCAACGTAGCGGTCGAGCAGTGTGGTGTCGTTCATGTGCCGACCGTCTCCAACTCTCCGCTCGCGCCGGCGGTATCGAAGGTTTTGCCGGTTGCGAACTCTGCTCTGGACTCGGGACGTCGCAACAGCCAGAAGATGGCGCTCGGCAGCACCATGCGAGTGAAGAAACCCACCGGGGTCAGTCCCCGCCCGGCCAGGGCGAGGGCGAGTGCCAGGTCCACGAGCGCCAGGGCAATCCAGCCGATCTGGAAGGCCATCACCCAACGGCGGGCGCGTCGGCGACGCTTGTGGAGCTTGGAGACGAGCACAAAGGTGGCCACGGTTCCGGCCACTGTGAGCAGTGCCGAGGGGGCAGACGCCCCGCCGAAGAGGATTGCCGCTCCCACGGCCTCGGCGGAGAGAGCCACCGCGATTGCGGCCTGCACGAACAGGAGGAGGGCTGCCACCTCCACCGGCCCGTCGTTTGTGCGATTCATACCAGCATGATCGCCACCGCAGATGAGGTCGTGATTGGAGCCAGATGAGAGCGTCGTGAGAGTTGGCTGCTCGGCGATTGGATCCAAGAACGCCGTGGGATCGTGGGCCGGGTACCGCAGACTCGCGAGTACTCGCATCGAGGTTGGAGCCTGAACGCGAAACGCGGTGCCGGTCGTTTCCCTGGATGTAGGGTGCGCCGCGGATTACCTTGTCGGTTACGAGCGCCCGTAGCTCAATTGGATAGAGCGTCTGACTACGGATCAGAAGGTTGGGGATTCGAGTTCCTCCGGGCGTGCTGATGAGACTGTTGTGGCGTAAGGGCTCCATCGCGTAGGGATCACGGCGCTTCTCGCGAGAACGGACCCTTGGGAGCCACTCTCGGGAGCCATTCTCCTTCCGCGAGACGAACGTCTGATCGCCTTTCAGACACTTTGGTGGCACCCGACCGCGTGGCAGGAAGGGACGCTCGTGATGCCGACGCCATCGGGAGGCGAGAGACTCCATAGGCGAGGGCCGAAATGCACATATGGGCGGCTTGCGGATGGGTGGGGGTTGGATTATCTCGTCATGCCGGTAGCTTCGACCTGTGATGCAAATGCATCGAGATCCGCAGCCCCCCTCCCACCCACGTCCCCTCATGGTGATGCGACCCGCCGGGTCCCTCGCTACAATCCAACTCACGCAACGAGAGGGGAGACGCAATGACGTCGCAGCAAGATGTGAGTGGGTGGGCGGTTGGTTGGACTGCCTTCGCCGCGATCCTGATGATCGTCTTGGGCTTTTTCCAGGCCATCGCGGGTCTGGTCGGGATCCTCGAGGACGACGTGATCGTGCTCACCCCCGATTACATCTTCCAATTCAATCTCACTACCTGGGGATGGATCCATCTCATCGGCGGGATCATCGTGTTCCTGGCCGGGCTCTACCTGTTCACCGGAGCGGTATGGGCACGGGTCATCGGGGTGGTCATCGCTGTGGCCAGCATGGTGGCGAACTTCGCCTGGCTTCCCTACCAGCCGGTCTGGTCGGCCATCATGATCACCATCGGTGGCTTCGTAATCTGGGCACTCACCGCTCACGGACGTGACATCGCTGCTGGGGCCTGACCGTACGGTGAAAGTGCGACGGCGAATCCCCCGACCGACATGACAACGTAGCTCGCTCAGCCCGACCAACGGAACGCGGCGGGAGACCGGCCACCGTGAACAATGTCGTCGGCTCTCTGAAACCCCGGTCCCAGTAGGTCGGCGTCTGTTCACGCGCCTCTCCGGGTCGGGTTCATTACTCGAATCCCTCCTCGATCATCAACACGGTGCCGTCGAGATCCCCGGTTTGCACGTAGTACACGATGCCCTTCCAGAAAGTTCCTGTACCGACTGCTGATGGCATCTGGTCGGAAGCATCGAAGGCGACCGCCGCCGTGGACACGAGCATCTCTCCGATGCGCCGATCGAACATATCCGTGTACAGGTCAGGATCGAACGTGGTGTGAGGGGAGGTGTAACCGCCGGCACGCGCCCACGCTTCCCCGGACTGCGGCGTAGCCAGATAGGCAAGAAACGCCTGGACATCAGTCCGATCATCGAAACCAACCGCCAGGTCACCTCCAACGAGGAGCGGAGGCGCCTCTCCGGTCTGAAACGGTGGGAGCACGAACACATCGACGTCTTCACCCAGCACGACCCCGGCAGGCAGCGAACTCCGATAGAAGGAGGCCTGGCGGTGGAGCAGGCATCCCGGCGGATCCGCAAACATAGGTGTGGCCGCATCGTTCCACAGCACACCGAGGGCCCGCCTGATCCCTCCGTTGACCCTGCCTGGTGTTCGCACGATGTCCCCGAACAGCTCGAAGGAACGCCGTACCTTCGGATCGTCGAACGAGATGTCACCGTCGACCCACGCCTGGTAGTCGTCGGGACCGTTGAGCCGCAGCATCACGTCCTCGACCCAGTCGGTCCCTACCCATCCGGTGGCGGCGAACGACGCCAGCGTGAAGCACCAGGGTTGTAGACCGTCTTGCTCCATGCGTTCTGTGAGGGTGATCAAATCATCCCAGGACTCCGGCACCTCGTACCCGCGCTCTTCGAACACGGCGGGCGGGTACCAGACCAGACTCTTGACGTTTGCCCGGTAGAGGACCCCGTGCAGCTTCTCGCCAAACGTCATCAGGTCGATGGCAGAGGGTGCGTAATTGGCTCGAACCGCAGCCACGCCTTCCGGACCCAGCGGAATCACCTGACCCATGGCGACGAGATCCCCGACAAGGGACGGCTGCGGGACCATGGCGACGTCTGGCGTGTTGCCTTCTGCAATACGATCGACGAGGTCCGCGGCGAGCGACCCAGTCCCGACGTACCGGACATCTATGCCGGTGCGCGCCTCGAACGGTGCGATCGAGGCCGCAAAACGAGCTGCGTCGGTGCCGCGGTATGGTCCGAACACCGTCACGACCGGACCGTCCTCCGCCTCGGTCGCCGAGCAGGCCGCCACAACCAGCGCGACGGCCACAACGGCAGCGACGAGTCCCAGCGCCCTGATCATCTGGTAGAGGCGGCGTCGACCAACTCGCTCTGGTACCTGATCGTGAGGTCGACATCGAAGCTGCTCCCGGAAGCGATCAGCTCGGCGAGTTCCCATGCCGGTTTCGGGTCGCCCGTGGTCGCCACCCCCAGCTGGATTTCCGCCCTCCCAGCGTCGGTACTGACGTTGATGCTCCGCACCGAGGCGCTCTCGTCCCACTGCGGAACAGACCCGACCACCAATCGCTCGAGTTGTTCATTGCGCACTTGCTCGACCGTATGGAAAGCCAGCGGAACGCTGATGACAACCAACGCCACTATCGAGACCACGAATCCTGCGGTGAGATGACCCTTGGCGATCGCACGGATATGGCGCGGCACAAACCCGGATACGACCATCACAACGCCTGCCGACAGAACGATCGCCACCAGGTTGGTGAGATACAGGAGCATGGCGCCCTGCGCCTCGCTCGTCGCACCCAGTCGCAGCGTAACCCCAATGGTTGCCAGCGGAGGCACGAGTGCCACGGCGATGGCTACACCGGGAAGGGACGCCCCCACTTTTCGGTGTGCTAGGACGTACCCTGCCGCCATTCCCGCGGTTACGGCAATGCCCAGGTCGAGCAGACTTGGACTGGTCCTCGACAAGATCTGGCCTGAAAGATCGGTGGATGTGAGCGTCCCCGCGGTCACCGTCGCCACCAACGCGCCGACCAGCACGGCAGCCACCGTCCCCAGGAGTACGACGATCCCTGACACCACGATGCGATCCAGTCGCCCGTAGACCACGGCCGCCGAGATGGCCAGCATGGGGGTCATCAGGGGGGCGATGAGCATCGCTCCGATAACGACCGCCGTCGAGTCTGCGATCAGGCCAAAGGCGGCGATGCTCGTCGACAGGGCTATGAGCGTAAAAAACCGCTTGAGATAAGGGATCCATTCGGACCCTTCGAAAAACAGCTCGCCCAGAGCCTCCTGGCGTTCTTCCTCGGTCCAGTCCTCGGGAGCGCGTATGCGCCGGATGAGGCTCCCGACCGGGGTGAGCACCCCATGGGCCACATCACCCGGCGAGCGGTTTTCAGACCCTTCTTGTTGTCCCGTGGCGACGTCGTCGCTGTGATCGGTCACGTATGTGCCTCGTCTCGGTCAATCCGCTGCGCGGTTGCGACGGCAGCTCGCCGGCGAGCCGAGCGATCGGACGCCTCAGGCAAGAGCAGCCCGGCTCGTTCAGGCTCAATCACTGAGAACGCCCGCGTCGCGTCGTCCACAAACTCCAGAAGTCGATCGTCGTCATCCGTTCCGGCGGGCGGTTCGAGTTTCTCGGGGTAGCCATCAACGATCGCACCGTCCTCTGCCACGGCCAATAGAGCGCGATGTGGATCGCAGTTCACGCCGACAGTCCTCATGCCCGGATGGTACTGACCCGGATTCCCAGGACGTCCCGAGCTGGGTCTCACGGTCTCCCTCTCATTGCCCAGCCCGCTTCTCATCGGCTTGCGCCGTTCCGTGCCCATCCATCTACGGGTCAAAAGGTTGGTGGATTCGAGTTCCTCCGGGCCTGCCACCTGGGCGTTGTACGGAAGAGGCCTTGTCGCGTGACGACTGATGGGCCGTATGACGTTTGGGAGCCAATCTGGGAGCCATCCTCTGCATTGCGGTCCCATCGCGGCGAACGCTCATGTGGTCCAGATCAGCCCCCTTCGCCCGCCAAAAGGTAGGTATCGCCCGCATGACATGGGTACCGCCGTGCCAGCAATTGCGGCACCGGTGTGGCTTCACTCAAATGGGTCAAGTATCGGCTTACGGGGCTCTCGAGTCTGTTGCCTCAGCTCCTCTAGGTGATCGGAGGCGATGTAGTAGCGACCGCGTCGCTCGCCGACCGGCACGAGCAGACCTCGATCGACGAGGCGGTTCAAGTCGTTGGTGGCCACGCGCTCTGAGATGTCGATTGCGTAGGTGAGGTGTGTGCTGCGGCGAACTCGCAAGCCCCACGCCGCTGAGTACAGCGTTCCCATGTTGCGCTCGTCAAGGCCGAGGGCTTGGCGCTCATCGTCGATCGCGTCCCATAGCCGAGATGACTCGATGATCCGCTTCTCGATCGTTTTCGCCTGTACGAACTGGGCTTTCAGGGCAAATCGGACCCAAGGTCGCGCGTCGTTCTCCGGATGCCAGCCTCCCCGGCCAACCTCAGCGAGAACGTCGTAGTACTCCGGCGTATTGGCACCCAAGTACTCCTCGATGGAGAGGAACGTGTCGGATTGGATCCTGGCTCGGGAAAGCACGAGCGTCTGAAGAGCGCGTGCCATCCTGCCATTGCCGTCCTTGAACGGGTGGGCCATGGTCAGGTTCAGGTGAGCCATGGCGGCTGGGATCCATGGTGATCCAGAGCGAGTCTCGCCTCTTCTGAGTTCATCGACGATGGCGCCCACCAGTTCGGGCACGATGTCCGCGTCCGGGCCTTCGTACACGGTCTCATTATTGGTTGAAGAGACGACCCACACCGCGCCGTCGCGAAAGAGGCCAGGTTTCGCCTCCAGATCGTGCTTCATCATCGAGTAGTGCAGGCTCTTGATGAGGCCCTGGCTGTATTCGAACGTGGGGTCGTCGGCGAGCTGAAGGATGTAGGTCATGGCATCGCCGTAGTTGCGGACGACGGCAGCATCCACCGTGCTTGCATAGGCGGGCTCTTCTCCCGCGAGGAGGGCCGCTGCGTCTTCAACGCTGACGTTGTAGCCCTCGATTGAGTTCGACGCTTGAACGTTCTTTGCCGCTACGAGTCGGCGCAGTGGCCCGTACCAGCGGCGTGGCTGGCCGAGCTGATAGCGCAGGCTCTCCCAGAGCTCATCAACCTCATCGACGACTCGCCGTTCCGCTTCGTCGATCGGCGGTGGGGTGAATAGCATTTCTGTAATTCTCTCTCTTACCGAAGATTCTTCTATTAGTATACGAAAAATCTTCGTTTAGTAAATACCTAATGGAAGAATGGAAGAGGGGTCATACAGGCGCAACGTGGCGCGGGAGCGC
This sequence comes from Acidimicrobiia bacterium, assembly GCA_036985755.1. GTDB lineage: Bacteria > Actinomycetota > Acidimicrobiia > Spongiisociales > UBA5794 > JACZST01. Next base: position 49,858 of record BTQG01000002.1, on the reverse strand, counting down.
GGCCAGTAGAGCTCCGATGACGGCGATGCAGGCGATACATGATCTCTGGCGCACGGGATAAACCAACCGAGCAACGCTCGCAGGGAGCCAGCATGGGCAGGGGACCGCCGCGTAGAGGGTTGAGGTGAAGAGCGTTGAGGGAGGATCGATTCGCGAGACGGGACCTTGGGAGCCATTCTCGCCTCGGGGCCGAACGTGAGGGGTTCGCGGACGAACAACAGCAGGGACTTCGACGCCCAGATGATCGCATGACGCTGATCGACTGTCGGCTTGCTTGGGCTCGTAACTACTCGATCAACATCGGTGCTCTTGGAGAACTCTGCACGAGGCGTTTGGGCGATCGGCTCGTGTCAGTCTTGGGGCTCCCGTTCGATGCGGCGTTCACCGAGGCGGCCGCGGAACCGGTCGATGACACGACGCAGGCGGATGAGGCGCGGAAGTCGGTATCCGTCGGTAGCGATACGTTCGTCGCGGACGGTCGACGGGGTAACCAGTTCGCTGGGCTGGTACCGAAACAGGTCGTCCCACCGGCGGTCGAGTAGTGCGAGGGACTCGGGGAGGGGTAGCGCCCGCATCGTGGGGTGGCTCTCGATCACTTCGAGTCGGCGCAGCTTGGCAATGGCGTCGGCGACCTCGAAGTCGATGTCGCCTTGGCCGGCGTCTCGCAGCCACGTCTCGACCTCGGCGTCGAGTTGTGCTGCGGTGAGGCCGCCGGGTGCGGCAAGCAAGAAGCGGTAGGCGAGGAGCACTTCTACGACCTCCTGCTGCTCGGCCGACGATAGGAGGGTGTGGAGTACGCCGATGCCGGCGGCCAGGGTACGAAAGTAGAGGTTCTCGGTGAGGGTTTTGAGGTATTCGAGGCGACGGTTCTTCAGCTTGGTCCACTGACGGAACACGAAGCCTCCGAGGGTGACGGCTCCACCGAGGAGGATGACCAGAGCTGCCTGGTCGATGTTGGGCTGCTCGTCACGGAACCCGAGCCAGGCTCCCACCAGCAAGAAGATCAGACCGAGGGTTGGCAACAGTTTGGTGGCCAATACAGCGACGCCCGAAGCCACCGCTGGTACCCCGATGGCCAGGGAGTCGGTCAGCCGCAACCCCACCTGGGTAGAGGGCAGCAACATCTCTATGTCGGCCCTGGGTACGTTCTGGAACTGCCGGAGCGACACGTGGCCAGGTACCAGATTTCGCTCGGCCGGGTCGATCTTGCGCTCATCGAACCAGCTTTGGGCCTTCACTCGCGTGTATACCACCACCCGTTTGTCGACAGTGATCGTCTTCTCTTTGGACCGCAGCCCCATCCACTTTGGGATTTCGATGGTGTCCAGCTCACTGCCGCGGCGGTAGATGAGCAGTTCGTCGTAGTCGTCGAGGTCGACCTCGAGCCGCAGCGGGATCAGTGACTCGTTGGCCAGCGCATCGTCGAGTTCGGCCATCGTGACGGGGATGTAGTTTGCTCCGTCGAGCAGGCCGGTGAGTTCGGCGGCCACAAGCGAGGCCGCTGCGGGGTCGTCGCCGACTCGTTCCCAAGCCTCGGTGACCACCTGCTCTCGGTCGTAGAACTCGTAGTGGTACAGCGCCGACGTCAACCGGCTGAAGGAGCGGAACTGCTCGGTCCCATCCTGATCCTCGGGCCACGCCAGACTGCACAGCTCCGTCGTGAGCTGGCCCACCCGCTGAGGTATAAATCGTTCTCGATCCGCAATAACACATAGGGTAGGAAGTCTTGTGCGCCGACCCACACCAGGTACGGAGGGCGAGGGGATACGCCAAGGAGGCCGCTGCGTTTGGCACAGGACAGCGGCGATCCCGAGAGCCGGGCGATGTCGGCAACGATCCTTGCCATGCTCTCCAGGCCCGCCGAAGCGACTCACTCCTCGAGGACGCAATGGCAGGTTTCGAGGAGCTCGAATCCGCGTGGGGATTGGCGTTCGCCTGGCTTTTTGTGCGGTGGCTGCGGTGACCGACACGACGACGGACCAGAAAGCCAGGACGGGTAGGAGAGCTCCGTAGCGACAACTCTCCCCGACAGGCCTGCCATCTTTTGTGCTGATTGCGACATGTGTTATGTTCTACGTGCAATAGCCTATGACAGGACGAGAACGGGCAGAACTGATGAGCGACAAGACCGCACCGTCACTTCGCGACAAACAGCAAGAGCTGAGCCGAAACCTCGCCAAGGAGGTCATCCTTCGTGCCCTCGCCGACGTAATCGTCGAGCAAGGTGTCCACGACTTCTCGGTGCAGACAGTCGCCGACCGGGCAGGCGTATCTCACCGCACGGTCTATCGACACTTCGCCAATCGTGAAGAACTTCTCAATGGGCTGTATTTGTGGCTCGACGATCGTCTCGGCGAACTCGAGCTGCCTGGTATCTCGAACAACGCCTGGGAGATACCCGAGGCCATAACGCGCATCTTCCTCGCGCTCGACGAGGAGGATCGGATGGTGCGTGCCCTCAGCATCGTAGGACTCACCTCCGATCACCAAACAGATCAGCGAAGACAGCGCACCGCCGAATTCCGTTCCGCTCTCCGTGAACTAGCGCCCGACCTCGACGAAGAGGGGTTTGTTGCTGCGTTCGCGGTGATCCGGTCGCTGGGCGCGGTGCAGCAGTGGTTCATCCTTCGTCAACAGTTCGACCTGAGTGGAGACCATTCCGGGCCCGCGGTGGCCCGGGCGATAACGGTGCTGATCGAGGACCTCGTTGCGAGAAACGAATCGGCGCGTCAGAAAGCAGAGGAAAACCTATGACGAACGATATCGAAACGACGACGGACGTTGTCATTGACCTAGCCGAGGCGGACCCGGCAGACGTCGCCAGCATCGGCGGGAAAGCCGCCGGACTGGCACAGCTCCTCCGCGGTGGGTTTGACGTTCCGCGAGGCGTCGTTGTGCCAACGGGCGCGGTGGCTGGTCTGCTCGGCGAAAACCCGGCCGGACTCGACGGTGTCGTTGACCGAGTCGTGGAGGCCCTCGGCAACGGCCCCTTTGCGGTACGTTCGTCCGCCGTTGGTGAGGACTCCCTCAACGGATCATTCGCCGGGATCTTCGAGACCAAGCTGAGAGTGACGGGCCGAGCGGATCTGAAAGATGCCATCCGAGCTATTGCCTCATCGCGTGATTCAGCAATTGCCGCCGAATACAGCGGCGGCGAAGCGGGGCCGATGGCCGTTGTGGTCCAGGAGCTCGTTGACGCCGACACTGCTGGTGTGGCGTTCGCCGCCGACCCCGTTACCGGCGAGAGAGATCGGACCATCGTCTCTGCAGTCACCGGGCTCGGTGAGCGCCTCGTCTCAGGCGAGGTAACTCCCGACGAGTGGCAGGTCGAGCGTGGGGTCGTTTCCCTGCGGACGGCGGGAGAGGGTGCGCTCTCCGAAGACCAGGTTCTAGAAGTGGCCGAGCTCGCCGATCGAGTTACGTCCCATTTTGGCGACATTCCCCAGGATATCGAGTGGGCCTATGCGGGTGGGCGCCTCTTTGCGCTCCAGTCGCGCCCGATCACCGGGCTCCCCGACGTCGATCCTTTGCAACCCACGATCGACCCCCCGGAACCCGGGTTCTGGTCGTTTGACGGCGGCCACTATCCCCGGCCGATCTCACCGATGGCGGCGAGCTTCTACCACCCGGCCATTGCCCGCCACGCCACCGCGGCCTTTGGCGAGTTTGGCGCTCTCGTTGAAGGTATCGAGATTGCCATCGTGGGCTGGCGCCCCTACGTGCGTGTCATCCCTCCGATGGGAAAGGACGGCCCTCCACCGCCGGCGTGGCTGCTCGGCCTGTTGACTCGACTCGTGCCGCCCCTGCGCAAGAAGGTGGCCCGCGGGCGTCGGGCCGCCGAAGAGAACCTGGGAGACCGCTATGCCGAGCAGTGGTGGGCGGAGTGGCGCGACCAGTTCAGGGACGAGCTGGCAATCCTGTCGGCCGTGGATCTCTCGACATTGTCCGACGCCGAGCTCATCGAACGGTTGCGCCGGCTCATCGATCTGAACGACCGAGGACAGGAGGTGCACTTCAAACTGTTCGTGCCGTACATGCTTGGCGTGTACGACCTGATGCAATTCGGCAGCGATGTGTTGGGCTGGTCCGAAGCGAAAACGGTGCAGCTCATGGCCGGGCTCTCGGAGTGGTCCACCGAGCCGTCGAGACGCCTGGAGGCCCTCTCCGCGCTCGCCTACGCCAGTCCGCCCGTCGTCGAGCTCCTCGACGCCGACGAGCATGTGGCCATTGACGATCTGGGCAACGCCGACGCTGGTTTCGGTGCTGCCCTCGACGAGTACATGCAGCTCTTCGGAGCCCGAGCCACGGGTTATGACGTGGCCGATCCGACGATCGGCGAGAGCTCTGACACGCTCATCCAGAACTTGAGAAACCTCCGGCCCGGCCGGGCTTCCGCACCAGGGCAGCGCCTGCCGGATCGAGCAGAGTTGGCCACAGAGGCGAGAACACTGCTCGCCGACCGAAGCGACAAGCTCGCCCAGTTCGAGGCCCTCTTCGAGAAAGTCGAGCACGTGTACCCGCTACGCGAAGACAACGTGTTCTTCACCGACAACCTCCCCATCGGGCTGATCCGTCTGACCGCGCTCGAGATGGGGGCTCGCCTCGTCGGGCGCGGTCTGCTGGATGAGCATGCCCACATCGTGTACCTGGATGTGGATGAGGCGATCCGAGCGATCGAGGCGGGCGAAGACCACCGGAAGCACGTGCTACAGCGTCGCCGGGAGCACGCATGGGCGGAACGTCATACCCCGGTCCCTTCCTTCGGCACCGAGTATCCCCCTCCCGACCTCACCAAGGTCCCCCGCCATACCCGTCGACTGATGCAGGCACTGCTCTGGTACATCGAGCGGGACATCGCTGCACCGGTGGGCGATGGCCTCACCGGCACCCCGGTCTCACCCGGCAGTTACACCGGACCCGTTCGAATCGTCCGCGGCGAGGCCGACTTCACCAAGGTGCAGGCCGGCGATGTGCTGGTGGCTCCCGTCACAACTCCGGCGTGGACCGTGCTCTTCGCGGTCGCCGGTGCTCTCGTCACCGATACCGGTGGACTGCTCTCCCATGCCGCTGTGGTCGCTCGTGAGCACGGGCTCCCCGCGGTGGTGGCGACGGGCTCGGCAACCTCCCTGCTCGAGGATGGACAAGTCGTGACCGTCGACGGCACCGGCGGCCGAATCGAGATCTCCCCGGACTCATAGGGAACGATTGCCAATGCAGGGGGAGTGTTCGGCAGGCATCGGCGCCTCTGAGCAGTGAGAGAGTCGCCGGTACGAACACGACCAGAAATTGACTCGGCCTGCTTCGCCCGGAGCAGGGCCACATCTACCGGCAAAGAGTTCGCCAGGGCCACGATCGTGAGGCGGACGGGTGCTTTCACCGTCAGGTGGTGTGCCGTTCGGTGGGCGCTCTGTTGAGTGGGCTCTTGCCCAGGGACCGACGCCGCTTGTCGCGACCCACCGCCCGGCGCCCCGCCCAGATGAAGGCTGCAGCTCCGACTGTGATCTGAGCTCCCACAAGCACCCAGTAGACGCCGCCCATGAGCTCCCCGTATCCGCGGACAGCCCACGTTGCCGCATACGCCAGGGCGGCGGTGAGGGGCATGAGCAGTATTGGGGCAATGCGGCGCAGGCGCGGGTGGCCGTTGAGCTTGTCGATGATCGACGGCTCATCCTGTGATACCTGCATTCTGCTGAGCCTGATGAGCAGCCAGGTCCCCCCGATGAGCACGGCGAGCTTGATGGGTGCCCAAATCACAGCCGGCAACACTGCCACGACCATGTAAGCCACGGCGATCGTCGCGATTGCCCAGGTCGAGAACTTCGATGGGCGCCATCCGACGGGCCACACGTACCCGATGAGCCAGTGTGCCAGGGCAAACGTTGCTCCGACAGCCAGTGCATAGCGGGCGAAGCCACCGGGAGCGAGGAGCGTCGCGTCGAATCCGATCTCGGCGGTTTCGGGGGGATCCGTAACTGCCGAGACCACAGCCCAAACTCCCCAGAAGCTCCCAAACCCCGCGGCGACGATGGATAGGCGCCCTGTCTCACCGTTGACGAGCCACGTTCGCGTCAGGTACCAGAACCCGACAAATGAAATCAGGCCATGCCAACCGACGAACATGGCGGCCATGATCGGAAGTGGTCCGTCGCCATAGATGATCGGCGTCAACACTCCCTCGACCACGAAGGCGAAGATGGCGCCGGCGAGGACCACCTGATAGGGACGTTTGGCGGGCGTCAGCGCAACGGCCCATATTCCCACACTGGCCGGGATCACGTAGAAGGCTCCCAGTAAGAAGACGGATTCGAAATCGAGTCCGGCCCAGAACCAGTAGACCCTTTCGGACGCCATGACCATGATGATCGACGACAGATAGACGAACGCCGACACCGCGACAAGGTTCGTCAGCCGCCGAGTCCGTCGTCGAAGTCCGGTGCCATTGTTGCCCGGGAGTGTCAAAGGCGTCATCCTCTTCGTTCTGTGACCGCTTCGTCCGAGGCCAGTCCGTCTGAGAAGTATCGGCGAGAAAGGACCGATAGTCCATGTCGAACGGCTTCAGTATGTTGCGGATGCACCGGTGGGCGCCGAACGCCGATCCTGGCCACGCTGAGCTTCCGCCCCCGGCAGGCCGGTCATCGGACCACTACACGCCAAAGTAGAATCCAGGCTGTGTCGATGGCGCCCACGGAACGTTCCAATCCCGAATACGAGGCAGCAGCGTCCGAGACCTTCGATCTGGCCGTGTGCAGCGAGATGGTGTTCCTCGACCTTCCCTTCGAGGAGCGACTCCGTCGTCTTGATGATCTCGGATTCCAGGTCGAGATCTGGGACTGGACGCAGAAGGACATCGGTGCACTCGTTCGCACCGGGGCGACGTTCTCGTCGATGACCGGCTACCTCCGGGGCGGTCTCGCCGAACGCGATGCGTCAGCGGAGATGCTGCGAACCGCCGGTGAGGCGATTCCGGTGGCCAAGGAGTTGGGGTGTCCGCGTCTCGTCGTTCATGGAACCCAACTCGATGGCTCGGGTCGTGCGGTGCGGCCGGTTTCCGAGGTCACCGGGTCGATGTGGTTGAACGCAGCACGGACACTGGACGAACTGGCCGAGCTTGGTGAGAGCAACGGCGTCACGTTTTGCCTGGAGAACCTCAATGTCCTGGTGGACCATCCCGGCGTTCCTTTCGCCCGTGCCGCGGACACCCTTGCCCTCGTCGAAGCCACCGATCGGCCGGGTGTCCGCATGATGCTCGATCTCTATCACGCACAGATCGGTGAGGGCAATCTGGTCGAGCTCGTCCACCGAGCCGGGTCGGCGATCGGTGAGGTCCAGGTCGCCGACGTGCCGGGCAGGTGCGAGCCCGGTACCGGGGAATTGAACTACCCGGCCATCGCATCCGCTCTTGGCGACATCGGATATTCAGGGGTTGTCGGGCTGGAGGCATACGCGGCTGGCGACGACGTTGTGGCGCTGGAGCGCTTTCGCGCCGCCTTCACGCTGTGAGAACAGACCGACAGGATCGGTCAGCGGTGGTGCACCCTTCGCATTGACGTCGCCGATCACCTCCGCCGGCGGCCTCCGGCGAATCCATCGTGGTCTGTGTCAGTCGATCCGCATGCTGGTGACGTCTTCCCACTTGCCCGAGTCCCAGGAGCGGGCCATTGCGGCCTCGACCTCGGCGGCGGCGAGCGCATCGGCGAAGGTGACGGGTGCCTCCCGTCCGGCTGCGACCGCTTTGAGGAACTCGAGGTCTTCGAAGAGTTTGAGGTCCTCGTATCCGATCGGGTTCCCTCCTCCGGGGACGATGTTGCCGTGGTGGGGAAAGCCGTCGCCGGCGAGGACCCGTATGTAACCGTCGGCTGGACTCTCCTCCGGGAGGTAGAGCTGGAGTTCGTTCATCGTCTCCAGATTCCATATCGCGGCGCCGCGAGAGCCGTTGACCTCGAATCCCATCTGGCTCTGTGGTCCGAAGATCGTTCGATCGGCTTCGAGGGTGCCCCGGACGCCGTTCTCGAACTCGACGAGCGCACCCACGTAGTCCTCATTGCTCACCCTGCCGGTGGGATCACCGGGCGAGCCGCGGTCGTAATGGGTGCCAGAGCCAGGCTGCGGCAGTGGGCGTTCCTTGACGATGATCTCTTTGGTCGCGACCACCCGCCGGATGGGGCCGACAAGGTAGAGCGCCATGTCGACGGTGTGCGACATGATGTCGGTGAGGACTCCGTAGCCCGCCTCCTCCATCAGATAACGCCAGCTCAGCGTGCCGAGCCGATCCCGCCCGTACATGGAGAAGAATCGGCCTCGGTAGTGGGTGAGATCCCCGAGGCGACCCCCGTCGATCAGCTGTTTGAGGTGCAGGACCAGAGGCACCCATCGGTAGTTGAAGCCGGCCCCGGTGATCACGCCGGCCCGGCGCGCTGCGTGCTCGATCTCGGCGGTGACGTCCGGTGCCTCCCCCACCGGCTTCTCACAGAAGACGGCCTTGCCGGCGGCGGCGGCAGCGGCGGCGATCTCTCTATGCAGCTTGTTGGGTGCGCCGATCGTCACCACGTCCACGTCCGGGTGCTCGACCACTTCTCTCCAGTCGGCCGTGGCCGTTTCGAATCCGAAGTTCTCTCTCGCCAGCTGTACACGCTCCGGGACGTTGTCGGCAACGATGACCAGTCGGGGCATGAGCTCCGCCTCGGGGAAGTGCATCGGGATTCGCCGATAGGACCGCGAGTGTGCCTGGCCCATCCAACCGAAACCGACCACGCCGATGCCGATGGATTGAGTCACATTTGCCATCCCGTATTCGTTTCCGAGTCTGAGCGATCGGCTTACGGGGAATGGTACGTGCTCGAATCGGATCCCGTGCTCGGCAGAGAGCGCGAAAGGAGAGCTTGCGGCCATTGGGGAGCCGCCCTGAGTCCTACAGTGATTCGTCCCAACGGGAGGTTGCCCCGCCTCCCCGAGATCTTTGGGCTAGGGGCGAGGTTGATCCACCACCGGTGGCTCAAATGAACGAAGGCGAGGAAAGTATGAAGAGAACTATTTGGCTGGCAGCCCTGCTGGCCTTTGCGCTCGTCGTTGCCGCGTGCAGCAGCAGCGACGATACGACGACCACGGCGGGCGACGAGGGCGCCACAACGGTTGCCTCCGGTGATGGTGACGCGGTCATGCAGCGGGACTTCCGCTTCGTGGTTGTCTCGCACGGACAGTCGTCGGATCCCTTCTGGTCGGTAGCGGCCAACGGGGTGAAAGACGCAGGCGAGGACATGGGTGTCACCGTCGAGTACCAGTCACCCGGCACGTTCGACATGGTCGAGATGAGCGCCATCATCGACGCCGCTGTGGCGTCACAACCCGACGGGCTGATCGTGACGATCCCTGATGCCGATGCCCTCGGCGATTCGATCCGGGCCGCGGTTGCCGCCGGCATCCCGGTGATCTCGATGAACTCGGGCAGCGACGTATTCGCCGACCTTGGCGTGTTGGTGCACGTTGGTCAGACCGAATACGAAGCCGGCCTGATTGCGGGTCAACGGTTCGCGGCCGCAGGTGTCGGCAGCGCCATCTGTGTGAACCAGGAAGTGGGCAACGTTGCCCTCGATCTCCGCTGTCAGGGCTTTGAGGATGGCCTCGGGGTCGACGTCCCCGTCATCCCCGTCGACCTTGCCGACCCGACCGGTGCCCAGGAAACGGTTGCCGGTGCATTGCAGGCCAATCCCGTCGACGGCATCTTGACGCTGGGCCCGACCGGTGCCCAGCCGACGCTTGCCGCTCTCGAGAGTGCAGGGCTGCTCGGCACGACGAGGTTCGCGACATTCGACATGTCCCCTGACGTGCTCGACGCCATCATCGCCGGCGACATGATGTTCGCCATCGATCAGGCTCAGTACCTGCAGGGTTACCTGCCGGTCGTATTGCTGACCAAGTTCCTGGAGACCGGAGCGCTGCCGCTCGGCAGTGTCAATCGAGTGATCCTGACTGGTCCGCAGATCGTGACCGCCGATGTTGCGGCTGATGTGATCAGCTTCTCGGAGCAGGGTCTGCGCTAGAGGCAGCACGAGCAAACGGCTGACCGGGCCCGCCTTCGGGCGGGCCCGGTCACCCGCAACCACCAACGGAGGGAGACGACTTGGTATCCGAAACCGAATCTCCGCCGAGCGCGGGACCACCGGAAGCAGACGAGCGGATCAGGAAAGTCAGTCGCCTGACCAAGTTGTTGTCGCGGCCGGAGTTCGGCGCAGGGTTGGGAGCAGTCCTGGTCTGGGTGTTCTTTGCGATCGTTGCCAACGACAACAATTTCGCCAGCTGGGCGACGTTCTCGGCAATCATGAACCGAGCCGCCCCGCTCGGGATACTGGCGGTCGCGGTCGCCCTGCTCATGATCGGTGGCGAATTCGACCTGTCGATCGGCTCGATCCTCGGCTTTGCCGGCATGACGATCATGGTGCTGATCACCCCGTCAAGCGGCGGTGGGTTCGGATGGTCGCTTTGGCCGGCAATATTCGCAGCGCTCGTGTTGGCCCTGGTGATCGGGGTCTTCAACGGCACCCTGGTGGTCGCCACGAAATTGCCATCGTTCATCATCACGCTGGCCACCCTGTTCATTTTCCGAGGTTTGACGATCGCTTTGGCCAGACTGTTCACCAATCGAACACAGTTGGGAAACCTGGACGAAGTCTCCGGGTTTGCCCTTGCCGATACACTGTTCGCCAGCGAGATCAAGCTCTTCGGGACCAGCTTTAGAGTGTCGATCCTGTGGTGGTTTGCGATGGCGGCGGTGGGCACTTGGATCCTGCTTCGCACCCGTCAGGGCAACTGGATCTACGGCACGGGTGGAGACGCCAACGCAGCCCGCAACGTCGGTGTGCCGGTGAACCTGGTGAAGATTGCGCTCTTCATGGGAACGGCTTTTGCCGCATTCCTCGTGGCGGTCATTCAGGCAGTTCAGTTCACCGGATCGGACACGCTGCGGGGCTTCGGGTTGGAGTTCACGGCGATCATCGCAGTGGTGGTGGGCGGAACGCTGCTCACCGGTGGGTACGGCTCGGCGATCGGAGCTTCGTTCGGGGCCCTGATCTTCGCCATGGTGCAACAGGGCATCATCATCACCGGGGTGGACGGCGATTGGTTCCAGGTGTTTGTGGGAGTCGTGCTCGTGATCGCGGTGATATTCAACAACTTCATACGGCAAAAGGCGGCTGCACGATGACCAGCAACGATACCGCCCTTCTGGAAATCAAGAACGTCTCGAAGTTCTTCGGCAGCGTCATCGCTCTCCAAGACGTGTCGGCCTTCGTACGCGCCGGCGAGGTCACCTGTCTGCTCGGAGACAATGGCGCCGGCAAGTCCACGCTCATCAAAGTGCTCTCCGGGGTCCACAAGGCAACCGAAGGCGAATACCTGTTCAATGGGGAGCCCCAGGACTTCGACTCGCCACGAGAGGCGCTGGAGTTGGGCATTGCCACCGTCTACCAGGATCTGGCGATGATTCCCCTCATGTCCGTGTGGAGGAACTTCTTCCTCGGATCAGAACCAACGAAAGGTTGGGGTCCGTTCAAGCATTTCGACTCGAAGCTCGCCAAGGAGACCACCAAGAGCGAGATGGCGAAGATGGGCATCGACATCCGCGACCCGGAGCAGACGGTCGGAACCCTCTCCGGAGGAGAAAGACAGTCGGTCGCCATCGCCCGCGCCGTGTATTTCGGCGCCAAAGTACTGATCCTCGACGAGCCCACAGCGGCACTCGGTGTGAAACAGGCCGGAGTGGTGTTGAAATACATCCTCCAGGCCAAGAGCCGTGGTATCGGTGTGATCTTCATCACCCACAATCCTCAGCATGCCTATCCGGTGGGCGACCACTTCGTGATCCTCCGCCGCGGACAGGTATTCGGAGACTTTTCGAAGGAGGAGATCCCCCTCGAGCAGCTGGTGCAGATGATGGCGGGTGGGGCCGATCTCGAGGTGTTGAAACACGAATTGGAGGAAGCCTCCCAGCAAGGGGGAGCCGAGGCCGCAGCGTTGGCCGAAACGGCCGAAGCCATGGGATCGGGACCAACCGACCTCGACGAGACACCAGGGGAGCAGGGAGAATCCTGAATTGACCTTCCGGCGCGGGCTGCATGTGGACCCGGCCCGAGCACAATCGGCTTTGCAGCGTGCCGAGCGAGGTAGACGAGGGAACAGTGCGCAGCGTGGTGTACTCAGGAACCAGATCCCCATCGACGGACGATGGCGACTGCTTCGTCCGAGATGACGATGCCGCCGTGGTGCGCTCGGCGTCCGAGCACTACTTCGACGGTGGCTTCTGCATACTGTTCGGACGGTGTCGTTTCCCACCCGTCGCCGCCGAACCAGTCGGTCGAAGCGGGAAAACCTTGTGCAGCGAGGAACTCCGGACGGAGTTCCGCATGCTCCGGGCACGTGAATTCGACATGGTGGGCGAACTCGTGGATCAGCCCGCGGCGCAGGTTCGCCGCGGTTCCCGGGACCCGGATGAGCACGGTCGCCGAGCCCGGCCGGTACTCGGCGCGATCGTCCAGCTCCCACGCCGCGCTGAGGGCAACCGGGGGAAAACAATCTTGCCGCCCCCGGTGGGCCGTGAGGAAGTCCTGCCAGGTCCCGGTGGCGAGGGTGCGGAGATCGTCGGGAACGGTCTCATCGAATCGAAGGGCGGGAGGGCTGTGTGGCCGAGTGATCAACAGAACACCGACGACGATCGTCGCCGCCAGCACGGTGAAAACGAGTGCTCGACGCACCCGAGGAGTCTACCAACGCTTGGTGCAGTCGACCGATGGCGGGTTCGGCGTGAATTCGAGAGTGGCCCGCGATCGTTTGGCGACGCAGTGACAAGGAGGAGTAACAATGAAAGACATCACGATCCTGATCCCGGAGCGGGGTGGAGCGGTTCCCGAGATCTGGGAAGCGCTCGCTGCCGCCGACATCAATGTCGAGGCTGCGGTGTCGTTCTCACGGGAACATCACAGGGTGGTGCACGTAGTGGTCGAGGATGCTGTGGCTGATCGCGCCCAGGAGGTGTTGACGGGCGCCGACTTCTTGACCGTTGACGCCCGAGAGGTACTCGTCGTGCCGCTCGAGGATCGACCGGGTGGTCTGGCGAGCGTTGCCCGCACCGCCTATGAGGCGAGCGCAGGGGTCTACCTGCTCTCGCTTGCGACAGGAGACCGGGTCATGCTCGGCGTCGCCAACCTGGAGGCAGCGCGACAGGCGTTCGACCTCTAGGAGGGTGGTGCATGGAGTATCCGGATTTCCGCCTGGACGGCCAGGTGGCGCTGGTAACCGGCGCCAGCAGAGGCATCGGTTGGGATCTGGCCAAGGCGTTGGCCGAGGCAGGAGCTGTGGTGGCGGTTGTCGCCCGCGACCTGCAATCCCTCGAACTGCTGGCGAGCGAGATTCGGGCTGACGGCGGAGACGCCATCGCCGTGCAGCTCGATGTGCGGAGCGTAAGCGAGATCGGCGTCGCGTTCGAACAGGTTCACCAGCACTTCGGCTCGCTCGATGTGGTGGTCAACAACGCCGGTCTCGGAGCCAATCAACCAGCAGAGGACGTCACCGAATCGGATTGGGACGAGATGATGGCAGTCAATCTGCGGGGGCTGTTTTTCTCCTGTCAGGCAGCCGGGCGCCTCATGCTCGCCCAGGGCCGGGGACGGATCATCAACATGAGCTCCCAGGCTGGTGTGGTGGGTATCGAGGACCACTCCGTCTACAGCGCCAGCAAGGGGGGAGTGAACCTGCTCACCAAGGTGCTGGCTCTCGAGTGGTCGCGTCGGGGGGTGACCGTCAATGCGGTGGCGCCAACGTTCATCTACACCCCGGGCACCGCCGAGCGCTTGGATCAGCCCGAGTACCTGGAGCAGGTCCTGAGTCGCCTTCCGATCGGTCGGGTTGGAACGACATCCGATGTCGCCGCTGCCGTGATCTACTTGGCATCAGCCGCCGGGGCGATGGTGTCGGGTCACGTTCTGGTGGTGGATGGAGCCTGGACCGCGCAGTAGAGCCACCGTCTCACCTCGCCGTGCCGGCCTCCCGCCGAGAACCCGCCGGGTCAGGACCGTTCGCTCGTAGTCAGGCGTGAGGTGCGCGGACACGCTCGGGTCGGTCTACCACGGCGTAGATCCACAACGCCACGGCTGCCTGCGCGGCGATGAGCGCACCGACGGTCAGCGGCCCGTACTCGTAGTCGCCTCCCGCGGGATTGATGTTGTACAGCGCCGAGGACGCGAAACCAAAGAATCCCACCAGCAGCGCCACGGTCTGGCCTGCCAGCAGCGCCCGCAGCGACCACTTGTGCCGAGCATCCAGCACACCGGCCATGTAGGCCAGGGTGTATCCGGCCTGGATGAGGAGCCCGATGCTCAGCGCCGCCACCACGAGCGGGGTGTCAGCGGTCACCACGAATAGGCCGAGCAGCGTCAACCCCATCAGGCCATTGATGACCGAAAGCGCCGCCAGCACCGTTTTCATGGTGTGCCCTCTCGTGATCGATCTGATCCAAGGCCCTGTTCGTCCGTTTCGCAACCCTGACCCGGGCTCAGCCGTGTTGGCAGCCGGGGGCGTGGGCGTGGCCGGCCTCGACGATGAAACGAGTCCCGAGCATGGTCTTTTTGGCATGCACGGTCAGGTTGTCTGCCCAGCGGGTCAGATTGCGCGGCACCAAGAACTCCACATCGTCGCGCTGCACCCGCCTGTAGGGGTCGAGGTTCTTGCCCATTGTGTTGGTGTCGACCGACACCTCAGCCGGCTTTCCTCAGCCGACTGGTGTGATGAAGTCGAGGGCGATGCGACCGCCCTTCTTGCGGGCCAAATCGATTGCGTCGTCGCTGATGTCTATCTGCAAGAACACCTCACTAGAACGGTCTGCTGCCTTCGACGGCGACATACAGCAGACCAACCTGCGATGCACCAGAATGTTCCGAGCAAGTGAAGGAGCAGACCGGTGGCGAGACTGGACGTGCTGTTCGACGGGTACGGCGGCGACGGCGTGGCCAGCACGGTGAGCCTGATTCGCGACGGCGACCTGGTTGCGATCGTCGACCCGGGGATGGTGCCGTCGCGGGCTTCCATCCTCGACCCACTGGCCGGGCTCGGGGTGCCGGTCGAGCAGGTGACCGACGTCATCATCTCGCACCATCATCCAGACCACACGATCAACATCGCCCTCTTTCCCGACGTGCGGATCCACGACCACTGGGCGATCTACCACCATGACCGATGGATCTCGCGCCCCGCGGAGGGCGTGCAGTTGTCCCCCGGCGTTCGTCTGCTCGAAACACCCGGCCACACCCCGCAGGACATCACCACCCTGGTGGACACCGACGATGGAGTAGCGGCACTGACCCACCTATGGGTGTTCGAAGGTGCAGGCAATGATCGGCTCGCCACCAACCCCGAACTGCTGGAGCAGCATCGCGCCAGGGTACTGGAGCTGGCAACGATGATCGTGCCGGGCCACGGACCGCGGTACGCGGTCCGGTAGCGGCAACGCGACGCCTATCGCTCTACGATCAGCGCTGATGGCTGTTCCCGACTTCACGCTTCCCGATCAGGCCGGAGACCCCTGGACGCTTTCCGAGCACCGCGATGCGGCAATGCTGCTCGTGTTCAATCGTGGAGACTGGTGACCGTACTGTGGCGGCCAGCTGGTCAGCTTGGCTTCACGACACCAGGAGTTCCTCGACGCCGGTGCCCGGGTCGTTTCCATCTCCGTGGACTCCGTCGGTCAACATGCCGCCATCGTGGCAAGCCTGCAGCTCCCGTTCCCCGTGCTCTCCGATCCCGACCGGTCGCTGGCGATCGAGCCGTACGGTGTGGCCGACCCAGACGACCTGCGCAACCTCGCCCGTCCCGCGATGATCCTCGTCGACGGTGAAGGCAACGAAGCCTTCCGCTTCGTCTCGCGTGATTACGCCGACCGGCTTCCCGAACACGATGTGCTCGAGGTGGTACAGGGCCTCGGCCTCGGGCCAACGTCCCAGCAGGCACCGACACCGGGAGTGCCCGAGCCGGGAAAGAGGGCGATGCCGCTCGACGGTCTTCCTTACTACCTCAAGGGGGCCCGTTTCGCGGTCCAGGCCCTTGGTCTCAGGCATAGAGAGCTCGGCGCGGAGTTCAAAGCCGATGCCAAGGCATACGTCGCCGAGATGGACCGCTACATCGAGGCCGTCCAGGAACTCAGGAATTCTCTCGCGCAGGACTGATATCGCCCACACGCAAGGAACGGGGGCAAACCTAGAATCCCTCGGGTCGTGCTTCGGGCCGGCAGCCGATCCCACTGTTCTCGGGGCGGTTTCACAGGGAGGGCACCCATGGCTGATGAACTAAAATCACAGGCCGACGACGTCGTCGACCTGACCGAGATCACCGCGTTGAGGGAAGAGAATGAGGCGCTCCGGACGCAACTCGAATCGCAGCCGGAACGCCACCCGGTGTGGAGGAAGGTGCTTGCCGGCACCCTCGCCGTGCTCGCCATCCTCACCCTTGTCGTCGCCGTCGATGCGCTGTGGCTGAAGACGACCCTCGAGGATGAGGACCAGTTTGTCGCAACCTTCGATGGCCTCACCCAAGACGATGCCGTGGCCGAGTTCCTCTCGACCCGCGTCGCCAGCGGTATCGTCGAATCACAAGAGGTGCAAACGTTCGTCGCCGACCGCCTCCCCGATGAGCTGAGTCTTCTTGCCGCTCCGATCACCGCTTCGATCGAGCAGCTGATTGCACGGGCCGCCAACGAAGTCATCCGGTCCGACGCCGCCGCCACCGTGTGGGCGGTGAACTTGCGCGGTACCCACATTGCGGTGAGCGCCTTACTCACCGGCAACGACGGGGCGCTGCAGAGTGAGAACGGCCAGATCGCCATCAACCTCGACGAGTTGGCTGTCGTGATCGTGGATCGGGTCGAAGCTGGCGGGGTCGATTTGCCCGATATCGACTTCGAATTGGGCTCGATCGTCATCTATGAGAGCGATGAGCTTGCGACCGCCCAGGGGGTGGCCCAGGGGATCAGCACCGCCGGTTGGGTCCTCCCCGTGGTGGCACTGCTCCTGATCGCTGCCGCGGTATGGGTTGCCGTCGATCGGAGACGCATGGTGGCCATCCTCGGTTTCGCAACGGCGATCGCCATGTTGATCCAACTGGCGGCGGACAGGGTGGCGCAGAACGCCGTGCTCGGGGGAATCGAAGACGACCTGGCACGAGAGGCCGGTATCGCCGTCTGGGACACGACGTTCAGCAGGCTGACTTCTTTCACCTGGGCGTTGTTGGTGTTGGCGCTCATCGTTGGTTTGCTCGCATGGCTGTTGGGTCCGTCGACGCGTGCACAGCGATTGAGTTCCTGGGGCGCGAAGACGATCGACGGATGGAGGAGACCGACGGAGGAGGAGCCGAGCGGGTTCACGACGTTCCTTGCCGAGTGGAAGCGGACGATTCAGGTGGTCGTGACGACCCTCGGTCTGTTGTTCGTGCTCTTCGGGCCCACTCCGAGCGGTCTGCTCGTGATCGCCACCTTTGCCGCGGTCCTCGGCGTGGTGGTGCTCGTCGAGGTGATGGCCGGGCCCACTCGGGCGCCGACGCCGGACCGCGAAGATGCCGAGGTCTAATCGTTGGTCGTGTTGAGCCCGCGGTCGAGGTCGTTGTACAGATCGTCGGCAGCATCGATTCGGGCACGTGCCCCTGCCCGGGGGCTGGCGGCTCGTGGTTCCACTTTGTCGCCGCTCATCCGGCATACCGGATGAGCGGCGAAAAGAGCGAACTCAGGATTGCAGTACCCGGTAGGTTTCGCTCCAGATGAGGTGGCCACCACTCCTAGCCGCCGTGGCCGCACTTGGTCTACTCACCGCCGCCTGCGATTCGGGCTCGCAGACGACGACCACCACGGTTGAGATCGAGACATCGACTACCACCACTACGGCTGCGGCCGAGGGCGGCCCAACGCTGGTCATCGTCGACTACAGCCCGACGGTCTCTGACGTTGGCGGGCTGATGTACCTGCTAGCTCATCCCGACGTTGAGGTGATCGCAGTGTCACTGCCGGTGACCGGTGAGGCGGGATGTGATCTCGGCATCGAGGTGACGCTTGGCATTTTGGCCATGTTCGACCGGGAGGGGATCCCCGTGGCCTGCGACCCCGAGGTGCCCTACGGTGCTCGAGAGTGGCCGGAGGAGTTCCTCGCCGGTCAAGAGAGCCTCACCTTCGGGCTACCAGAGTCGACGGCGAAGGCGTCGGATCTGTCGGGCCCCGACCTGATTGCCGAAGTGGCCGCTGCGGCAGATCGCCCCGTAGTGCTTTACGCAGTTGCTCCGCTGACCAACGTGGCCAGGGCCTTCGACCGGCATCCCGGCCTCGCTGGAGACCTGCAGCGCATCGTCATCATGGGTGGCGCCGTAGATGCCCCCGGCAATGTCTTCGGCGCCAATGCCGAATGGAACGTTTGGATCGACGTGCCCGCCGCCGCCACCGTCCTCGCCTCCGGTGTCCCGGTAACGCTCGTTCCTCTCGATGCGACCAACTTCGTCCCGGTCCCCGGCTTCTACCAGAGACTGCTCGACGACGCGGAGCAGAGCGATGCCATTGCCTATCTGAGCCTGATGGTTCGCAGCTTCCCTGCGGTTACGAGCGGCTTCTACCAGTTCTGGGACGAGCTTGCCGCGTCCGTGGCCGCCGGGGACGACCACGTGTCGACCGAGGAGATCACGATCGTCGTGGTTGAGGGGGGCAGTGACGACGGTCGCACCGCACGAAACGACGGTGGGTACTCGGCGACAGTTGCATTCGCCGTTCCCGATCCCGATGCCTTCTACTCCGACTTCGTCGGGACGCTCGCCGGTTCACCGGTCCTGCCCGGAAGCGAGGCTACCGCAGAAGAGGAGGCGTATCTCAAAGCAGCCGAAGCCGCCTTGAGTAACCTCGAAGCTTCGTTCGAATCCGCCTTCTCCGACCCTGCCCTCGAAGCCGCCTTAGCTGGGGGTGAGTACGACAGTGCCGCCATTGCCGTTGTCTTCGACCTGCTCTTCGCCGGTGTTACGCGCAGCTACCAGGCGGCTGCCGAGCTCAGCGCGCCCCGCTCTCTTCAGGCCGTTCACGACAATCTGCTGGCTGTATTTGGCGAAATAGCGGAGAGGAGGGACGAGATCGTCGCCGCGGTGGCTACGTCGGACTCTCTTACGTCGTTGGAGGAGATCGTCTCCGACATCCCCAACATCGAAGAAGCCTGTGCCCCGATCGAGGACGAGGCCGCGCTGCTCGGCGTCGAGATCCAACTCTTCTGCTGATCTCGCGTAGCCTGGGTTGGTGACCTCGTATTTGACGGTGTGAGCCCGTCGAACGTCCGGCTTTCCTAGAGCGTCCCGGCGAGCTCGGCGACCATCTGCGAGGCGTTGCTCTCGACGGGGTCACCGTGGCCGAAATACACCGAGTCGAAATCGAGCCCGGCGAGTTTCTTGATCGACTGTTCAGCCTGAGCCATGTCCGCGGTGAACTGCGGGTTCGGGTTGGCACCGCCGACGCCGCCTTCGGACCCGGGTACACCGCTGCCGGCGCCGTTCATGGCGTCACCGACGACGAGGACCCCGGCAAGTGGATCGAACACGCTGATCGAGCCGGGGGTGTGGCCGGGAGTGTTGATGATGGGGAGGCCGAAGACCGTGTCTCCATCTCCGACCGGCGTCAACGGCCGGGGTGAGGCGATGGCGGGAATGTCTGCCTTTCCGGCATATCCAAACGCCTGGGAAGCATTGTCCATCACCGGTCCCAGGCTGCCGACATGATCGGGATGCAAGTGAGTGAGGATCACGCTGCCCACGTTGCTCCAGCCGAGACCGAGCTCGCTCAGTCCGGCCTCGATATCGCCCTCGCTCCCGGCGACCCCGGTATCGACGACGACGGCTTCAGCGCCGCGCACCAACACGTACGCGGATACAAAGCCGAGGTTGATCCTGGTCACGCTGATGCCGCCGCCGGCTTCAGGCTCGGCTTTGCTGGTCGTGGTTTCTTCCGAGGTCGTCGATGTCGTGGGGTCGGTGCCGCTGGTGGGCGTCGCATCCTCCGACGTCGTGCTCGAGTCGTCGCTGCCGGTCGTGCAGGCGGCGATCCCGGTCCCGAGAATGGCGATGGCAAACACACCGCGACCGAACTCGGTCACGAACGCTCGCCGCGTCACCCGGTGCATGTTGACGATGTTCATATGCACCATCCAGGCTAACCAGCGCCGGTGGAACCCGGGACCGTTGCCATCGTTTGCCCCGCCCGGCGGCCAGACAGGGGATACCGCGGCGGCGTCGGGTTGCCCCCGATTGCGCCCCCTCGTCGACCTCGAGGCGACCAGCCCCATTGCGGGTTAGTCGGGGCCCGCAGCCTCGCGGAGTCTGCGGTGTGCATCCAACACCTGCTTTCGCACCAGCCTCTTGCCTATGACGAAGTTGAGAACACGTCCGGCGTAGCCGTATCGGAAGGTGTAGTCCACCCTTTCGCGGGACGTGGTGGCGCCTTCCTCGGCGATGAAGCGATGGTCATACCTGAGAGATTTGAACAGCGGGTCCTTGCCGATCAATTCGGCGGACATTCGTGCGTTCGGGTCCAGTACCAATACTCGATAGGGCACCCACGTCTTCGAGCCTTTCTGACGAGTGTGGTAGGTGCTGCCAACGGCGAGTGGTGCGTCGGAGTCGAGCTTGAAAGAGACCGATGGAAAGAACTGCGAGAGTCCCTCGATGTTGGTCACGAGCTCGTACAGTCGTTCCCTCGATGCGTTCACGGCTACCTCGACCTCGAAGAAGTCGTCGAATCCCTCCATCGGTCGTTTGTCGTCAGAGGCCATGGGTTCTCCCTCGAGCCGGACAGTCGGGCAGCGTGGTTCCACACGATAATGACCGAGGAGTGCGCGGTCGGGGCGTCGCTCGTGTCTCGGCATACCGTGGCGGTATACCCAGACACGTACGACGCCTAGTTCGAATCCTTGGCGCCCTGGCTAGGGTTGCCGCGCTCACCACAGGGAAGGCCTCAAGTGGCAGAAGAGCTGAAGAAACAGGAGATGTCCTCGGCAGCGATCGTCCTCGCCGTGCTGTCGGCGGCGATGTTCGTCTACGTAATCGATACCACGCTGATGAACGTGTCGATCTCGGCGCTGGTCGAGGACCTGGACACCACGGTCGGCGCGGTGCAGACCGCCATCACCCTGTACACGCTGACCATGGCCTCGTTCATGCTCACCGGGGGCAAGCTCGGCGATATCTGGGGATCGAAGCGGGCCTTCCGCATCGGGCTTGTCATCTACGCCATCGGGACCACGATCACCGCGGTGGCGCCGACGATCGGCTTCGTGATCATCGGCTGGTCGATTCTGGAAGGTTTGGGATCGGCCCTCATCGTGCCCGCCATCAACACGCTGGTTCGAGCCAACTACAAGGGCTCGCGCCGCGCCTCTGCGTACGGGGTTCTCTTCGGCGTCGCGGCTGCCGGCGCTGCTTTCGGGCCACTCATCGGCGGTTGGATCACCACCTCCCTGAGCTGGCGGGTGGCTTTCGGGGCTGAGGCCGTCATCGTCGTCGGGGTGTTGCTGGCATCCGGGCTGATGAAGGATTCCCCGGCGGTCGTTCCTAAGCCGAAGCTCGACGTGGTCGGTGTGGTGTTTTCGGTTGTTGGCCTCGGCCTGTTCGTGCTCGGGATCTTGCAGACCACCGACCGGGGCTGGAGCGATCCACTTGTGCTGACGATGCTCGGCCTCGGGCTTGCGTTCATCGCCGCCTTTATCTGGTGGGTGCGAAGGGGAGAGGCCGGGGGCAGGCCCGTGCTCGTCCACCCGTCGATATTTCGCCATCGCGCCATCTCGGCGGGGCTGCCGGTGCTTTCGACTCAGACGTTCGCCCAGGCCGGTCTGCTGTTCCTGATTCCGCTGTTCACCCAGTCGGTGCTCGGCTTCGACGCCCTCGAGACCGGGTTGACCCTGTTGCCGCTGTCGATCGGCGTGTTGGTGACGTCGGTTCTGACTCCGACGCTGGGGCAGAGGATCTACCCCAAATACATCATCCAGGCAGGCCTCGTGCTGTTGTTCGTCGGCGGCTTCATTTTGGCGGATTCACTCGAGACCGCCACCGAGGCGCTCGATATGGCGCTCGGTCTACTCATCGGGGGCATCGCCATCGGGCTCATCGCCGGCCAGTTGCCCAACCTCATCCTCAGCGGGGTCGATTCCGCCGAGGCCAGCGAGGCATCGGGGCTCCAGGGCACGGCGCAGAACCTGGGCATGGCCCTGGGGACCGCCGTCATCGGCACCGTCATCCTCAGTGTGGCCCTTTCCTCGATCGGTGACCAGGTGCAAGACAGTGCGCTGATTCCGCAAGAGACCAAGGCCGCCACCGAGCTCGCACTCGGCGGAGGGCTGGACGCCGCAGACCGGCAGCGATTCGAACAAGAACTGGCCGACACCCCGCCAGAGGTGCAGGCTGAGGTGGCGTCGATCTATGACGCGGCGGCGCTCGACGGCTTCCAGGGAGCGATCATCGTCGGAGGGATCGTGGCCCTATTTGGCGCGGTGATGGCTATCCGGCTGCCAGCGAAGAAGCTCGAGGCGAAAGGCGAGGGTGTCGAGGAGATCGTGCGCAACACGGTCCGCAACCCGACGATCCCCCGGGTGCAACTCGAGATGGACGACCTGTCGGTTGCTCCCGGCCCTCCACCGTGACGGACAACAGCGTGCGAGTATCGAGTCCGGGCTCCACCACCATCACTCGGTAGCTGTTATCAGGCCTGCGATGATCTCGGCGAGCAGCGGGGCCGCCTGCTGGTCAACGAAATCGAGGAAGTCGGTGGCGGCGTCGCCGTCCGCTGTGTCCGAGATGGCCCGGATCACCGCAAACGGAACCCTGCGTTCGGCGCACACCTGGGCGACGGCGGCTCCTTCCATCTCGACGGCCAGTGCATCGGGAAACAGCGAACGCAGGCCCGCCCGATCGGCGTCGTTGCCGATGAACCGATCACCGGAGAGAACGAGCCCGCGATGCACGGTTGCTCCGGCCCCGGCCGCTGCCGAGGCGGCACGCTCCGTCCACGCCTCGTCGGCCCTGATCCGGTCGACATGCAACGATGGGATGACGAAGCGGGGAAAGAGCGGTCTGGCATCGAAGTCATGCTGGGCGAGCTCATCGGCGATGACAACGTCGCCGCGGTTCACGTCGGCATGGAGAGCACCGGCGACGCCGCTGAACACGATCGCCTCCGTGTCGAATCGGTCGAGCATGGTGGTGACGGTCGATGCCGCTGCCACCTTGCCGAACCCGGAAATGGAGACGGTGACCGCCTCATCGCCGAGCCTCCCGGTGACGTAGTCGCGGCCGGTGGAGTGGGTGATGGTGCGCTCGCCGAGCATCTCACCGACCAGGCGCACCTCGGCTTCCATCGCACCAATGATTCCGATCATCATTGTCCGACCGGGGCGGCGGGTCCCGGTGAAGGCTCGCAACGCTCCAACGTGTCGGCGGGGACGCTCATTTTCCTCTCGGTCGGCATGGTGTTCCTCCTGCCATGACCCTACCGATGCCCATAGACGGTCCGGGTTGAGCCGAGGTCGCACTCGACATACATGTTGGGGGCGGGGCATCCAGCGTCGGCGAAGGGGAATCGCCGCCGCCGCTTGCCTCGGATGTGTTGCCGAGCTGATCTCCCAACCCGGCTACGTGCCGGGGACGGGCTCTACCTCGCCGTTGCCCTTGGGACCTCTCGCCCGCTTCTCCGGGACACCGCCGTTCCCCGATGGGCCGTTGTCGCTCATTGCAGAGCGCAGGTCGTCGAGGTCGGCGGCGGCAAAGCCTTCGGGCTTGTGTGACGTCCATGAGCCTGAATCCGATCCCATGACCTCAGCGACCTCCTCGCCGGAGATCGTCCTCTTCTCCCCGAGCACGCCGGCCAGGCGGGCCACGTCCTGGCGATGTTCCTCGAGCAGTTCGTACACCTCGTCGTACAGGACCTGAAGGCGCTTCTCGATGCGGTCCGACATCCGGCCGACCACCTTGTCGGTGGGGTCGGGAGTCTGCGTGATGATGTGCTCGGGCAGGCCGGCGAGCGATGTCAGCCCCGACCCCATACCGAAAACGCCCTCCATGAGCGCGGTGAGGTTGGTCGCCGCCTGCAAATCGCTGGACACGCCGGACGAGCTGTCGCCGCCGAAGAACATCCGCTCCACGGCGAGCGAGGCGATCGACACCTTGACGTCGATCTCGAGCTCGGTTTGCCACTGGGTCACCCGGTCTTCGATATCGAGGGAAGCGACCATGCCCAGGGCGGTCGCCCGCTTCTCGATCGAGACCAGATCGATCATGCGGTGTGATCGCAAAAGATGTGCGGCCACGGCGTGGCCGGCCTCGTGGATCGCCACCGCGTGACGTTCTCGTTCGATGTACTCGACGTCTTCCGGCGGCCCAAGCTCCTTGGTGGAACGGGCGTGCCAGATGTCATCCCATTCCACCGTATCGCGGTCGTCGCGAATGGCGAGGATCAGGGCTTCGTTGACCAGGTCCTTGACCTTGGCGCCCGAGTAGTACGGCGTCATGGTGGCGAGACGGTCGATTTCCTCTTCGGTGAGGACGTTCTTCACCTTCTTCAGGTAGCCGCGGAAGGTCTCCTCGCGGCCTGTCTTCGACGGATAGCCGACCTTGTAGATGCGGTCGATGCGACCGGGCCGGAGCAGCGCTTCGTCGAGGGCGTCCGGCATGTTGGTCGCCATCATCACCAGGATCCGGTACTGCGGCGGCGGCTTCGGTTTCATTCCGACGGCACGCCGCAGCTTGTTCGAAAGGCCCCGCGGCTTCTTGAGCCCGGACATCTCGGTGAGCAGCGCTTGCAAGGTCCCCATGCCGCCTCCGCCGCCTCCGCCGCCCATGCCCATCATGATGCGGTCTACCCACCGCTGCGGTGGTTCCGGTGCCGCGGACCCGTCGAGCAGGCCCATCGAGTCCAGCACCTGATAGCGGCTCTGGTCCGACACGTAACCGAGGCCGTTGCACTGCAAGCTGTTGGCGGCTTCGAATTGGAACTGTCCCTGGCCGCCCGCCCCGATGGCGCCGCGGCTGCCGAGAGCATCTGCCTCGTCGAAGAACACGATCACACCGCCGTGCTGGAGCGACAGCTTGCGCAGCTTGCGGAACAGCCGTTTCACTTTGAGGATGCCGATGCCCATGAACATCTGGATGAAGGCGCCGGGGTCGACGAAGACGAACGGCTTGCCGATCTCGCCGGAGATGGCTTCTGCTATGAGGGTCTTTCCGGTGCCGGGAGGACCCCACAGGAGGATTCCGCCTGGGATGTAGCCACCTTTTGCCTCGATCTCGTCGGGGTTCTCCAGGAAGGCGACGTTCTCCTTGACCAGATCGAGCACATGGTCCTGGCCCCACACCGAATCGAAGCGGGTTTCGATATCCTCAGGAAATACGACGTCGATCCCACCCTTGCTGAGGAACCAGAACATCAGGACGAACTGCCCGACCATCAGCGACATGATCATCATGAAATAGACGATGATGAAGGCGTACTGGCCGATCAGGCTTGGGATGGCGAGCAGGCCATCGATCGGGTTGGTGACCCCGCCGACGACGATCATCACCCCGCTCCCGATGACCATGAAAAACAGGAAGATCTTGAACAGCCTGGCCAGGCGGAACCGGGTCCACTCGGTCATCATCCCCTGCAACGTCCGCTCCAAGCCGCCGAACACACTGTTCGACCACAGGTGGTTGTAGGCGGCCCACGTTTCCGAGATGTAGTAGTGGAACTGACGGAGGATCTCGAGACCCATCGCCACGACGAGGCCGAAGCCGATGACCGTGCCGAGGGTGATCTCCAGCGCCTCGCTCCACCCGGTGAACGGCGGGTTGAGCTGGTAGGTCACCGCGATGAGGAAGAACACCGCAAGGATGAGCAGGATCTTGAATCGGTCGAAGATCGACGCCGGGTTACGCCGGCTCTTCTCCACCTTCACACCCTCATAAACGGTGCCTCTAGCCACAGTTCACTCCCCGGTGAGCGGTTCCTCTACCCACGGGTGTTCACCAGCCACGAATCGACGACCTCTCTGATCGTTGGACCGTATGCCCGGAAGCACTCCATGCTGCACCCGATGGCCACCTGGTACAGCATGGTCACCTCGGGATCGGTGACCGAGATCAGGTGGACGCCAACGTCTAGCTCGGTGCCGGGCTCCTTGAAGATCACGGTCACCTGCACGCCCTGGTAGTCGTCTCCCAGGTCGATATCGCTCTTGGCCAACTCGCGCTGTTCCGACGCCGCGTGGTACGGCGCGACGGCCTCAGCGAGCAGGTAACGGGACATCTGGTCGCGCATGTCGGGCGAGATGCGGCGCACCACGGAGCTGCCGATCGGAAAATCTGCTTGGGAGAGAGGGGCGATCAGGTTGTCGGTGGTCGGGATGGGTGCCGCGTCGAAGACGAAGCGCGACATAACCGGCATCTCGAATCCCGGTGCCTGCGAGACAAACGGTGTGGACACGATGTCGGCAAGGGCGTCGTTCGAGTAGTACTGCCAGTCGGCCGGGATGTCGATCCTGGTGAGCCGACCGGCGTCGGTGATCGAGCGGGTGCTCGATTCCGGACTGGAGCAGGCCGCGGCCAACATGCCCAGTGCTGCCACGAGAACGCCGATCTTGCGCATTTCGCACCCTTCTGCTTTGCGCCAACGTGGCACGAGCGTGCGGGTTGGAATGTAAGAATTCCCTTAAGTTCCTATCGGTGGCCTAGCCGACAACTTGCGCAATGGCTCAGATGGGGTTTTTCGCGAGCCGGGCGAGGGGCAACTCGGAGGTCGTGCCTCTCCACCACTCACTCCCAAATGCCCGCTACCGGGGGAAAGAGGGCTCCGCTACCCGCAACAACACCTTGCCCTTGGCGGCGCGGCTGGTGAGGGCGGCGTAGCCGTCGGCATATTGCTCGAGGGCGAAGACATCACTGACTCGCGGATGGACCCGACCGGCTGCGGCGAGCTCGTAGAGCTCGGCGACCGTTTCTGCGGCCTGGTGCGGTTCCTCCCTCAACCAATCTCCCCAGTACGCCCCGACGATCGACGCCCCTTTGAGCAAGGGAAGGTTGAGGGGAATGGCAGGAATGTCGCCTGCGGCGAAGCCGATCACCAGATGGCGGCCCCCCCAGGCGATGGTCCGGAAGGCGGTCTCCGACAGCTCGCCACCCACCGGGTCGTACACCACGTCGACGCCTCGCCCGTCGGTGAATTCCTTGACCGCTGCCTTCAGCTCCTGTTCGGTGTAGTTGATGGTGTGATCGGCGCCGAGCGAGGCGGCGAATGAGAGCTTGTCCTCTGTCGACGCCGCCGCGATGACGGTGGCCCCCATGATCTTGCCCAGTTCCACCGCAGCACTGCCGACACCACCGGCGGCGCCGAGGACCAGGAGCACCTCACCCTTGCCTAGCTGCCCTCGTTGGCTCAGGGCGTAGAACGAGGTGCCGTAGGTGATGGTGAATCCGGCAGCCTCCTCCAGCGAGAGCCCGTTGGGAAAGGCGAGCACACTGGCAGCAGGCACCAGCCACTTCTCGGCGAACGAACCGTGGGTGAACGCGGCGACCACCTGGGACCCAACCTGCAACGTAACCCCATCCCCCACCGCGGAGATGACCCCGGTCCCCTCGAACCCGGGGGAGAAGGGAGGCTCGGGCCGGACCTGATAGTTGCCTTGCACGATCAGGGTATCCGGGAAGTTCATGGCAGCCACCGAGACGTCGATCACCACCTCTCCTGGGCCGGGCTCAGGGTCGGGCAGCTCTGCCAGCTCGAGGCGATCGACCGGGCCGAACTCCCGACACACTACGGCGCGCATCAGCGTTCGGCGTTGGCGCGCAGGAAGCCTGTGCGCTGATCCGGGTCTTTCGTGCCACAGCCGGGGCGGCTCATGTGGGCGACACTACCGGTTCGGGCAGTGCAGGTTTCGTGTACCCGTAGGCCCAGGCGATCAGGACGAGCTGGAACGGAAGCCGCAGCCAATTGAGCAGGGTGTTCGGTTCGCCTCCGAAATAGGCAAGATCATTCATTGCCACGTACAGGTTGGCCGGGAAGATCAGGATGAGCAACAGGATGATGCCCCACGCCGACACCACCCTCGTGGTTGGGATGAGGACGCCGATCCCGAGAGCGACCTCGCCAAGGCCGGAGAGGAAAACGAGCTGGCCGTGCCAGGGCAGGTAGGTGGGCATGATCGCGATGTACGCCTCGGCGTTGAGGAAGTGGTTCATGCCGGCGACGACATAGAACCCGCCCATCACCCAGAGCAAAACCCGCTTGGTGACACCCATCCCGAAAACCCTACCGACCTGCCTGCTCCCGCCCGTTTCCTCCCCTCTTGCTCTTGGGGGAGGTGGACCGACGGCGGAGCCGGCGGGACAGAGGGGGCTTCCGGGACTTGCGACTTGCGACTCGCGACCCCTACCTCTCGCCGACCATTCCTGCGACGTCGAATTCGATGCCGGTCTCGGATTCGGAGAGCTCCCACAATTGCTCGAGCTCGTCTGGGTCCAGCAGGCCGGACCCGATGGACCGGCGGATCGGTGAGCCGTTGGCAATCCACCTGGGTGCGTACAGCTCGCCGCCGCCGGCCTGCGGGTCGGTGGCAGCCCGCAGCTGTGACAGCGCCCCTCGCGCCGGGCTCATCCCGATCACCGGGGTGATCGTGGCGAAGAAGCGGGAGGCGCCAGACCCGCCGCTGAGGCGCACGCTCTCCTTCTGCAGGTTGGTGTCGGTGAACCCGGGGTCGGCAGCAAGGCTCACCACCGCAGCCTCAGAGGAATCGAGTCGCCGGTTCAACTCGACGGCGAACTGGATGTTGGCCGTCTTTGCCTGACCGTATGCGCGCCAAGGGTCGTACGAGTTCCTGAGATGTGGATCGGCAGGATCCAACGGTTTTCTGAAGTAGCGGGCGGTGCTGGTGACGGTGACGACCCGCCCCATCCCGGTGCGAAGCAGGGCGGGCATCAGGTGGGCGGTCAGCGCGAAGTGGCCGAGGTGATTCGTACCGAACTGCAGCTCGAACCCGTCCGCTGTTTCCATCTGAGCGGTCGCCATCACCCCTGCGTTGTTGATCAGGAGATCGATGGAGTCGTAGTCCGAGAGCACCCCTTGCGAGAACGCCTGTACCGAAGCAAGAGAGGCTAGATCGAGCGCTCGCAGGTCGAGATCGGCCTGTGGGCTGTGCTCGAGGATGGTCTTCTCGGCCCCCTTTGCCTTTTCCTGGTTCCGGGAAGCCATCACTACGGTGGCGCCCTTGGCGGCGAGCGCCCTGGTGGTTTCGTAGCCAAGCCCACCGTTTGCGCCGGTGACAACGGCGATGTGGCCGGTCTGGTCGGGGATATCGGCTTCGGTCCAAGCCATGCCAGCTCCTGGTTGGTCAGCGCCACCATGAACGGGACCTCGGTCGATGTCAAGGCCGGGGAGGGCAGGGATTGGGGGTTACAGCCCTAGCGATCCGACCAACCCGGGCACCGATATACTTGCCCCACGGCGGTCGAAGTGCGGTCGCTTGTAACAGAGGGGACTCTCATGCAGATCGGACCACTACAGCTGCTCGCCGTCGGTTTCACCGACCCACAACTCGATGGATCAATTCTCGGCGCATTGGAAGATGCAACCGCGGCGGGTCACATTCGCATCGTCGACTCGCTCGGCGTGTACAAGGACGAGGACGGCACGGTGATCGCGGCCCAGCTCAGCGATCTGACCGAGGAAGAGATGATGGCCTACGGCGCCTGGATCGGGGCCCTCGTAGGCCTCGGAGCCGGAGGTGTCGAAGGTGCAGAGGTCGGTGCGATCGCCGGTGCTGTAGCGGGTATGGAGAAGTACGAGTACGGCCTCGATCAGGCCAGGATCGGGGAGATCGCCGACGCCATTCCGGCAGGCGGCGCCGCAATGCTGCTCGCGATCGAGCATACCTGGGCCATTCCCTTGCGCGATGCAGTCGAGGCCTCCGGCGGACTCATGCTCGCCCAGGACTTCCTGAGCCCGATGGCTCTGGTCGGCCTCGGAGTTCTCGCAGCCAGCGAGTAATCGAACAAACGTGAATGGGCGAAGGGTCCGCGAGATCGCGGGCCCTTCGTCGCGCTCCGTTCTTGCGTCAGAAACCGCAGATTGGTGCGGTTTCTGACGCAAGAACGACAGGGTGTCCCGTCTCGCTTCAGCGTTCCTCTCTCATGATGCGGCGGAAGCCGAGGTGGCTCATCCCGGTATCAATCATTTGCGGCTGGCGGGCGGCGGGCCGGTATCGGTAGCAATACTGCGGAGTGCACAAGTGGGATCCGCCCTTCAGCACCTTGCGCGGGATTGGTGTTTCTCGCTGACGCTGGTCGAAACTCTGTTCCACCACCGCACCGCGAGGGTCCACCGGTGCACAACACGAGTGTTCGGCGAGTCTGCCCGGCTGGTCGGTGAACCAGTCATCGGTCCACTCCCACACGTTGCCCGCCATGTCATACAGGTGGTATCCGTTCGCCGGGAAGGAGCCGACCGGCGCGGTCCGGGTGTATCCGTCGACCTCGGTGTTCTCGAACGGGAAACGGCCTTGCCAGGTGTTCGCCACCGGCGCGGTCTCCTGAGGATCGTCGTCACCCCATACGAACCGCTTGCCGTCGAGGCCGCCGCGAGCGGCAAATTCCCATTCTGCCTCGCTGGGCAGGGTGCCGCCGGCCCAGGCGCAGTACGCCTCGGCGTCCTGGTAGGCGATATGTACCACCGGATGGTTGCCGAGGCCGTCGAGGTCGGATGCCGGTCCGGTCGGGTGCCGCCACTGTGCGCCGGGGGTCCACTGCCACCAGTTGTGGTAGTCGCGCAGATCCACCGGCCCATCGGTCATCGTGAACACCAGGGATCCTGGTACGAGATTCTCCGGTGGCGCCAACGGGTACAGCGCAGCGTCCGGGACGTGCTCGGCAACGGTCACGTAGCCGGTTGCTGCGACGAACCCGGCGTACTCGTCGTTGGTCACCTGGTAGGGGTCCATGCGAAACCCATCGACGGTGATGCGGCGCACCGGCGCCTCGTCGGGGTAGAACTCCTCTGACCCCATGGCGAATTCGCCGCCGGGGATCTGCACCATGGTGTCTGTTGTCGTAGTCATAGACATGGCGAAACTAGCATCGATCGGCGGCGGCCCTGGCGTCTCAGATATAGTCGGACTCGAGCCCCCTGCGAGGGCAAACGGAGAAAAGGGGAGAGGGATGAACTTCTGGCAGTTGGTGATGCTGATGGTCTGGGGCGCGGTGTTCGTCCTCTGGGTATTCCTCGTCATCACGACGTTCGTTGATCTGCTTCGCCGCGGCGACCTGTCGGGGTGGGCCAAGGTGTCGTGGACGATCCTGATCGTCCTGTTTCCACTCATCGGGGTTCTCGGTTACCTGATTGTCCGGCCGACCCTCACCCCGGATGAGGCTGTCGCGGTGGCGCACTACGACGCCGCCGTCGTTGCCGACGGCTCGTCGGTCGCCGGGGAGATCGCCAACCTCGCCAAGCTTCGCAACGATGGCGACATAACGGACGACGAGTATCAGCAGCTGAAAGCGAAACTCGTTTAGCGTTTTCTGGTTTGCGACTGGCGACTCAGATGTACCCGCCGGTCTCCAACCACCGGGTCCCAAAGAACCCCTGCGCGGCGGGGATGTAGAAGGTGGCGATCCTGAAGACGATGGCGACCGCGAACGCTTCGTCGGCTCCGAGACCGACGAGCATGAGGAACGAAGTCAGCACCGCCTCGGCAACCCCGATACCCCCGGGTATCGGTACCAATCCGGCGAGCAGGTTGACGGCCACCGTCACCACCAGGGCTACCACCAACGGCAGTGGGGTCCCGACGGCCTGGAGGATGAACCAGAGGGTGACGGCGAGGATGATTCGCGAGGCAAGGTTGCTCCCGAGCAGCCCGAGCGTTCGTTTGGGGTCGGTCAGGACGCCGGACAGCGACCCCCACGCTTCCTTGAGGACCGGCACCACGAGATCGTAGAACCGCTGGATGCGCAGGACGGCGATGACCGCCCCCACGATCAGGAGAACGACGATGACCAGGATCACCCCCCACGCGATCTCAGGGGTGTCATAGTCGATGGGAACGTCGATGGCGATGAAGGCGATGAGCAGGATGATGGCCTCGACGACAAAACCGGAAAGGCCGTCGATCGCCCCCTGGGTGACGGCGATGGTCGGAGGGACCCCGTACTTGCGAAGGAACAACGTGTTCATCGTGATGCGGCCGGCGGCGCTGGGGATGGCGAGGCCAATCCATTTCACCGCCACCTGAAGGACGACGAGCGGTTTCATCGGCAGCGGGGAGCCGGTAGCGAACAGCATCCCGGTGGCCTCGAACAAGAAGGCGATCTGGCCGATGAAGAACCCGATGATGATCCATGCCCACGTTGCGTCTTTCACCACCGCCCACACCGCAGCGAAATCGATGTCGGCGAGCAGCCCGATCAGGGCGTATGCCGCGATCAGCGAAAGCCCCGGCATGATCAGGTCCTTCGGCCGGACCCTGCGCAGCTTCGCCGGCGGGGGAATCTCGGCTCCGGTGGCGTCTGCGATGCCGTCTCTGAGCTCTGCGACCAGCTTCTTTGGTTTGTCGACGAGCTTTCGCTGGGCGCGGGTCAGAGCAGGAACCTGGAGGTAGGCGAGAGCGGCAACCAGTCGTTGTTCGGGCACCACAGCATGCGCCGCGGCCACGGCGGTCTCGGCTCCGACGATCGTCGCGGTCTCATAGAGGAGCGACACGATGTCGAGGCTCTGGCGGCTCTCGCCGGCGTTGAACGAAGCCGCAGCGAAGTTGCTGAGCACGGCAGTGCCATCCTTCATCGTGACTGCCTCGAGGGTCAGCGACCCATGGGCCATTCTGCTGTCGTGGAGGCGGCTCACCTCCTGCCACATCGGTGTCAATTCCTCGGGCGACGGGGAAGTGATTGGCACCCCTTCGATGCTGGTAGCCAGCAGCGCCATATCGTCGCCGCCGACCCCGACCGCCAGCGGATCCGGTGTGTGCACACCGTTCCTGCTTGCCATCAGCATTGCCAGCGCCTGATGTTCGACCATCTGGAGGCGGCTCAAGCTGATCTCATCGCTACCTTCGCGGTACCACGTACTGCGCCACGCCTTTGCCACCAGGTGAGTGTCAGAGGCGTCCCGACCGTAGGCCAGGACCTTCACTCTTGTTCCGTCATCGAGGGATCCGGTGAGGGTTCGTAATCCCCACGATTGGTCGGGCACCAACGCCAGGTCGCCGACCTGGAGCCCGAGATCCGAGAGGGCGGCCACGATCGACCCGATGTCGGGATATCCGCGCGGTGAGCCGAAGACGAGCAAGATCGAGCCGCCGACGACCATGCCGAGGCCGACGCCTCCGAGGGCGTCCGATGGGAACCCGAAGCCGAGCCCGAAGCCGGAGATGGCGACGAGCACGACCAGGGCCCACCCCAGGCGACGGATCGGCCGGCTCAGTTGGGGCGCGGCGACCATGATCGAAGCGGTGAGGAGTGCGACCCGGACGATCGGAAATACTGCCTTCGGCTCGTCTCCCGTCAGCTCGAGGGGGAATGAAGGAAAGGCCTCGGATAACCACAAGGCGAGCAGAATCGCCACGGTTGCAGAGACGACCACGGCGAGAACCAGGTCGCGAAGCAGGTCGAGTCGCTGCCTGCCCTGGAGAATTGCGGCCACGAACAGCGAGATGACCATCAAGAACCCGAGCAGGTACCCGATTTGGTACACGTTCTTGGACCAGGAAGGCAGACTCACGGCGAGATCAACCAGGAGCTGTTCGAAGGCAAGGACCGTCTCCGCGTTCAGACCGGTCCACAGCAGAAGCAGGAGACCGATGCCGATTGCGACGGCGTCGCTGGCGCGCCGGACCCTCGGCTGTCCCGGGCCACCTGCGAAATAGCGGTTCACGGCGAGCAGTCTTGCAGTTCGAGGCCGTCTCCTTTCTCTTTTGGAAAGGGGCTGGCGGCAGGGCCCGGCAGATCTCTTTGGGAAGGGGCCTGGCGGCAGGGCCCGGCAGCTTCGTCGAAAGCCGGATGGTGGCCCAGATTCCTTCGTGATAGGTGATTCGGCGACTTGCGACTTGCGACTTGCGACTTGCGACTTGCGACTTGCGACTTGCGACTTGCGACTCCGGGAACTGGTAGCTGGAAACGCACACCGCTGTTGCCGGTGTGCAACGGGCTGGAGACATCGAGACCTGCGGCGAACGAGGCAACGACGTCGTTGGCATCGAACGAGGTGCCATCGTGAAAGAGCACGCCCCGGCGGAGGGTGCCCTCGCTCACGGTCCACTATTCGACCCCGTCAGCCTCCGCTTATGCGATTTGCCGATCCGGATCGAGGTCCTGGTAGGCACCGGTTCGCAGATGACACGAGACGAGATGAGCGTCGTCGTCGTGGAACGGCAGCAGCTCCGGCGCTTCGACATCGCAGATTCCCTTCTGCGCGATCGGGCAGCGAGGATGGAAGTGACAGCCGGCAGGAGGGTTGATCGGGTTCGGGATCTCACCCTGAGGCAACGGTTCGGTCCGGCGATGCCGGGGATCCGGTACCGGAACTGCCGACAACAGGGCTCGCGTATACGGGTGCTGCGGGTTGGTGAACACCTCCCGAAGGTTCCCGACCTCAACGATCTTGCCCAGGTACATGACCGCCAGTCGATCACAGAGGTACTTGGTGGTGGCCAGGTCGTGCGTGATGAAGAGATAGGTGAGATCGAACTCCTCCTTGAGACGCATCATCAAGTCGAGCAGCAGTGCCTGGACCGACACGTCTGCCATGGCGATCGGCTCGTCGGCCACGATGAGGTCCGGACGGGTGATGAGGGCGCGTGCCATCACGATGCGCTGCCGCTGTCCGCCGCTGATCTGATGGGGATACTTGTCGTAGAAGTACTTCGGAGGATCGAGGCCCACCGCACCGAAGATCTCGTACACCGCTTCCCTCCGCTGTTGCTGGGTCAGATCCGGCATGTGGATCTGGGCAGGGTGCTCGACGGCCCGACCGACCGACATTCGCGGGTTGAGCGAGGCAAGCGGATCCTGGAAGACGACCTGCATCCTGCTGCGCGTCTTGCGCATCTCCTCTGGTTTCAGCGTCGCCAGATCGACACCATCGAAGAAAACGCGGCCGGCCGTAGGGTCCAACAAGCGCAACACGAGTCGACCTACCGTGGACTTGCCCGAGCCACTCTCACCGGCAAGCCCGAGCACTTCGCCCCGCTTGATCTCGAACGAAACGTCATCGACCGCCCTGACCGCAGGTTTCTCCCCCCTGTCGCGAAGGCTGGCGATGAGCCCCCTGGGAACCGGGAAGAACTTCTCAACGTGTTCGAGCCTGACCAGCGCTTTCTCGTCGGTCATGTGAGGCCGTCCGTCGGGCGATCTTTCCTATCGGAATAGATCCAGCAGGTGGCTCGATGCTGCTCGCCGCTCACCGTTGTGAGCTCCGGTTCCTCCGCGGCGCACAGAGCGACCGCGTATGGGCAACGCGGGTGGAACCGGCATCCCGATGGTGGGGCGATGAGGTTGGGGGGCGCACCCTCCATCTTGTACAGCTCCTGATTGTCGACATCGATGTTCGGCACCGACTTCAAGAGCCCGCGGCTGTAGGGATGTTTCGTTTCAAGGAACAGTGAATCGACCGGAGCCACTTCCGCCAGTTTCCCTGCGTACATGACCGCCACCCGATCCGCCAGTTCGGCGACAACTCCGATGTTGTGTGTGATCAGGAGGATCGTCAGTTCGAACTCCTTGCGGAGACCTCTCAGCAGATCCAGGAACTGCGCCTCGACGATCACATCCAGTGCGGTCGTCGGCTCATCAGCGATCACGAGCGAGGCGTTGAGCGCCAGGACGAGGGCGATCATGATGCGCTGCCGCATGCCTCCGGAGAACTGATGCGGGTAGTCATCGATCCGCTCGGTTCGGATGCCGAGCTCGGCCACCATCTCCGTGGCCCGAGCTCGTGCCGCCTGTTGGGACACTTCTTTGTGATGGGCCCGAATTGCCTCGGTCAGATGGTCGACGATCGTCATGAGCGGGTTGAGCGACGTCATCGGGTCTTGGAACACCATGCCGATCTTGTTGCCGCGGATACCGCTCATCTGCTTCTCGCTGAGTGTCATCAGGTCGACACCCTCGAACCACAGCTCACCGCCCACGATGTGGCCGGGGGTGGTGATCGTGCGCATCATCCCCTTGCCGAGGGTGGACTTGCCGCACCCGGATTCCCCTACCAGGCCCAGGATCTCACCCTTCTGGATATCGAGCGAGAAATCGTCGACCGCACGCACCCCCCCGAGGCGGGTGTCGTATTCGACGTCTAGGTTGCGGATCGAGTACAGGACATCCGAGCTCATTGCTTCCTGAGTTTCGGGTTGAAGATCTCGGTGAGTCCTTCACCCAGCATGGTGAACGCCAGCACGACGAGCATGACGGCGATGCCGGGGAAGGTGATGAGCCACCATGCTCTTTGGATGAACTCCTGGCCGCGGGCCAAATCGATGCCCCAATCGGGTGTGGTAGGGGGCAGGCCCAAACCGAGGAAGCTCAGCGCGGCGCCGGTGAGGATGGCGTCTGCGATGTTGACCGAAAAGATGATCGCAACCGATGGAATCACCAGCGGAAAGATGTAACGGCGCAAGATGGAAGTCTTGGTGGCGCCGATGCTCGTCGCCGCTTCCACGTGGAGGCTCTCCTTCGTGGACAGCGTCTGGCCGCGGACGATGCGGTAATAGGTCGGGATGTAGAGGACCGCAATGGCAACGATCACGTTGACGATGCTGGGGCCGAGCACCGCAGCGATGGCGATGGCGAGAATCAGGCCGGGGAACGCATAGAGACTGTCCATCACCAGCGTGAGTCCCCTATCGATTTTCCCCCCGGTGAAACCGGCGAACAAACCGAGCGGCACCCCCAGGACGAGCGAGAAGATCGATGCGGTAAAGCCGATGATGAGGGCGATGCGGGCACCCCAGCTGAGACGGCTCAACACATCCTGACCGATTTGATTCGTGCCGAGCAGGAAGGTCTTGCCACCCTTTTCCCCGCTGATCGGCCCGGCAATGACCACGTCGGGGTAGGCGTCCATCAGCGGTTCCAGCTGTTGCGATGAGCCGGCGCCGAGCTCGACGTCGCCTGCCTGGATCGCGGCCAACACCTCCTCCAGCGTCTCGAGCCGGAGGATCCGGAACCGGATGCGATCGTCGGAACCAGTGGCCGCCAGCTCTTGGGTTATGCGCTCGGCTTCGGAGCGGATGTCCTCGCTCGAGGGAGCCCCCTGCACCACGGCGGTAGGCACCCGGCCCTGGCCGGCGAGATCTGCAAGCGATTCGATGGGCGAGTCCACGCGCAAGAGCAGAACCTCGGCGTCCGGTTTATCCCCCGGCGGCAGGAACCGCGGCCCGACCTGTTCGAGCGGGTCGTGTGGCGCCAGCAACCCAGGGAAGAAGGCGATGACGATGAAGAACACGACCATGATCGAGGAGATCACGACCATCCACCAGTCGACGCCGTACCACTTCCTGCCGTTGAGAAGCCTGCGCAGCAGCCCGACCCGCTCCAGATCAATCTGCCACTGCTCCTCAGGAGGAGCATCCAGGAGGACCGGGTCGGGCATCAGTAACGCACCCGCGGGTCCAGCAGCGAATACACGATGTCGACGGCCAGGCTGATGACCGCAACAAAGAGGGCGAAGAAGATGATCACGCTCTGAACTGCGATGAAGTCACGCGCCAGAATGCGCTGGATGAGGTATCGCCCCATCCCGGGCCAGGCGAAGACGGTTTCCGTGAGCACCGCTCCTGCGAGCAGGATCGCCACCTGGAGGCCGATCAACGTGATCACCGGGATCATTGCGTTCTTCAGTGAGTACTTGCGGGTGATCGTTCCACGATCGATGCCGCGTGCTCGGGCGGCGGCGACGTAGTCCTCCTGGCCTGTCTCGATGATGTTGATGCGGGTGAGACGCAGGAACACCCCCGACAGGACGAGTCCCAGAGTG
Organism: Acidimicrobiia bacterium; assembly: GCA_036985755.1. Taxonomy (GTDB): domain Bacteria; phylum Actinomycetota; class Acidimicrobiia; order Spongiisociales; family UBA5794; genus JACZST01. The sequence continues at coordinate 11,838 of BTQG01000002.1, read as the reverse complement.
AGTGTGGGCAATACGAGATGGGAGAGCACGCTGCGGAGGGCGACCCAGTTTCCCGTGATGATCGCGTCGACGACCAGCAGGTTGGTGGTGCGCTCCAGCGGGATCTGGGGATCGATTCTGCCTGCGATGGGCGTCCATCCCAACCAGACACCGAAGATCAACTGGAAGAGCAAACCGAGCCAGAAGATCGGCATCGCGTAGATCATGACGCTGAAGATGCGCGATCCGTAGTCGGTGGCGCTCTTGCGCCGCACCCCCGCTCTTGTCCCCAGGAAGATGCCAAGGCCGAGGGCGAGCAATGTCGCAGGAATCACCATTTCGAGTGTCGCCGGGAGCCGTTCTCCCAGTTCGTCCACGATCGGACGCTGCGACTGCACGAGGGAGTTGCCGAAATCCAGCGTGAAGATGTCTACGACGAATCTGCCGTACTGCACGGCCAGGGGGTCGTTCAGTCCGTGTTGCTCGGCAAAGCGCTCTTTGATCTCAGCAGTGCCCTTTGGTCCAAGCGCCGAATCGATCGGATCGCCGGGGATGATCCGCATCACGAGGAACACGACGGTCGCCAGGATCAAGATCATCGGGATGGTCAGCGCGATCCTGGTGACGATGTAGGAGCGAAGACCCGGGCTTCCGCGCACGAAGACGTACGCCAACCCGATGACGGCAGGAATGCCGAAGATCAAGAAGGTCAGCAACAAAGGATGCATAACGCCCTGTCGGTTGGCGGTCCATGGAATTTTGGGGAGGGCCGGAGCCCTCCCCAAAATCACCTACATGTCGGTGCGGACCTAGCTTCCGTCGGTGTTCAGCACCGAATAGACGAACTCCATCGTGCCACCGATGTTGAGCGTCTGCGGGTTCGGCAGGCTTGCGTCGCCGCAGATACCGTCTCGGTACACGATGAATTCCGGCTCGATCCACAACGGAACGGTCACCACCTCATCGGCGTACACCTTCTGCAATTCGTCGAGGATTGCGGCACGCGCGTCGAGGTCGGTCTCGAGACGAGATGCGGTCAGCAAGGTGAGCAGTTCAGGGCTCACGCCGGGCGTGATCGATCCGTCTTCCTTCGCGGTGACCATCGTTCCGATACCACCGTTCTCGATGAACGGCTGGAGATAGTTCTCCGGATCCGGGAAGTCGAAGAACCAGCCGAGCACGGAGACCGCATAGTCCTCACCGCTGGTAGCGGCGCCGACGTAGGTGCCCCACTCCTGTGCCTGGACGGAGACATCGATCATCCCGGTTGCTTCGAGCTGTTGGACGATGAGCAGCACGCCGTCGGCCGTCGTCGCTCCGTAGTGCTCCGGTGGATACCACACGGGCAGCTGCAGCTTGTTGTCCTCGGAATAGCCGGACGCCTCGAGGAAGGCCCGTGCCGCATCGAGGTCCGGTGATCCATACAGATCCTCGAACGCCTCGTTGGCTCCCAGGAAGCCCGGGGGCACTTGCGAGAACAGCGGATCGACGGCTCCACCGAAGATGACGTCGGAAAGCTCATCGCGATCGATCACCGAGGCGATGGCCTTCCGCACGTTCGGGTCGTTGGTGGGCTCGAGGACGTGGTTGATGATCAGGTAGCGAATCGGACCGGACGGCACGACGACGGAGTTCAGACCGTCGACCTCACCGAGCTCGGTGGCCAACTCGGCTCCGAGAATCCGCCAGGCAACGTCGATCTCACCGCTCTGGACCGCAAGGGCCATCGACTGCGGATCGGCGAACTGGCGAACGATCACCCTGTCCAAATTCGGCTGGTCGCCGTAGTAGTTGGGGTTCGGCTCCAGCGTCATCGATTCCTCGGGAACGATCTCGGTCACGATCCACGGCCCGGTGCCCGTCAGGGGCGGTTCCGGGAAGATGTTGAGCTCCCCCTCGGGGAAGATCGCCGGGTTCGCCGGGATGTACGAGGCGCTCGCCAGCAGCTGCTGGAAGAACGCAATCGGTGCCGGGAGGTTGAACTGGACCGTCCGGTCGTCAACAGCTTCGATGCTGTCGACGTACGGGTTGCCCAGCGTCAAGCCGACCTGGTTGGGCCCGGTCTCTGAGATCGTCAGCAGGCGCGTCAACTGGCTTGCAACAATCTGTGCGGTGACCGGGGTGCCGTCACCAAACAACAGACCGTCGCGCAGCGTGACCGTCCAGGTGAGGCCATCCTCGCTGGCAACGGGCATGCTCTCGGCGATGCCAAGTTGCAGCTCGTCGGCGGCACCGGGAACCCACTTGAGTAGCGGTTCACCGAAGTTCTTCAGGACCTCCCAGTCCCGCACCGCGTACGCATCAGCCGTATCCAGACTGGCGATGGCGTCGGTGGTCCCGATGACCACGGTTCCGCCGCCGGCCTCACTCGGACATACGGCAACAGCCTCGGCGGCCGTAGTCGTCGTCGCTGCTGCTGGTGCCTCCGTGGTTGTCGTCGTGGTGCTGGCAGCACCGGCTGTGGTGGTTGTCGTGTCGTCGCTCGAAGTGCAGGCAGCCACAACGAGAGCGAACGCAAACACAACCAATAAGAATCTCTTGGTCATTCGAATGCCTCCTCAAAATGCCTTGTACGAGAGCCGCCATGGCGCTCGTATGGCGACAAACTAGCGCGATCCGTCGACGTTGGCATCTGCAGCGGGCACCAACCCGACCGGGGTGCTGGAAATATCGACAGCTCGGGCCGGTGCGCTCGATGCACCACCCTCCTAGATTCCTGAGATGCCGGATTTTGACTACGCCGATCGGCGTCGGCGGTTCCGCGCCACGATGGAGACGAGCGAGTTCGACGCTGCGTTCATACCGCTCTCGGCCGATCTGGAATATCTGACCGGTCTGGAACGCAGGGTGCCGACGTTCGGCGATATCGGGTACGCCCACGACTGGGTTGCCGGCATGCTCATCGGCGTCGACACCGACCCCGTGTTCATCCTTCCCCGCATGATGGTGGAGTTCGACCTGCCCTCAGGGGTCCCGGGAGACCTGGTCACCGTGTCGGAACTCGACGACGGCAGTCGCCTGTTCGCCGGTGCAGCCCGCCGGTTCGGGTCGGTGCGCAAGCTCGGGCTCGGCGCCAGAACCCCCGGCGAGGCGGTGATCCAGGCGCTCGATGCTTTTTCCAATCCGGATCTGGGGAACGTATCGCCGCTCATCAACCAGCAGCGCCGCATCAAAACCCCTGAGGAACTGGTGTTCATGGAGCGCGCGGCACACATTGCGGACTCGGCGATGGCGGCGGTGACGAAGAGGATCCGACCCGGTGTCACCGAACGCGAACTGGCCGAAGAGATCGATCACCAGATGGCGCTTGCCGGGTCGCGCTTGCCTTCGTTCGATACAGGAGCCTGGACCATCGGCGTTGGCATCGATCGCGACGCAGACAGGCGCCTCACGTCGGATTCGATCGTGTCCGGTGCCTCGGTGTCTTTCGATTTCGGCGCCGTTGTTGATGGCTATTGCTCCGACTTCGGCCGAACGGTGCACGTCGGCGAGCCGACGGACGACTTCATCGCCGGATACGACGTCGTGATGAGGGCGCAAGCTGCGGGCATCGCCGCGGTCCGGCCGGGCGTCACCGCAGCTGCCGTTCATCACGCGTGTCGTGAGGTCATCGTGGAGGCCGGACACGGCGACCTCTTTCGCCACCGCACCGGGCACAACATCGGTCTCGACGTCCACGAACGGCCCTATATCTCTGAGGAGGACGAGACCGCTCTCGAAACCGGAATGACCTTCACGATCGAGCCGTCGCTGTTCAGGGCAGATGTGATCGGGGTGCGGGTCGAGGACATCATCGTATGCGAAGCCGACGGAGGCCGAAAGCTCAACGCCTACCCCACCGATCTGGTCGTGGTCTAGGACGACGCCTGCACCAGGCGCTGGATGCTGCCGATGAGCACCAGCGCGCCTCCTGTGATCATGGTGTAGAACCCGACACCGATGGTGAGCTCGAGTGGCGTGGGGACCAGCAACATGGCGCTCATCTTCCAGCTTGTTACGACAAACGTGATGCCGGCAAGAACGATGCCCGCCCACGCCGACCATCGCGAGGCCTTGGTGAAGGCAACGAAGGCGGCGGCGATATAGGCACCCATCGCGACGTAATACGGGATCATCGACTCGGTCTGTTGGTACCACTGAAAGAACGTCAACCCTGCGCCGGTTCGAAAGATGGCCGCCTTGTTGAACCAGGGCAGCACGACCATTCCCACGATGAACAGGACGGATCCGGCCACGATCAGGGTCGACCAGACTCTCTGCCCGGTCAGCAGGTCACGATCGAGCCCCGTGGTCGGCGACGAGTACATACCCCAAAACGGTAGCCGCCCCTGCGAGCCCTGGGCTCGGGGGTCCGGAAGCCCCCCCTGCTGGCCCACGGCACGAGGCGACTGGGCCAGACGATATCCTCTGGCACGGAGAACCAAGGAGCGCTATGCCGGACGACGCCGCGGCCAGAATCTCACCATTGCCGGCTCCGAGCGTACGTCCCGCCTCGGCGGCGTCGGCGGCCGCCTGGTCACCCCCGGCGGTCCATATCCTGGCCAAGCCGACCGGGGCGATCTGCAACCTCGCCTGCTCCTATTGCTTCTTCTTGGACAAGGAACTGCTCTACGAGGGCGATCGTTTCCACATGTCGGACCACCTGCTCGACGAGTACATCCGTCAGCTCATCGGGGCCCACGACGTGCCGCAGGTGACCGTCGCCTGGCAGGGTGGCGAGCCGACGCTGATGGGGGTCGATTTCTACCGGCGCTCCATCGAGTTGCAGAACCAGCACGCAAAACCGGGCATGACGTTCCTCAACACCATGCAGACCAACGGCACCCTTCTCAACGACGAGTGGTGCGAGTTCTACAAGGAGCACGACTTTCTGATCGGTATCAGCATCGACGGGCCCCGCGAGCTGCATGACGCCTATCGCGTGTACAAGGGGGGCGACGGCTCGTTCGACAAGGTGATGCGCGGGCTCCGCCTCCTACAGAAACACGGTGTGGAATACAACGTGCTCACCACAGTGAACGCGATCAACGGCGACTACCCCACCGAGGTGTACCGGTTCCTGCGCGACGAAGTCGGCACCGACTGGATGCAATTCATCCCGGTGGTGGAGCGCGTCGATGAGCACGGCGAGCCCGCCCATCTGCGCGGCCCCTACGCCTCGGATCGATCCGTCGGAGCCGAGCAGTTCGGCAACTTCCTGATCACGATCTTCGACGAGTGGGTCCGTAACGACGTCGGGCGCGTGTTTGTCCAGACTTTCGAGGCGGCGGCGCGCAATTGGATGGGACTGTCGTCGGGGATGTGCGTGTTCAACGAGACCTGCGGGACCGGACTCGCCCTCGAGCACAACGGAGATCTGTACTCCTGCGACCACTTTGTCGACCCTGAGTTCCTCGTCGGCAACATCACCGACACCAGTATGAGGGAAATCGTGAGCGGCCGGCAGCAGTACGCCTTCGGTCAGGACAAGCTGACAACGCTGCCCCAGTACTGCCGCGACTGCGACGTCCGCTTCGCCTGCCACGGCGAGTGCCCGAAGAATCGCTTCCTCGAGACCCCGGACGGCGAACCCGGCCTGAACTACCTGTGTGATGGCTTCAAGAAGTTCTTCCACCACGTCGACCGGCCGATGCAGATGATGGTCTCCGCGATGCGAGCGGGACGCCCCGCGGACGAGGTGATGACCCTGCTGACTCGGGACGAGCTCGCTTTCGATGCGGCGCTGAAGGCGGCAGGGCGCAACGGCCCTTGCCCCTGCGGGAGTGGTGAGAAGGTGAAGCGCTGTCACGGCAGGACGCAGGCGGGGGATCCACGCCATGCCCTGCCCGACCACAAGGGTGTCCCCCGACCACCGGTCACCGAGCGGGGCAAGAAGGCGGCTGCTGCTCGGGGTCGGCGGATTCGATCCGCACGGTCGTGATTAGGGGTCGATTGCTCGCCCACGCATGAGGAGAACACCGTGATCAAGATGATGGACAACCTCCCGGACAACGTGATCGGCTTCGAAGCCGTCGGCGAGGTCGACGCCGGCGACTACAAGACCACCCTCGACCCTGCCGTCGACGCAGCATTGCTCAGCAATGACAAGCTCCGCCTGATCTACCTGCTCGGAGACCAGTTCGATGGCTATACCGGCGGCGCCATGTGGGAGGACACCAAACTCGGCATCGGAAACTGGGGGGCCTGGGAGAAGATCGCCCTGGTCACCGACAAGGACTGGGTCGACGACGCTCTCAAATTCCTCGGCTGGATGGTCCCCGGCGAGATCAAGGTCTATGCCACCGCCGACGTCGAGGCGGCCAAACGGTGGGCGAGCGAGTAGGCGCGTCTTCCTTCCGAGCTCGCATAGACAATCCCGGTTGTGTCGCCGGTAGCTGCATACGCTTCTGCCATGCGCGCCACCTTCGCCCCGTATGTGCCGCGATTGCTCGACGAACCATGGGACGGCGCCCGCATCGTCGCCGGGTCGGTGGCGGTGTGCCGCATCGCCGGGCTCACCGCTCTCACTGAGCGGCTGTCGGGGAAAGGCGAGGATGGCGACGATCTGGTTACGACCACCCTCAACGGTGCCTTCGAAGATCTCATCGCCACCGCCGAGGGACTGGGCGGAGATGTGCTTTTCCTCGGTGGGGACCACATGTGTCTCTTGTTTACCGGAGAGGGTCGCCATGGGCGCGCCATCAACGCCACCCACGCCATGCAGGACGCGGTGGTGGCTCGACCCCTGGTCCCGGGGGCCGCTGGCGCCTTGTCGATGTCGGCAGGGATCGCCTCGGGGATAGTCCATCTGATCACTTGTGGCGACGAGCCCAGACAGCTGATCGCAGTCGGCGCTACCGTCAGCAGGGCAGTCGAGCTGCAAGCCACCGCCGGTTCCGGTGAGACTCGATTCGAAACCGTCGACCACAACACGCTCGAGACGCATGGTCGCCCGGTGGCCTGGCCCGTCAGCGCCTTTCTTGCTGATCCAATCCGCGGCGTCATCGGCTCGGAGGAGTCCCGGCCGGCGTACCGACCGGCGACCGTCGCTTTCGGGATCTTCTCCGGGGTCGACCATGCGCTACAGCGAAATCCGGCAAGGGCCGTTGATCGGATCGCCGAGTTGGTCGATGGGGTGCAACGTGCCGCCACCCGATACGGCGCCACCGTGCTCGGAACCAACGTTGGCCGGGACGGTGCCAGCTTCCTCCTGACCACAGGAGTGCCAATCGCCGACGACGACGGCGAGGAGAGGATGATTCTCGCCGCCAGGGCTGCCACCGAAGGGCAGCCACCCTTTGCGCTGCGTTTCGGGGTCGCCACCGGGAACGTCCTTGCTGGTGACATCGGCGGGTCGACTCGGCGCACCTACACCGTGATGGGCGACACGGTTGATCTGGCTGCCCGGCTGGCAGCCACCGCGGCGCCGGGTGAGGTGATGGCGACCCACCGCACCATGGATCGTTCCGCGGCCCGCTTTGCCACCAGCGAATGGGATCCCGTGACCTTCGAGGGAATCGAGGCGCAGGTGGTTCCCGTGGTGGTCGGCGCCGAGTTGACTCCGGTTCGAGGAGGAGGAGGAGGAGGAGGAGGAGGAGGAGGTTTTACCGGGAGGTCGGGCCAGCGGACGCATCTGGCCGAGCAGGTGAGCCGGCTCGATGGAGGAAGCGGCGGCCTCGCCGACATCGTCGGCCCTGCCGGGGTCGGAAAGTCCCGGCTGGTTGCGGAGGCGTTGGGCGACACCGATCGACCGGTCGTCATCGTCCGTGGCGAGCGGTATCGGCAGTTGGTCCCATACGGCGCAGCCTCACGACTGCTCCGCGCCGCGATGGGGATCGGCGACAGCGAAGACCCGAGGCGGGCAGGGATGATGCTGGCGGCACAGGTCCATGATGTTGCGCCCTACCTCGACCCCTGGCTCCCTCTGCTGGCCGATGTCATCGACGTCGAGGTGGAGACCACGCCCGAGGTCGATCAGCTCGACGGTTCCTTCCGCGGCGACCGCACCCGTTGGGCCGTTGCTCAGCTCGCTGTATGGCTCACGCCCCAGCCCATCGTCATCCGCATCCAAGACAGCCATTGGATGGATCCAGCTTCCGCAAAGCTCCTCTCCTTCGTGCTCGCCGGTGGTGCCGAGCTCCCATGGCTGGTGCTGGCAACGCGTCGGCCCGGGGGCACGGGGTGGGAACCCGACGACGAGCTCGATGCGACCCGGATCGAGCTGGAACCGCTGACGCCCGGCGCGGCCGTGGCGTTGTTGACCGAACTCCGCCGCGACAACCCGCTCTCCCCCGATCTGACTACGGCCTTGATCGAGCGGTCGGCGGGAAACCCATTGTTCCTGGAGCTGCTGGCGGCCGCAGCACGACCATCCGAAGCCGCTCCGGACTCGCTCGAGGAAATGATCGTCATGCAAATCGATCGTCTCGCTCCTGAAGACCGACGGCTGCTACGCGAGGTCTCGGTGCTCGGCCGGCGCTTCTCTCCCGACTTCGCTGCGGAGGTTGTCGGGCCGCAGGAGTGGGCGGGCCTCGATGAGCATCTCGAGCGGGATCGGGACGGGCAGCTCAGGTTCCGCCACGCCGCAGTGCACGAGGTTGCCTACGACGGGCTATCGCCCTCAGCCCGCCGCGACCTTCACCGGAGGGTGGCGCATGCCCTCTCCGCCCGATCGGCGAAGCCGGCGTTGCTGTCATTGCACTTTCACCGGGCCGGTGCCCACGATGAGGCCTGGGCCCACGGCTATGTGGCGGGCAAACAGGCCTTCGCCCGGGGCGCTCCCGACGAGGCATCCGTGCTATTGGAACAGGCCCTCAGCTCGGCCCGCCATGTCGGCTCCGTCCCGGTCCGGGATCTGGCCGACGCCGCGGAGCTTCTCGGGGATGCACATCGCCTTTCGGGACGCTTCGAAGAAGCGGACAAGGCGTATGTGAAGGCCGGCGAGTCGGTGAAACACCAGGTCGACACAGCGCGCTTGCTGGCCAAACGAGCTCTCATCCGTCAACAGCAGAGCCAATTTCCCCAGTCGCTCCGCATGCTGACTCGAGCCCTCGGCGTTGTGTCGGCGCGCTCGCATCCCGGTGCGCGTGCCGAGCTCGAGGTGGCGTACGCCGGCGTCCGGTATCGACAGGCTCGGTATCGGGAGACCGTGGAACGTGCCGGGCGGGCGATACCGCTGGCCAAGAAGGCCGGGGATCAGACGACGCTGGCCCACGCCTATTTTCTGCGGGGGAGCGCCGACTCGCATCTCGACCCGGGATCCGGGGCCAAAGATCTGGCACTTGCTTTGAAGGCCTTCGAGAAGGTCGATGACCACCTCATGCAGGCCGAGGTCCTCGATAGCCTGGGCCGCGAGGCGTACGACCAGGGGCTCTGGAACGAAGCGTTGGAGTACCAACAAGGCAACGCACGGCACAGGGACCTCGCCGGTGACACGGTCGGTGCCGCCGCCGCCGGTCGCAGCCGGGCGCTCGTCTTGCTCGACCAGGGCAAGCTGGACGAAGCCGAGGTGGAACTGGAGCGTGTCGACCTCATGTGTCGGGCCGCCAACTATCGGGTTGGCATTGCCGAATCGACGGTGAACCTGGCGACCATCGCCGCCAGGCGTGGAGATACAGAGTCTGCCCTGTCTTTGCTCGCACAAACCCGCACTCAGTTTGAAGACTTGGGGGTCGAGCATCCCGCACTCTCCTACCGCCTCGCCGAAGCCGAGGCATACCTGCTCGGCGGTGACGTGGAGGCGGCGCTGACAACCGCCGACACGGCGATTGAGGCAGTAAAAGCAATGGATGGTGTCGAGCGCTCGCGGATCGGGCTCCTCCGGGTTCGTGGGGTCGCCCTTGTCTGGCTCGGGAGCAGCCGGGATGGGCATGTGCAGCTGCTCGATGCTCTGCGCGCGGCCCGTCGTGCCGGAAGCCCCTTCGAGCGGGTATTGCTGCTCGACTCGCTGGCCACGCTGTACGGGGACAGAGAGGCGGCGGACGAGCGCGATACCGCCATCGAACAGCTCGGCATCGTGAAGCTCCCCCCGTTCTTGACGCCCTGAGAGTCCTCAGTCTTCAGAGAGTCTTCATTCTTCAGCCGGAGAGAGGACTGAGGACTGAGGACGATACCGGCCACACAGTCCTGTGCCGGAGCTATCTTTTCGGACGGCTCCGACCCGCTACCCCTGTTCCCGCAACCAGCGTTCCGACCATAGTGAGGACCAATGACCGATCCCCGAAACCAGGCAGAACGGCGGGCGCACGGTAAGTCGCTGCGTAAGGACGCTGCCCGTAGCAGCCACGGGCAATGGTCGGCCCCCGCCGATCGCCCCGACCCGGTCGACGTGATCACCAGCCAGAATGCGTCGCGTTTGCAGTCTCTGGTGCCGATTCGGCATTGGCGCATGGCGCAATCGCCCTTCACCTTCTATCGCGGCGCCGCCAAGCTGATGGCGCTCGATCTCGCCACCACACCGGTGACCGGGCTCACCGCCCAGATCTGCGGCGATGCTCATCTGTCCAACTTTGGTGTGTACGGCTCTCCCGAGCGTGAGCTGGTCTTCGACATCAACGACTTCGACGAGACGCTCCCCGGGCCCTGGGAATGGGACGTCAAACGTCTTTGCGCCAGCTTCGCTATCGCCGCCCGCCACCGCGGTTTCGACAAACAGCAGCAAGCGCTGGCCACGGAAGCGGCAGCCGCCTATCGCCAGGCCACGGCCTCCTTCGCCGAGATGAGCTACCTCGACGCCTGGTACTCGCGCATCAACACCGATGACATCTACCAGGCTTTCGCCGACCAGATGACCAAGAAGGAGGCGAAGCGGGGTCGGAAGTTCATCGCCAAGTCCAAGGGTAAGGACAGCCTCCATGCCCTCAGCAAGCTGGCCGAGCAGGTTGACGGTTCGTACCGGATCGTTGCCCAGCCACCGTTGATCGTTCCCCTGCGTGACATTCTCGAGGCGGCCGGCACCGAGCTCTCCGAAGAGACCATGAAGGCCGAGCTAGAGGATTATCTGGCTTCGGTACCCGATCACATGGAGGTGCTGCTGGGGCGTTACACACCGGTCGACAGTGCGCTGAAGGTCGTCGGCGTCGGCAGCGTCGGCACGCGTTCTGCGATCGTGCTGCTGCAAGGCAGGGACGCCGATGACCCGCTCTTCCTCCAGGTGAAGGAAGCCGGCCGGTCCGTACTCGAAGACCATCTTCCGGCGAGCAAATACGAGAACCACGGTCAGCGGGTCGTCGAAGGCCAACGCCTGATGCAGGCGGCGAGTGACAGCTTCCTTGGATGGAACCGGGGCCAGGTGACCGGCACCCACTACTACTGGCGGCAGCTCAAGGACATGAAAGCATCACCGGACATCGACAAGGCGTCAGCGGACGCGCTCAGCCGTTACGCCAGGCTGTGCGGTTGGACGCTGGCGAGGGCCCACTCACGATCAGGAAGTGCCACGGGGATCGCCGGCTACCTGGGGTCGGGCAAGGTGTTCGATCGGGCCCTCGGGGACTTCGCCGTTGCCTACGCCGACCAGAACGAGTCCGACTTCACCGCCTTCGAGAAGGCCATCGAAAGCGGCCGCATCGAGGCGCACGAATAGCGCCTCAGCCTCGATCCGATAGCCCCTCCGTCCTGCCGGCTGCCCCGGCAGCCCCCATCCCCGCTTGCGGCGGTACTCCCCCCAAAGAAGAAGCCCCACTCCCCGCCTCCGGCGGTACTCCCCCAAGGGGGGGAGAAACGGGTGGGGAAACGGAGACCAGTGGTAATGGGCGCCTACTAGCCCTTGACCTCAAACCGGATCAGGGGGGCGCCGGCTACCCAACGGCCGATGATGTGATCGATCTTCTCCGGGGAGTTGTCCCAACTTTCGAGGATCAGGCGTAGCGCCGCCTCCCG
>BTQG01000001.1:0-97485 GCA_036985755.1 Acidimicrobiia bacterium | reverse complement strand
ATTTCACCCTCGCCCTCGACGGTGGCGGCTCGTTCACCCTCTCCGCCGAAGAGAAACCGGTGTACATGGTGTTCTGGGCCGAGTGGTGACCGACCTGCCGACGGGAGTTGCCCGTCATCAACCGGGTTGCCGCCGACTACGAGGATCGGATCCGGTTCATCGGCGTCGCCGGCAACAACACCGAGCTTTCCCGCGCCCGCCAGCGAGCCACCGAGCTGATCGACCGGCTCGACTGGGGCCTCGATGACTCGCTCTGGGAGTTGTATAACGTGCCGTACCAGCCGTATTCGGTGTTGATCACCGGGGACGATGTCGTTCTCGTCGAGTGGTTCGGCCCAAAGGACGAGGCCGATATGCGTGCGGAGCTGGACCGGTTGGTAGCAACCACCGGGGCGTAGACGTTCCCTCCCTACGAACCCAGGGTTCGTAGGTGCATATATACCTCTGGGAACCCAGGGTTGGCAGCGGCGAGCGAACCCAGGGTTCGTAGGTGCATATATACCCCTGGGAACCCAGGGTTGGCAGCGGGTTCACTCGTTGCGTGTCTCGATGCCCCTTGCCCTGGTGAACCACACCATCCCTGCGAGTCCGACGACGATGCCGATGCCGTAGAACCAGACCGGGCCACCACTGATCGATGGCTGCATCGGTTCGGTCGCCAGGCGAATCGCTCCCGCCGCGGCCAGCGCAGCCGACGCCGGGACCCCGAGACCGGGCCGCCCGTATGCCTTCCACAGGGCGAGCCCGACGGCGGCGATCGCAAACAGCAGCGCTGCGTAGAGGGCCACCGGATGCCGGGTGATCTGGCTGCCCTCCTGGGCCACCGCCCACGGCAGGTCGGATGCAGTGCCAAGGCATGCGTCGCGGGTGATGCAACCGGCATGCCAGCCGGCGAGCCCGGCGAGGGCGGCAGCGGCGACGCCGTCGGCCATCGGGATGAGCTCGCGTCGTGCCGGCCAGGCGAACACGGCGAGTGCGCCAAGAGTCGCCCCGATCGTTGATACCCCGGCGCGGACGAGCAGGATGTCGGCGGGGTGCGTGATCGGGTTTACGCCGTCGAAGGCCATGGCCACAAGGCGGCCGATGAAGACCCCGACCGCTGCGGCGGTCAGGGCGGTGTCGAAGAGATTGCCGGCACAACGATCGGCGTTGCCGTGCCGCGCCTCCCAATACAGCATGGCGTACAGCGTGGCGACGGCGATCGCTGCGGATCCGAGCAGGGTGAATTCCATCAGCCGTTGGCCAACTCGTCGATCTGCAAGGCCAGGGTGCGTTCATCGATCACGCCGTAGTGGAGAAAGCTCAACTCGCCGCCCGGGCGGTAGAAGAAGGTGAGGGGCACACCGCGGCTGCCACCGAGCCCGATGGGGATAAAGCCGTCCGAGTCGGCGAGGTGCTCGATGGCGGCATCGAGGTAGAACTCGCTGATGAAGGCCGCCGCTCCACCCTGGGTGTCCCTCACGTTGAGCCCGATCATCCGTACTTCGCCCTCATAGCGAAGGCTCGCTTTTGACAGCAGCGGTGCTTCGGAGCGACACGGGACACACCACGACGCCCACACGTTGAGCACAACCGGCAGCGTTGATTCTTCGAGCAGCCTGGTGACCTCGTCGGCGGTCGTCGGTGGCGGCGGGTCGACGTCCACGGCAACGGTTGGGGAGCAGGCGGCGACCAGCAAGACGAAGCCCAGGAATGTCCAGCGCATGGGGCGGCAGCGTACCGGTGTCGCGAGCTCCTAGGTGGCCGAGCCCGGCACGGAGGCGATGGCTTGATCCAGATCGTGTGCGGTTACCGCGATCGCAGTCGCATCGCGGCGGAGGGCGCTCAGCGCCGCTTCGCGCAGGATGCCCGACAGGTCGGCGAAGGATCGGCCCTCGGTGCCTTCCACCAGGTGGTCGACGTCGACGTCGTCGGCGAACGGGACGTCCGAGGCATCGAAAAAGGCGCGCCGTGCGTCGGGGTGCGGGAGGTCGAGCAGCATCCGGACCTCGAAGCGACCCGGACGCAGCAGGGCAGGATCGACGAGATCGGGGCGATTGCTCGCTGCGATGACGAAGACGTCTCCGCGGTCGGAGATCCCGTCGATCTCGGTGAGCAGGGCAGCGACCACCGAGTCGGTGACCGAGTTGGTGGAGCTCCCCCTCACCGGCGCCAGGGCGTCGAGCTCGTCGAAGAAGATGATCGACGGGGCGACCGCGGCGGCTCGGGCGAACACCTCTCGCACCGCCCGCTCCGACTCGCCCACCCATTTGTCCAGCAATTCTGCACCCTTGATGGGGAAGAAGGCGGCACCGGATTCGTGAGCAAGGGCACGGATGATGTAGGTCTTGCCGGTCCCCGGCGGCCCGTGGAGGAGCAGGCCCTTCGGGGGGTCGACGCCGAGGCGGGTGAAGCGGTCGGGGTCCTGCATCTGCCAGATAACGGACTCGGTGAGGCGTTGCTTGACGTCGGTGAGGTTGGCGACGCGCTCGAAGCCGTACGAAGGCATCTCACCGAAGGGCGCCGCTCCCAGCGACGGTGTGGTCGCCTCGATGGCAGACTCGAGATCTTCCTGGGTGACCGGTTCGCCGCTTCCGGCAGCGCCCGCCGATGCCTCCAGCACCGCGGCGACCACGTCGGCTCCGGAGAAACCGGGGGAGCGAGCGGCGAGAAGAGCAGTGTCGATTTCCTCGGTGGGGACCCGGGCAAGTGCTGCGGTGAAGAGCAGCGTCCTGCGCTCGGAATCGGGGGGAGGGATCGTCATCGTCCTTGGTAGCAGAGGGCTGGAGGCCAGGTCGCCAGCGAGATCCGCCGAGTAGGCCGCGCCCAAGACGCAGGCGAGCCCTGCCCGTGAGGCGACTGCATCCAGGAACCAGCGCATGATGGCTGCGACGCGGTTGCGATAGAGCGCGTCCTCCCCGGCGAGGGCGTCGATGCGATCGATGAAGATCACCGCGGGTGTTTTGGTTGTCTTGACCGCGGTTTCCAGCAGGGTGAGCAGGCGCTCCGGCTTGAAGACGAGATCGACCGCTACCTCGTGAACCTCGCAACCGGCGGCGGCGGCGGCGGCCGTCACCAGCTCCGACCTCCCGCTACCGGCCGGCCCCTCGACAATGACGCCCGCCACCCCGGGTAGCCCCCACGATCGTGGAAGATCATCCGGAGCGGTGAGCAATGTCAGCCACCCGGTGAGCGTATCCAGCTCATTTTGGAGACCGACGATCATCGCTTGGGCCGTCGTCGGTGGCTCGGTGTCGTTTGGTGATCCCCCCCGGCGCGATCCATCCTGGGCGCTGACCAGCGTGCGGCTTCCGATGAGCCCGGTGCTGCCCGGTTCGACCAGGAGGACTCGCATTTCGGCCAGATCGGTGTCTCCATCCCCATACGAGCGGTGAATCAGGGCCATGTCGCCCTCGGACACGACGCTGCCCTGAAGCGATCTGGCGAGATGGCGCGGATCGAGGTCAATCACGCCGTCGAGGATGACGCGGCGTGCCTCGGGAACGAGGGCGCGCTCGACGTCGACCGCCGAGCCGTAGGAGACATCGGCATTGGACACTATTCGCGGACCAACCAGTAGGGAGTTCGGGGTCGGAACATCCCCGGGCGCGACGAGGCAGTGGGTCTCTCCGAGCGAGATCACTCCACCGCCGGGAAGACCCATGGCGGTGAGCAGCCCGGCATCGGCATGAGCGATGGGGTCGGTCCCTGGTTGCACGATGAACCGCATAGGCCGAGAAGGTAGCGTGCGGGGATGACAGCCACGATCGAAGATGTCATCTCCGGGCGGTGGATCTCGATGGCGTTGCGCTGTTCGCCCCCGACGCCGAGGTCCTGACTGGATCGCCGTTCTCGCAGGTTTACGACAGCACCGGCACCGGGCGCATCGGGAGGCTGAGGGCGCCGGAGGCGTCGATGATCTGCACGCCCCTGCGGGTCATCCACCTCCAGACCAGGTGTGCTTCCTCGGCGGCGGCCACCGACGCGGGCACGCCCGGCCCTGGTTGAGCGGGTGACGCCATGGCGACGAGCGGTGGGGAGCCATCTGCGTTCCAGGCGGCGGCGAGGCTGCCGTCTCTCACCATGGCCCCGTCCCCGGTAGCGTCTTCGAGCCACAGGGTGCCGGCGGCACGCAGCGCATGCCACGCCCGCTTTCGCTCCAGCGCCCGTGCCAGCGCCCGGTAGCGGTCGCGGACGTCGGCCGCTTCCTCGAAACGCTGGTTTCGCGCCATGGTGGTCATTCGCAGATGAAGCGGGTCGAGCAGCAGCCGAGGGTCGTCGAGCAGGCCCGCCCGCAGCTGTTCGACAACCGCGGCGTACTCATCGTCGCCTGTTGACCCGTCACATGGGCAAACGGCGACACCGAACTGGGAGAAGGAGCACGCCGCGGAGCGTCGGTCACCGCGCCCGTTGCACCGGCGGATCGGCACGGCATCCCAGATGCCGTGCACGACGACCTCGGCGGCTCTCTTCGAGCGGAACGGGCCAAGGTAGAGCGCAGCGTCATCGCGGACGCTCCTGACCATCGATAGTCGCGGGTAACGCTCGTCGGTCAGCTTCACCCAGTGGGGGCTGCGAGCCGGCCGGGAGCGGCGGTTGTAGCGGGGCCGGTGCTCGCCGATGAGGCGAAGTTCCACCACCTCGGCCTCGAGCTCGGTGGCACAGACCCGGTGATCGATCCGGTCGAGCTCGCGGAGCATGGAGGCGACGGTCTTGCGATCATCACCGTAGAAGTACGACTTGACCCTTGTCCGAAGGTTCTTCGCCTTCCCCACATACATGACCGACCCGTTCCGGTCGATGAAGAAGTAGACGCCGGGCCGCCGGGGCAGGTCGGCGGCGAGCTCGATCTTGTCATAGTGCGGGGCCCCGCGTGCTGTGGGCAGGGTGAGTAATTCATCGAGATGCGTGATGCCGAGCGTGCCGGCACGTTCGAGCAGGGCGAAGAAGACATGGGCGGTGGCGATGGCGTCGTCGAGGGCACGGTGCGTTGGTGGTGTCGGCGAGCGGAAGTGTTTTGCCAGCGAGGACAGCTTCAGGTTCCGCACCTCCTGGCGCACCAGGCGGCGGGCGAGCCCGAGGGTGTCGACCGAGCGGTTGGGAAGGGCTTCGTAGCCGAGTCGTCGTGCCGCGGCCTGGAGAAAGGAGAGGTCGAAGCGGATGTTGTGCCCGACGATCACCGCATCACCGATGAACTCGAGAAACGATGGCAACGCCTGGTCGATCGTCGGCGCCGCGATCACCATCGCCTCGGTGATCCCCGTCAGCACCGTGATGAAGGGCGGGATGGCGACACCGGGGTCGACCAGCGTCTGGAAGGTGCCATCCAGCTCACCCCCTACGTACTTGACGGCTCCGATCTCGGTGATCTCGCAGTCGGCGGCGGTGGCGCCGGTGGTCTCCAGGTCGAGGATGCAGAACGGGACGGCATGCAGCGGAGCCCCCATTTCCTCGAATTTCCGCTGTCCTACGAGCATCGGCCCTCCGGTGATCGACGGTACCCCGAACAGGTGTTCGATACAACAATAGAGACCGGCTGTGACACGAACTTGCGCCCAGGCCCGCCACGCTGGAGACTGCGACCGTGATGCGCTTTGAAGGCCGGGTGTACTTCGATTTCGTGAACCCTGCGGTGTGGTGGTTCTACCGGTTCCTCACCGTGGCTTCGAAGGCGGGTGCCGATTTACGCATGGACTGGCGACCGTTCGACACCCACGGCGATATTCCAGACCGCAGGGCGCTCGCCAGTTATGTCGCGGTCCGTGAGGAGTACCCGGAACGGCACGGGGCCTACCTCCAGGCGCTGCTCGCTCTGCGCCATCACCAGGGCGCCGACCTCGGTCACGCCGACACGCTTGCCGCCGCCGCCGATGCGGCGCGGGTGGCGGCCCCATCGGTCGCAAACGTGGAGTGGTTCGACAAGGTTGCCGAGTCGACCCTCGAGGGGCGCAAGCTCGGCGTCTCCAGGACGCCCACGCTCTATCGCCACGGGCCGGTGCTCCACGTCGATACCAACATGGCGGCGCTGAGCGGCGACGTGATCGAGCGGTTGCGCCTCATCGATGGAGTGCTGGGAGATGACGGGATCTGGGGCTTGGCGAAGCCGTAAGCCGGTACCAAGTAGCACGTACGGATCAGCGGCGCTGGCGCAGGGCCTCGTAGAGGACGATTGCGGCGGCCACCGAGGCGTTCAATGAGTCCGCCTCGCCCACCATCGGGATCCGGATGGCAGTGCCGATGTGAAGCCAGCCCCCGGTCACCCCTTCGTCCTCGGACCCGATCACGACGCCTACCGCACCGGTGAGGTCGGTCTCCCACAGCGAGTCGTTGGCGTCCGGCGTGGTGACGACGACCGAGCCGCGATCGACGGCCCACACCTTCGCCGTCTCCGAGTCCGTCACCGCCAGCGGCACGGTGAACAGGGCGCCCTGCGAGGCACGGACGACGTTTGGGTTGAACACGTCCACCGTCGGATCGGCGACGACGACCCCGGCGCCGGCGGCATCGGCGGTGCGCAGCATGGCGCCGAGGTTGCCCGGCTTCTCGATGGCCTCGGCGATGAGGACGAGGTCGCGCTCGATGGCATCGAGATCGAGCGACCACATCGGCGCCACCCCGAGGATCCCATCGGGGCTCTGCCGGATGGAGAGTTTGTCAAACGGTGCCGACGCTAGGTGTGTCACCGCAACGGTGGCGTTGCTCACGACGCTGGCTGCCGCCGCCGATGCGATGTCGGGACAGAAGATGATCTCGTCGATGACCCTTCCGCTCTCGACGGCGCGGCCGAGCTCTCGTGCCCCTTCGATCAGGAAACGCGACGCCGCCTTGCGCCCGCGGCGGGTCTTGAGTTTCGACAACGACATGACATGCGGGTTCGATGTGCTGGTGATCTCCGGCTTCACCAGCCGCCGCCTCCACCGGACGAGAACCCACCGCCCCCGCTGAACCCGCCGAAGCTGCCGCCGCTCCACGACGAGCCGCCCCAAGACCCTCCGCCTGCGGAGCTGAAACCGCTACCGCCGCCCCACCAGGAGCCGGTGTCCTGGGACCATGACCGGTCGGAGTAGATGGGCTCCCAGCCGAAGGAGTCCCTGGCACCGCGGGTCACAACCCAGTGGAAGAAGAAGAAGGTGAACGGGTCGAACGACTCGATATTCGCCGGGATCTGGCCGCCCTCCCAGGTGTCGGTTTGTCGGTTGGTACCGGCATGGGCAAGCTCGGGGGCGAAACGATCGGCATCGTTGATCGAGCTGTTTTCCAGTGCCCTTCGTTGCGCCGCATAGGCGAGTGCGAACTGGCGGGGACCGCGCGGATCGGACGCGCCAAAGGCGGCAGCGACATCGGCGTACGAGCCCTCGAGCCCCAGGCTGTCCAGTGCTTCCCTGGCCTCGAGCCAACGGCGCATGGCCTGGGTCGGCTCCAGCGAGATTGCCAGCACCCCGGCGATCGTTCGCGCCGCGTCCGAGTCGACGTGTTGGATCAGCTCGTCTCGGAGGTTCTTGTATACCTCGACGCCGTCGTCGCGCCGGTTCAACAGCGCTGCGGTGATCGACACCGGCAGGCTGAGTCGTTTCGCTTCCGTCCTGACCCGCTCGGCCTCTCCCTTGCGCAGCAGTCCGGCGATGGCGTATTCGACAGCCTCGCCGGGAGTGAACCCGCGCGAACGGTGCTGCCGGTAGCCGGCGAGGAAGGCGGTGGTGTTCTCTTCGTCGTTGTTCATCAGGAGGAGGGCGGCGACTCCCGCCGGGTCGAGCCCATCGTCGACCAGCACCGATCCTTCCTTGTCGAGCCTTTGGCGCAGTGTCTCGTAGCGGGACACTGCGGCGTCGACGTCGGTGGTGAGGTCGGCGAGGGCGGCGGCCACCGCGGGTCGTGCCGTCGAGTCAGGGAGGCGCTCGTAGAGCTCTTCGAGCCTGCCGGCCTTTTGCTCCGCTTGGTCCGCCATCGTGCGATACAGCGTTGCGCTGTCGGACAACGGGAGCTCGGGATCGAGCACGGCTCCCGCCTCGGCAATTCCGACGCCGATCCTGGTGGCGACGACGTGGCCGATCTCGGTCGGCACCAGATCGGCGACGAGGGCGTCGGCGGTGCGCCTGCGCGAGGCGGCGACCCGATGCGGACGCAGCGACGCAACGATCCGCTGCAAGGCGAGGCGGCGGGCAGCGAAGGTCTCCTCGTCGCCCACATCGACGGCGAGGGCGTCGGTGGCGGCCTGCTGCACGGCATCTTCCAGTAGCTGGCGCTCCTGGGAGGCGCGGAGGTCGAGCGGCTCCCTGGTTTGTTCGACCAGCCGATCTTTGGCGATGACGTCGATCAGCCCGTAATACCACAGTGACCGGAGTGCCTCGACGTCGGAGGGCGCATCCGTCGAGATCCGGTGCAGCTCGGCAAGGGCGTCCCTGGTCGACACATTGGAGGGGCTGGTACCGGCGACGGTGTAGTCGGCATAACGAGGAAGCTCCTTGCCCGAAGGCTCCAGCGCGGCCAGATCGGTATCGATCAAGCGTTCCCGCTCCCTGCGGGCCTTGTCGTTGTCTGCGGCCCTCCGTTTGCGAACAGCCTGGATGACCAGATAGGCGCCGAAACCAAGGATCAACACAACGATCACCAGACCGAAGGGAAAGCCGCCGAGCGAGGGGAAGCTCCAGGTGTCGTCTTGCAGGTTGCCGGAGAGGGACTGGTCGACGGTCACGATGATGGCCAGGAGCCCTGCGTCCCAATCTCCGGCCTGGAAGAACGGTGCGGCTGCGGCTGCGATGGCTTCGCCGGAGACGTCTGCGTTTTTCTGGGCGGCGATTTCGACCCGACGCTCCTCCACCGAGACGAGGACCAGGATCCCGTCCTCATCGACCGGGTCACCGACGCCCCAGGCATTGGCGAGGTCGGCGGCGAAGTCTGCAGGGTCATCACCCCTGCTGTTGTCGGCGACGACGAGGGCAAACGGGTTGCCCTGCTCGTCGTTCACCCTGGTTACGTTGTCCTCGATCCGCTGCCAGTTGGTGGCGACGTTTGGCTCGTCGGTGAAGTACCCCTCGCACACCAGGCCCCGGTAGGTCCCGCAGTCGATGTTTTCCTGCGCAGCGGCGGGGATCGCTCCCAGGAGAGCGGCCACCACCAGAACAAGGAGAAGCCCAATGTCTCGCATGGGGTGATAGTCCCACATTCCGGGCCGGGTAGCGTGTCGACATGCCGCGGTTCGAGCCTCCGGAACCAATTGACCTGCGCCGAACGCTTGCTGCGGTCGGGGTGAGGGACGTGCGCGAGGGATCGGCTTGGTGGGCGATCGAGACCGCGTCCGGCCCTGCCACCGTCGCCATCCACCGGAGCGATGGCGCCATCGAAGCCACCGGATGGGGGAGTGGCTCGGATGAGGCGCTCGCTCGGATTCCACGGCTGCTGGGCTTCGACGACGAACCAACCGCCTTCGAGCCCTTCGACTTGCGTGAGCTCCACCTCGAGGGGCTCGGCCTCCGCCTGGGCTCGACCGGCGCCGTCTTCGACCGGCTGCTCCCCGCGATCCTGGCTCAAGTGGTCACCAGCACCGAGGCGATCTCCTCGTACCGGAGGCTCAGGAAAGGGTTCGGCTCGCCGGCGCCGGGCCCCAGGGCTGATCTGTTGATCCCCCCCTCGGCCGAGGTGATCGCCTCGCTCCGATACGAAGACCTGCATCCGTTCGGCATCGAGCGCAAACGGGCGACGATCGTGCTCGAAGCGGCCAGGCGAGCCAGGCGCCTCGACGAGATCCTGACCATGGAGCGCTCCGACGCATATGCCCGGCTGACCGCGGTGCGGGGAATCGGGCCATGGACCGCAGCGGTGGTCATGGGCGAGGCATGGGGCGACCGCGACGCGGTCCCGGTTGGGGATTACCACCTACCCTCGATGGTCACCTGGGCCCTGCTCGGTCAACGAAAAGGCACCGACGACCAGATGCTCGAACTGCTCGAGCCGTACCGCCCGCATCGTCGTCGAGCGGTCGTGCTTCTCAAACAATTCGGGATCAAAGCACCGCGCCGAGGCCCGAAAGCCCCGGTGCGGAGACATCTGTAGGCCAGTTCTTCGTCTCTCCCGGCCAGCGGGGGAGGCAAAGATGCAGGCGCGTGTTGGACACGGCTAACGTCCCGCCCGGTCTACCGGGAGGCTGGTCGTGTTGCATGAGTGGTTGCTGTTCATCCACATTCTCTCCGCCGTCGTCTACGTCGGGGGAGGGGTCACCGTCACCATGCAAGCCACCGCCGCCACCGGCGCTCCGAGCCAGTTCCTCAGATTCGCTGATCTGGCAGGAAGGATGATCGGTATCGGTGCCGTCTTCACCCTCCTCACCGGCGTGGCGTTGGTGCTCGAAAGCGACGTGTGGAGCTTCACGACGACGTTTGTGATCATCGGAATCGGCGTAGTGACGGCCTCGGGTGCGGTCGAAGGAATGTATAGCCGCAAGAAGGTCGCTGCCATCGAGGCCGCCATCGAGCAGGGTGGGCCCGAGGCGCCGGAGGTGAGCGCAGGCCTTCGTCAGGTGATACTGGTCAACGCGACGGTGATCGCGTTCCTCGTGCTCGTGATCTGGGCAATGGTGTTCAAACCAGGCCTTTGAGTCGTGACTCGCTCGTTGTCGATTGCGACGTGCGACTCAGTACAACTCGTACTCGCCGGCGATGAGGCGATCTCGCACGCCTTCCCAGTCCTCGAGCGACTCGCCGACGATCTCGATCACCGCGGGATCGTCGAGCCCACCTGCGATCTCGACGTGGATCGCCTGTGGCTCCGTCACCGGGTGACCGATCGATGACAGCATTCGGATCGTCGCCTCGGTGGCGTCGGTCTCTGCGATGATCCGCTTGGCGATGTCGTCGGCGAAGGCGTGGTACGTCTTTCCGACGTGTGCCGCCGGGTTCTTTCCAGCCGCCGCCTCCAGGCTCATCGGGCGGTACGGGGTGATGAGCCCACCGAACCGGTTGCCTCTGCCCACCTGGCCGTCATCCCCGGCCTCCGCCGAGGTACCGATGAGGGTGAGGTACTGGGCATCAGCGTTGTCCGCCTGGTTCACCATGACCGTCGCGGCATCACCGAATATGTCCCTCACCAGCGCCAGCCCGTCGATCCTCACCCGCTCGACGACGTCGTCGTAGGAGGCACGATCAGCAACGGCGTGCGCCAGGACGGGCACGGCGACGGTCACCGTCACGTCGGTGTCGGAGCGGGCGCCCATGACCTTGATGTCGCGCCCGATGGGGACGTCGGCGCGGTAAGCGTCCGAATTCAGGTATCGCTCCAGCCTCCACACCGCGTCTTCGAGCGGGGAGCGGGGCAGCGACACCGCGGCGAAGGAGGTGTCGTTGGCCAGAGGGGCGTCTGCCGCATGGCCCTTGGTCACCACAGCGGCGAGGTCGACCGACGAAGGGTTGAGCCAGACCTCGACGTCGAATGCCTCCGGAGTCGCCTCAGGGAGGATGTCGAGCAAGCGGCGCTTGGTGTCGAGCACGAGGTCCTCCGGCTCGGGCTGCCAATCGGTGCTGAAGTCGGCTTTGCCCACCATGACCAGCCGTGAGGGTCGGGTGTGGACGCCACCACCGAAGCCGATGTCGACCGAACCGGCGGCGAGCACGGCCTTGTCCACGTTGAACGCCTGAACCCTGCCGGTCTTCGCCAGGAAGGTGGCGGCGAGGTCCCGGGCCAGCTCCTCGGCAAGGTGATCGCAAATCGTGTCGGGGTGACCGGTTCCCTTGCGCTCGACGAACTCGACCAGTGGATCGTACGCTGGGCGTTGGTTGATAGAAAGGTTCATGGCATCCGTTGGCTGTTGATCGGTGCATCGTACCGACCAAAGCGACGCCACGTGCCGAGAAGGCATCGAACCGTGGGCTGGAGGGCCTACCAGCGGTCGCGGTGGATGGTGTCGGGTCGGCGGCCGCGTTTGAGTGATCCCGACCTGCGGTCCGGTGCCGGATGGCCGATGGTGACGATCCCGATCGGGGAGACGTCGCCGGGTATGCCGAGCAGGGCCTTGATCTCGGGCATTCGCTGTGATCCGAGGAAGCCGGCGGCGAGGCCCTCGTCTACGGCGGCAAGCAGCAGGTTCTGCATGGCAGCCCCTCCGTCGACCCACCAGTATGGGACCGGCCAATTGCTCGCCTTCGCCATCGGGCTGTCCGGACCGCCCTTGTCCTCCGCGGCGTACCGATCGGCATAGACCGCAGCAGAGACACAGACGAGTATGTGTACCGGCGCTCGGGAGATCCAGGCGTCGAATCCATCGGCGACATATTCCTCCTCGCCGCACAGCCTGGCGATTTCGCTCCGCGTTTTCTCATCGGTGACGGCGACCAGGAAGACCCCCTGGGAGAACCCGGCCGATGGGATCCGAACCCCGGTGTCGAGAATGCGATCGAGCACCTCGGGCCCGACGGGCTCGCCGGTGTAGTTGCGCACCATGCGACGGCGCTGCACCACCTCGGCGAACTGCACTACAGCTCCTCGAGAGCGGCCAGCACCGCTTCGAGACCCGCCTTGGCGTCGGAAAACAGCATCATCGTGGTCTCCTTGTAGAAGAGCGGATTGTCGATGCCGGCGAAACCAGGGGAGAGGCTGCGCTTCAACACCACCGCGGTCCTCGCCAGGTCGACCTCGAGGATGGGCATGCCATAGATCGGGCTCGACGAATCGTCCCTGGCCGAAGGGTTGACCACATCGTTGGCGCCGACGACGAGCGCGACGTCGGTGTTGGGCAGCTTCGGGTTGGAGTGGTCGAGGTCCAGCAGCAGATCGTAGGGAACGTCGGCTTCGGCGAGCAGCACGTTCATGTGCCCCGGCATGCGGCCGGCAACGGGGTGAATGGCATACTCGACGGTGATGCCGCGGGCTTCGAGAGCGTTGGCGAGCTCGCGAACCGCGTGTTGCGCCTGGGCCACTGCAAGCCCGTAACCGGGAACGACCATGACGGTCTGGGCGTAGGCCAGCGAGATGGCGACGTCGTCTGCCGACGCTCTGTTCACCGGCTTGTCGCCTGCATCGATCGCAGGGCCGCCATCGGTGCCGAAGCCGGCGAACAGGACATGAGCAAGCGATCGATTCATTGCCTCCGACATCTGGATGGTGAGGATGAGACCGGCTGCGCCTACCAAGGCACCGCCGATGATCAGCGCCTGGTTGGTGATCACGAAACCGGCCATGGCGGCGGCGACCCCGGACAGCGAGTTGAGCAGCGAGATCACCACCGGCATGTCGGCGCCCCCGATGGCGATGACGGCGGTGATGCCGAGGATGAAGGTGACTCCGGCGAGGACCCAATAGGCGATGGGATCGCCAGAGACCACCGCCCAGATCCCGACCCCTACTGCGATGCCGCCCAGCGCCGCATTGAACCACGGGCCGCCGGGCAGTCCGATCGGGCGGCCGGTGATCAGACCCTGGAGTTTGGCGTAGGCGACGAAGCTGCCGGAGAGGGTGACGACACCGATGGCAATGGACAAGGCAACGGTGACCGCGGTCTCGGTGGAGAAGGCGCCGTCGGTGGCCACCACCTCTGCCGATGCCACCAGAGCGGAGGCGCCGCCGCCGAAGCCGTTGAACGCGGCCACCAGTTGCGGCATGGCGACCATCTGCACTCTGAGGGCGAGGTAGGCCCCGATACCGCCACCGACGACCAGTCCGGCGATGATCGTCCACCAGACGACTCCCGGCTCATCGATGATGTCGGCGACGGTGACCACGATGGCGAGCAACATGCCGACGGCGGCGAGCAGATTGCCCCGCCGCGCCGTGCGTGGCGAGCCGAGGCCGCGCAGTCCGAGGATGAACAGGGCGCCTGCGGCAAGGTAGAGCAGGGTGATCATTCTCTCTTCGCCGGCTTCCTCTTGAACATCTCGAGCATGCGGTCGGTGACCAGGAAGCCGCCGACGACGTTGATGGTGGCGAAGGTGACGGCAAGGAATCCGAGAATTGCCGCCACCGTGCCCTCACCGAAGCCGGCGGCGATGAGGGCGCCGACGATGGTGATCCCGGAGATAGCGTTTGCCCCCGACATGAGCGGGGTGTGCAGCGTCGCCGGGACCTTTGAGATCACCTCGAAACCGACGAAGGCGGCGAGGACGAACACCACGATGCCCTGAATGAACTCTTCGCTCACGACCCCTCCTCGTCCAGTTCCATGACCGATCGGGTCCGCGGGTTCACGATCGCCCCTTCGTGGGTGATCGTGGCAGGGCCGATAACGTCGTCGTCGAGATCGATGGTGATGCCGGTCTCGGTGCGCATCCTGTTGGCGATCTCCTGAAGGTTTCTCGCATACATGCGGCTGGAGTCTGTTGCCACCCTGCTGGCTAGGTCGGTCGGGCCGTAGATGGCGACCCCGCCGACGTCGACGATCTCATCGGGCCGCGACCCGGCGACGTTGCCTCCGGTCGAAGCTGCCATGTCGACGATCACCGATCCCGGGTGCATCGGTGTGATCATCTCCTCGGTGATCAGTCTTGGGGCGGCCCTGCCCGGGATCTGGGCGGTGGTGACGATGACATCGGAGTCGGCAACGAAGGTCGCCAACACCTCCTGCTGGCGGGCGGCAGTGTCATCGTCGACCTCGGTGGCGTAGCCGCCCTCGTCTGCCGCCTGGGTGGGTGCTTCGACGAACTTGGCTCCGAGGCTCTCCACTTGCTCCTTGGTCTCGGGTCGGATGTCGTAGGCAAACACGACGGCGCCGAGCCGTTTGAAGGTAGCGATCGCCTGTAGGCCGGCTACTCCGACGCCGAGCACGAGGGCGCGGGCCGGTGGGATGGTGCCGGCGGCGGTGACCAACATGGGCAGGAACTTGGGCGAGACCGAAGCGGCAAGCAGCACCGCGGCGTAACCGCCGACGTTGGCCTGTGATGACAGGGCATCCATCGACTGTGCCACGGTGATGCGGGGAATGGCTTCGACCGCCACCGCGGTGACGCCGCGAGAAGCGAGGGTCTCGATGAGGTCGGTGGCCACGAACGGATCGAGAAACCCGCACAACACCGACCCCGCGTGGAGCATGGCGATCTCGTCGTGGGTGGGTGGGCCGACACGCAGCACCAGGTCGGCGTCGTGTGCCGTCGCCGCGTCGGCGGCGATGGTGGCTCCGCTATCGATGAAGGCTTGGTCCGGGTAGCCGGCGGCGACACCTGCTCCGGTCTCGACCGCTACGTCCCACTCCCAGTCGACAAAGGTTTTGACCGAGGCCGGAACCGCGGCGACCCGGTTCTCCCTAGCGGCCTGCTCTTTGGGGATTCCGATTCGCATCGGCGGGCACGGTACCGGAATCGAGCCGTCGACGTGAAGTCGCCGCAACCCGATCCGGGGTGACTCGGTTAGGAGAAGAGGTCGGCGACCTTGGCGCGGTCTGCTGCGTCCAGGGGCTGGAGTGGCGGCCGCATCGCACCGGCGATGAGCCCGGTGGCCTCTGCGGCGGCGTAGGTACCGGCGAGACCGAACGCTTCTACGGCACCGGCGAGAGCCGTCAGTCGCTGCTGTGCCGCACCGTCGGTGAGGGTGTCGACGATGAGCTCGAAGGCGTAGTTCGCCGAGGAGGTGACGGCGCCGTGTGCTCCGTTACGCACGAACTCGTTGACCACCCGCGACGAGCCGGCCATCACCACGAAGCCGTCGGCGATGGCGGCGGCGAGCGGCGGGACCCGGTGCGCCTCGGCACCGGAATCCTTGATCCCGATGATGTTGGGGTGGCTGGCAAGCTCGACCGTCACCTCGACGGGGATCTGGTAGGCGGTGGTGGCGGGGACCGAGTACACGAAGAGGGGCAATGGGGCCCGATCGCCGAGTTCCCGGTAGAACCGGGCGACGGCTTCGTCGTTGCCGCGTACCAGGGTGGTTGGGGTCATCGCCAGCAGGGCATCGGCACCGGCTTGGGCGGCCTCTTCCGCCTGGCCGAGAGCCTGAGCCAACGACTCTGCCTGGACACCACACAGCAGATACGAGCCTGGGCCGAGCACCCCGCGGGCCGTAGAGACCAGCATCTCGCGTTCGCCTGGCATCAGGTACGGTCCCTGGCCTGTGGAGCCGCTCATGACGAATCCCTCCACACCACGGCCCGCCAGAGTGCTCAGGTTGTGCCGGTGGGCCTCGGCGTCGACGGAACCATCGGCCCCGAACGGCGTGATCAAGGCAGGGAGGACCCGGGGTGGGGGCCGTTTCACTCCCACGAGGAATGGAAGAACTCACCGCGGGGTCGGTTCATCCGCTCGTAGGTGTGAGCCCCAAAGAAGTCGCGTTGGGCCTGGATGAGGTTCGCCGGGAGCCGTTCGGAGCGGTAGCCGTCGTAGAAGGCGAGCGCCGATGAGTAGGCGGGGACGGGGATTCCTGCCGACACGGCGCGGGTCACGCTGCGCCGCCAGCCCGGCTCGGCGGCGGTGATTGCCTCCGAGAAGAACGGATCGAGCAGCAGATTGGGGACGTGAGGACGGATGCGGTAGGCGGTGGTGATCTCGGAGAGGAACTGCGACCGGATGATGCAGCCCGCTCGCCATAGCGAAGCGATCGTGCCAAGGTCGAGGTCCCATCCCGCCGTCTCGCGCGCCGCATCGAAGAGCATGAAACCCTGGGTATAGGAAACGATCTTGGAGGCGTACACCGCGTCTTCGAGGTCGTCGATCACATCTGCCGCGTGCTCGGTGATCGCACTCGGCGGACCGGTGAGCTCCCCGGAGGCTGCGGCGCGTTCCTCGACCAGCGAGGAGAGGAACCGGGCGTACACCGCCTCTGCCACCAGCGTCGTCGGGGTCGACTCATCCATCGAGGCAATTACCGTCCAGGTGCCGGTGCCCTTGTGCGCTGCGGCATCGAGGATCTCGTCGACAAGCGGCACCTCGTCCTCGCCTTCGACACCCAGGATCCTGGCGGTGACCTCGATGAGGAAGGAGTTGAGGCGCCCCTCGTTCCATTTGGCAAACACCGGCTGCATCTGGGAGGCGGCCATCCCGAGTCCCCGTCGCATGACGTCGTAGGCCTCGGCGATGACCTGCATGTCGCCGTATTCGATTCCGTTGTGGATCATCTTGACGAAATGCCCGGCCCCGCCCCCACCGACCCAATCTCCGCACGCCTCGCCCTCGGCGTCGGCGGCTATGTCCTGGACGAGATCCTTGATCAGGGGCCAGGCAGCCTCTGATCCCCCCGGCATGATCGATGGCCCGTGGCGCGCCCCCTCCTCACCCCCGGAGATACCCATGCCCACATAGTGGATGTCGTGCTCGGCGAGTTCGCGGACGCGTCGCTCGGTGTCGCTGTGCAGAGAGTTGCCCCCGTCGATGATGATGTCGCCGCGGTCGAGCATCGGGAACAATGTATCGATCTGATCTTCGACCGCCTTGCCTGCGGGGATCATCAACAAGACCTTGCGCGGCCGCCCCAGGGCGGCGACGAGGTCCTCGACAGAGTGAGTTCCGATCACCTTGGTTCCCGCCGCTTCGCCGGCAAGAAAGTCGTCGACACGTTCGGTGGTCCGATTGAACACGGCGACGCGGTAGCCGTGCTCGTCCATGTTGAGGACGAGGTTTCTTCCCATCACGCCGAGCCCGATGAGGCCGATGTCTGCTTGGTCCGTCATGGCAGGTGACGGTAGCGGTGGCCGGTCATCCAGCCGCCGGTCATCGACGGGCGATTTCGGGGGGTGAGGCACGATGTCGGCCTCGCCGGCGGTCACGATTGAGAAAAGGCGGTGTCACGAGCTTCGACACCGGCAGCGGCCGTTTGCCAGAAACGGTACGTTCCCTCGTTGAGGAACTCGCTCGCCGCCTCGGCGATCGCCGCCAGGCCGACGAGGCTGAAACCGCTGCCAACCGAGATCCGCTTCACTCCGACTGCGGCGAGCTCCTGGACGTTGGGAGCCCCGGGAAGTGCGAGCACGTTGACCGGGAGATCGACGGCTTCCACCACAGCCCGGATGTCGCCCACCTCGGTGAGGCCCGGCGCGTACAGGACGTCTGCTCCCATCTCCTGAAACGACCGCAGCCGGGCGATGGTGTCGGCCAGATCGGGACGGCCGTGTAGATAGTTCTCGGTTCGAGCAGTGAGCGTGAGGTGGACCGGACCGGCGTGAGCAGCCTCAGCCGCCGCCGCAACCCGGTCGGCGGCGAGCTCGGCATCGTAGATCGGTGCGTCCTCTCGAGCGGTGAAATCCTCTATTGAGCAACCGGCCAGCCCCACTTCAACGGCGCGGCGCACCGTTTCGGCAACGCCAGCAGGATCATCGGCAAAACCCTTCTCGAGGTCGGCGCTCACCGGGAGAGCAGTAGCCGTCACGATGATGGCGGCGTGACCGAGCGCCTCGTCTCTGGTTACCCCTCCATCGAGGCGGCCGAGGGTGGCGGCGTGCCCTGAGCTCGTCGTAGCCAGCGCCTGGAACCCGATCGATGCGAAGAGTTTGGCGGAACCCGGATCCCACGGGTTTGGAAGCAGCAAGGGCGTGTCGCGGTGGTGAAGCTCGAGGAAGTGTGCAGCTTTGGCAGCTTGCTCCATCACGATCTCACCTTAGGTCGCTGGACGGCCGGGATAAGGCCTGTTCACAGCGGCTCGTAGAGCCGGACCTGGAAGAACTCGTCGAGGTCCTGGCCCGAGATGTCCTCGGCAAGGGCGATGAAATCTTCTGTGGTGGCGTTGCCGTCGGCGAACTCGGCGGCGTAGGTTCTGAGCAAGGTGAAAAACGCATCGTCACCGATTTCATCGCGGAGGTCGACGAGCAGCAGCCCGCCCAGTTGGTAGACGCCACCGTTGAACAGGTTGCTCGGGGGCGGGAGGCCGGGTGGCGGATACCCTGCGGTCGTCGCCGCCCGGCGACGGTCGGCGACGACCCGGTCGTAGGCGGCTCGGCCCTGGCGATGTTCGATCCACACCAACTCGGAGTAGGTCGCAAACCCTTCGGTGAGCCAGATGTCGCTCCACTGGGCGACCGACACCGAGTTGCCGAACCACTGATGGGCCAACTCATGGACCAGGACGAACTCGAAGAAGGGAGCTTCGACCATCGAGCGGCCGAACACCGAAAGCGTCTGGTTCTCCAGGGCAGCCGGGAACCCCCCGACCACCGCTATGCCGTAGCGATCGAACGGATATGGTCCGAAGGCCTGTTCGAGGGCGGTGAGCATCTCGCCGGTGTCATCCAGGGCGTCGGGTGGGTTGGCAACCAGATCGGGGGGAAGGAAGTTGCGGATGGGAATCCCCGCCGCCTCGGTCGACACCGGGTCGTCGACGAGCTGGTAACCCTCACCGATGACGATCGTCGCCAGGTAGGGCGCCATCGGTGTCGACATCTCCCAGGCGTAGGTGAGCGTTTCCCCGGTCCGGTGTCCCAATTCGGTGCCGAGGAACTCCCCGGTGACGGCGACGGCATAACCATCGGGGACGGTGACAAAGAAGGAGAAGGTGGCCTTGTCCAGAGGATGATCGTTGGACGGGAACCAGGTGTGGGCGGTATCCGGCTCGGCAATGACGTATTGCTCGCCATCCGGTCCTTCTTGCCACCCGGTGGCGAGGTTGGGGAAGGCCGCCGACGCAGCTGGTCCAGGATTGCCGGCGTAGGCAACGGTGACGTCGAACCGCTCGCCGGCGGCAATCGGAATCTTCGGGGTGATGGTCAGCTCGCCCGCATTGCGCTCGAAGGTGGCCGGCAGGTCGCCGACGCGCAGGTCGACGATGTCGAATCCTGCGAAGTCGAGGTTGAACGCGGTCAGATCCTGGGTGGCGACGGCGGTGAGGATGACGGCGGCGTCGAGCATGTTCTCGTCGGGGTCGTAGAACAGATCGAGCTCGTAATGCTCGACGTCGTAACCGCCGTTGCCCAGCGTCGGGTAGTAGTCGTCGCCGATGCCGGCCGCCCCCACCGTCGAAACCGGCGCCGCTGTGGTCGCGGTGGTCGCGGTAGTGGTGGTTGTGGGCGTGGCCGACGTTGGAGGTAGCGTCGTGTTTGTGGTGGTGGTGGTGGTGGTGGTCGTCGGGCCGCACGCCACGGCGACGAGAGCGAGCACAACAAAGGACGCGTACATCTGCCTCCGGCGCATCGGCGGAGCCTACGCCCGGCCGGCGGTAACGGAGGGCTGCTACAGGACGAGTTCGGCCAGGGTTCGCAGCGTCTTTGGGTTCGTGGTGTTGAGGATCAAGGTGGTGACCCCGGCTTGTTTCCAGACGTCGAGGCGATCGGCGATTCGCTCCTTGCTCCCGATGAGGCTGAGCTCATCGACGAGCTCGTCGGGAACCGCTCGCAGCGCCTCCATCTTCTTGCCCTCCAGGTACAGCTCCTGGATCTGGTGTGCAGCCTCTTCGTAGCCGTAGCGCCCCGCCAGATCGTTGTAGAAGTTCTTCCCCCTAGCGCCCATTCCCCCGATGTACAGCGCCAGCACGGGTTTGGCCTCGAGCCTTGCCCGGTCGAGGTCGTCGGTGACCGAGGCGAATACCGAGGCGGCGATGTCGAATCTCTTGGCCTTTTCCGACTCTCCGGAATACCCGAAGCCCTCGGCGAGCAGCGGCGCGTAGATGGCTTCGGCCCGCTCCGGCGAGTAGAAGATTGGCAGCCAACCGTCGGCGATCTCTGCGGTGAGCCGAACGTTCTTCGGTCCGATGGCGGCCAGGTAGATGGGGAGCTGCGGGTTCTTCGGCTTCAGCATCAGCTTCAGCGGCTTTCCCAGCCCCGTTGCCCCCTCGCCTCGATACGGGATCTGGTAGTGCTCGCCGTCGAAGGTCACCGGCTCGTCGCGGGCGAGCGCCTTGCGCACGATGGTGACGTATTCGCGAGTGAGCCCGAGCGGCTTGCCGTAGGGCCGGCCGTGCCAGCCCTCGACGACCTGGGGCCCTGACACGCCGAGGCCGAGCAGGAACCGGCCGTTCGACATCTGGTCGATGGTGGCGGCGGTCATGGCGGTCATCGCCGGCGACCGTGCCGGCATCTGCATGATGCCCGCACCGAGTTTGATCGTTTCGGTGCGAGCGGCCAGAAACGCCAGCGGTGTCAACGCATCGGCGCCGTAGGCCTCTGCGGTCCACACCGAGTCGTAACCGAGCTTCTCGACTTCGGTGATGATGCTCGAATCCTCAGCGACCGCCGTGCCCCAGTATCCGAGGTTGATTCCGAGTCGCATGGACCGAGGGTAACGAGTTCCCGGTCCCCAGTCCCCAGTTCCTCGACAAAAGGAGGACTCGTGTCTTGCGACTTGCGACTTCTTGTCATACCCCATCCCTACGGTGGACATGGAGGAGGACGAATGATCATCGACTGTGACACGTGTGTGATGGATGGCACGTCGGCGTGTGCCGACTGCATCGTTCCGGTGCTGCTCGCCGGCACCAGCGGCAGGATCGAGGTCGGCGCCACCGAGGAAGCGGCGCTGCGCAACCTATCGGATGCCGGTCTGGTTGCCCCGCTGCGCCTGGTGCCACGCCACCCCGACCGGGACGCGGCTACCGGCTAGCCGTAAGGTTCGGGCGTGTTGCGGCAGCGCCTCGACGAGATTGCGAAGAGCCACGGCTGCGTCGGCTTCGGGGTGACGACGGCCGACGGATTCGATGACGTTGCCAGGACCATGGAAACCCGCAGAGCCGACGGGCTGAGCGCCGACCTGCCATTCACCTACACCGACACCGGCGTGGCGACCGATGTGCGCAGAACCCATCCGTGGGCGGAGCGCATCGTTGCGGTTGCCCATCCCTACGTGCCGGGCACCGCCGAGCTCGACTCCACCGAACCGGGGACGATGCGGATCGCCCGGTTCGCGGAGACCGATCACTATGTCGGGTTGCGAAGCGCCCTCGACGCGATCGCAGCGGCTCTCCATGAACAGGGGCACCGTTGTGCCGTGTTCGCCGACGACTCGCGATTGGTCGATCGCGCCGCCGCGGTTCGTGCCGGGATCGGGTGGTGGGGCAAGAGCACGATGGTCCTGGTTCCAGGGTCCGGGCCATGGGTGTTGCTCGGCTCGGTCCTCACCGACGCCGAATTGCCCGTCGACGAACCGATGCGGCGCTCCTGCGGCACCTGTGTTGCCTGCATGCCGGCGTGCCCGACCGGGGCCATCGCGGCGCCGGGAGTGCTCGACGCCAACCGCTGCCTGGCCTACTGGTTACAGCGTGCAGGGGTGATCCCTGAGGAGCTCAGAGAAGCGGTAGGCGACCGGCTGTACGGCTGCGACGACTGCCTCACCGCCTGCCCTCCCGGGCATCGGGTGCTGGAGCAGAGCATCGACCTACCGCTGCGCCCGCAGATCCTCGACATACTCGGCACCGACGACCAGACCCTGCTGCGGCGGTACGGCCACTTCTACCTTCCCGGCCGCCGACCCCGGATCCTGAGGCGCAACGCCCTGGTGGTGGCAGGAAACGATGGCTCGCCCCAGCTGCGCAATGTCGTGATCGGCTACCTCGGCCATCCCGACTGGCTGCTGCGGGCCCATGCAGCCTGGGCCGCAGCGCGGTTTGCCGGCAGCGTTACCGACGCCGCGCTGGAGGCGGCGCGCGCCGACGAGAGCGATGCCAGGGTCCGTGCCGAGCTGGGGCTGGCTATCGGTCTACGCTGACCTCATGGTCTGGATCTACGCCACCACACTCGCCCTCGGTTTTCTTGCGCTGCTGGTGTGGATCGGCAGTGTGGCCGTCGCCGCCTGGGTCGACGGCTGGGAATTTGCAGATCCGGAACAACGATTCGGCGAGAAAGGACGGTTGCTTGTTGCGGCTGCAGTCGGATTCGGCATGGCCGGAATGTCGGCGACCTTCGCCGGCTGGAGCCCGGTACTCGCCACCGCAGCCGCCCTCGTCGGAGGTGCGGCGCTGGCAGCCGTGGCACGGGTGTTCGCCCCAGCACAGGGCTGATGCTGCTCGTTGCCGACGTCCACGGCGCCGTAGACGCCCTGACCAGGGTCGCCTCGCGCGGCGAGCCCCTGCTGGTGCTCGGCGATCTGATCAACTTCATCGACTATCGAACACGAAGCGGCATCATCGCCGACGTCTCGGGCCATGATCTCGCCGAGCGATTCGTGGCGCTGCGGGCCGAAAGGCGGACCGAAGAAGCCACCGCCATGTGGCGAGAGCACGCTCGGGGTCGTGAGAACGAGCTGAGGCTGCAGTACGACGAGGCGATCGCGGCGGCCTATCGCGAGATCTGTGCCGCCCTCGACGGCGCCGAGGCGTATGTCACCTACGGCAACGTCGACCGACCCGACATGCTCGCCGATCACTTGCCGGCTTCTGCCCGTTTCGTCGACGCCGAGATCATCGACATCGAAGGGCTGGCCGTCGGCTTCGCCGGCGGTGGCAATGTTCGGATCGGGACGCCGGGCGAGGTCACCGAAGATGAGATGGCGGAGAAGCTGGCCGGGTTGGGGCCGGTCGATGTGCTCTGCACCCATGTGCCACCGGCGATCCCTGCCCTAGCCAGCGATGTCATCGGCGGCACGGAAAAGGGATCCCAAGCCATCCTGGACTATGTCAAGACCCACCAGCCGCCCTTCCACTACTTCGGCGATATCCACCAGCCTCGAGCCACGACGTGGCGGATCGGGAGCACGGTGAGCAGCAACCTCGGATACTTCCGGGCCACCGGGCGCGCCACCAGGCATGGCTGAAGTCGACCTGGATCGGCTTGCCGCAGGGTATCGGCATCGGCCGCCCTCGGATGCCTCGCTGGAGCGGGCCCGCGCAGCAGGGAACGACCTCCACTCTGGTTCGGCGATCCTGGACGTCGGTGGCGGTCCAGGGCATCACGCCGCAGTGTGGAGGGAGCTGGGACACCGCCCGGTGGTGCTCGATCCTGCGGAGGAAATGACCCGTCCGGCGGTCGAGCGCGGGATCACGGTCGTGCGCGGGGTGTCCCAGGCGCTGCCGTTTCGGGACAACTCATTCGATCTCGTCTGGTTCCACCTGTCGCTTCACTACGGGGACTGGGCGCCGGCGGTCGATGAGGCGGTGAGGGCGACGAAACCAGGTGGCAGGATCGAGATCTGGACGCTGGCACCCGATCACCATGCGACGTCGATGTTGGCGCGCTGGTTTCCCAGCGTTGCTGCCGTCGACGCCGCCCGCTTCCCTGAGTCCCCGGCAGTCCAGAGCCACCTGCGAAAGGCCACCGGCGAAGTCAGCCGCACGACGGTGATCGAACACATGGCGCCAACGGCGGGGGAGTGGGTCGCCGCCGTTGAGGCAGGGTACATCTCGACCCTACAACTCCTCGATGAGAGCGAGCTGGGAACCGGCATCGCCGCCTTTCGCTCGGCGCACCCGGATCCGGCGGCGGAGGTCGGGTATGAGTTGAAGCTGGACCATATTGTCGCGACCACACGCTGACTCCGTCCCATCGCCTACGGCGCGTGGCTGGTAGCTGGTAGGCCGCTACCCTTGGTGAAAGGCACGGGGAATCGAAGGAGTTGCGATGGAGGGCACGGTCCAATCGATCGAGGTATCCGCCGATCCGCAACGCATCTATGAGATTGCGATCGACCTCGAGGCGTACCCGGACTGGGCGAAAGGGGTGAGGTCCGCCCAGGTCACGGAGGTGGACGATCAGGGTCGCCCGATCGTCGCCGACTTCACGGTCGACGGGATGATCAAGGAGATCGCGTACACCCTCGAGTACGACTTCGACCAGGACAACGGATTTGCCTGGTCGGCTCGTCCCAACACCGACATCACCGTGCTCGAGGGAAGTTATCAGTTCAATGCCCTCGATAACGGCGCGGGCACCGAGGTCGTCTACGCACTGAGAGTGGAGCCCACGTTCAAGGTCCCCGGATTCCTCCGCCGGCAGGCCGAGAAGCAAATCGTCGGCACCGCGCTGCGCGGCTTGAAGAACCAGGCAGAGGCAGACGCCTGATGCGGGTCATGCTCATCACAGGGAAGGGGGGTGTCGGTAAGACCACCGTTTCTGCGGCGACGGCGATCCGCTCCGCCGACCTCGGCTATCGCACGCTGGTGATGTCGACCGACCCCGCCCATTCGCTGGCCGATGCCTTCCAGGTCAAGCTGGGAGACGCCGAGACGTCGGTGATCGACAACCTGGATGCCCAACAAATCGACTCACAGCTGCGCCTCGAAGAGTCGTGGGGGCCGGTGCGCGACTACCTGACCCAGGTGTTCGACTGGTCGGGCCTTGAAGGGGTTGAGGCCGAGGAGCTAACCGTGTTCCCCGGCATGGACGAGCTGTTCTCGCTGGCAACGGTGCGGGACCATGTCGAATCAGGGAACTACGACGTGATCGTGGTCGACTGCGCCCCGACCGCCGAGACCCTTCGCCTGCTCAGTCTGCCCGATGTCATGTCGTGGTACATGGACAAATTGTTCCCGATCAGCAAGCAGGTCGCCAAGGTGGTCAGGCCGGTGCTCAGCCGGATGTCGACGCTGCCGATTGCCGACGACAAGGTGTTCGACACCGTGGCGATGTTTTACGACCGCCTCGACGGGATCCGCGAGATTCTCTCCGATCCAGACATCACCACGGCTCGTCTGGTGATGAACCCGGAGAAGATGGTGATCGCAGAGGCGAAGCGGACCTACACCTATCTCGGGCTGTTCGGCTACTCGGTCGACTCGGCGATCGTCAACCGGGTCCTCCCCGAGACCGTCACCGACCCGTATTTTGCCCAGTGGCGGCAGATCCAAAAGGGTCACCTCGAGGTTATTGCCGAGGGATTCGCCGACGTCGATATTCGCCAGCTGCGCCTGTTCGACGAGGAGATGATCGGCATCGATCGGTTGCGGGTGGTCGGAGACGAGCTGTACGGCGATGTCGATCCGACCAAACGATTGTCGGAGGGCCGGCCGTTCCGCGTCGAAGACGAGGGCGACGACGTGGTACTCATCGTCGGGATGCCCTTCGCCGAGCGCGATGAGCTCGACCTGGTGCGACACGACCACGAGCTGATCGTGACCGTTGGCCAGTACCGTCGATCGATTGCCCTGCCCGATTCGCTGAAGCGGCGTCACGTGCGACGAGCCAGCCTCTCCGATGGAGAGCTGCGGGTCACCTTCGGGATCGACACCTGATGTTGGATGGCTTGCCCGATCCACAGACGGTCGTCGCCGGTTTGAAACGAGCCGGAGTGCATCTGGCCAAGGCCGGATACGAGATAGCGGCGGGGATCGGCGCCTTCATCGACGAGATCGTCAACAGCGACGGGGGCGACGACGACGAGGGGACAACAGGCCCGGTACGGATCGATGTGGAGTAACTCGGGTTGGAAGTCGTCAGTCGTGAGTCTTCAGTCATCAGTCCTTTCTGACTGAAGACTCTTCTGACTGAAGACTCTTCTGACTGAAGACTCCCTCCTAGAACTCCACCCAGTCCAGCGTGTCGAGGGTGTCCGATGCCGACATCATCACTCCGGCCTCGGAAACGGTTACCAGCTTGCCGTCGATGAGCAGTGATCGGCGAACCGGCATCTGCCACCCCCGGTTGGCTTTGGTGTCATGGCTGACGATTCCGATCTCCCGGATCCCCGATGCGGTGACCTTGAACACGAGGGCACCGGCCTGTGCCTGCTCGTAGCGCTCGTCCCACCGTTGGAACGGGATGACGGTGAGGCCGTCGGCCGGATTGAACAAGAAGGCGTGGGGATCCCACTGCAGTTCGGAATCTGCGCCGGGCATGGTGAATTGATCGGTCCGCTCCGGTTGCTGCGGATCAGCCACGTCGAACAGCGACGCCTGCAGCCCCGTTACCCGACCGTTGTGGTCGGCATCCTGGCCCACTCCTAACAACAGGTCGTCGTTCACCGGGTGCAGGTAGGCGGAGTACCCGTGGATCTTGAGCTCGCCTTCGACCGTTGGCCGGCGGGGATCGGACAGGTCGATCACATACAGCGGGTCGACCTGGCGAAAGGTCACGACGTAGCCGCGGTCCTTGACGAACCGGACGGCGTAGATGCGCTCTCCACGCCCGAGGCCATCGACGCTGCCGATGGTTTCGAGCTCGTCGCCGGTGTCGCGCAGCACAGTCACGATGGAATCGGACTCGGGTGTTTCCCACCACTGAGGTGAATCGGTCGAGGCGACGCGTAGGTCGCCCTGCCATTCGGACATCGACCACTGGCTCAGCATGTAGCCGGGCACGGCGCCGGACGCCCGGTAATCGGCGCTGCGGGGGCCGAGGGTGAACTTGTGGATCATGGTCGTGGTGTCTTCGGGTTGCTCTCCGCGCTGCCAGACGATCGGGTCGATCCACCGCGAGGTGGCGACATAGGTGGCGTTGTCGGATGAATACACGATTTCGCCATCGGCGAACACGGCAGTGGCGTCCGCGATGGAAAGCTCGTCGGCGTCGAGGGTGACCAGGGACAGCGTGGTGAGCCCGGAGAACACATCGGGCCGGTGGGTGCGGTCACAGTCGAGCAGCGTGCCCTCGGCGACGGTGGTGTCGACACCGTCGAGATCGGTGAGCACGAAGTACGGCAGCCAGTTGTCCGCGGTCGAATTGCGCACAAGGTCGCGGTTCTTCTCCTCGGCTTCCCGCTCGGCGCGGAGGCCGCTTCCCTCAGGGGTCTCCCATGCAAAACCGGTCGGCTGCGACGACACGACGAGTCGGATGGCGCCGTCGACCATTCGTGATGAGACGTAGCGGCCATCGATCTGGAGGCTCCGTTTCAGTTCGGGGTCGGCGGGGTCGGCGATGTCGATCTCGACGACGGTCATGACGGGGCTCTGGTAGGGGGCGATGCTGTCGGCGACACCTTCTTCGAAGATGGGCGTGAAACCAAAGCTGCTGGTAGCAATCGCCAGCACGCGGTCGCCGTCCAGGAAGAGATCATTCGACCAGAAGCCGAGATCGATCGACCCTGCCAGGGTCAGGTTGTCGTCCTCGACGAGCACGACCCGCAGCGTGTTCCCCGTCATCACCACGATGCGACGGCCGTCGGTCTTGACCAGGTCCGGTTCGTCGATCCCCAGCTCCTGGAGATTGGTGCCGATCACCTCCGGTCCTGCCCGGAACTGGCTGGCGGCGTCGGAGGACTCGGCGGCAGCCATCGTGGTGAGCCCGTCTCCTTCGAAGACTGCGTATGGGAGATAACCGCCGCCGTTGAGCCCATACGGACCGACGAGGTCGATGGCGTTTTCCACCGCCCAATCGACGAGATCGGTACAGGCGGCGAACGGCATGAGGGCCCTCGAGGCGGTGACAGAAGGAGGACGAATGATGGTCGGTGGTACGGGCTCCGTCGTCGGGGATGGGAGCGAGCCGGGTACGACGCCCGTACCCCCACTGCAAGCAGCGAGAACGGTTGCTCCGACGATGGCTGCGGTGACGATCCGACGCATCTTCGTACCTCCGGTTGGGGCTCTCGTGCTGGGACGCTCGGCACGACCTACAGGGTTCCCGGCGTCGACTGATAGCCTGCGACCGTCATGGCAACGATCGGTATCGACATCGGGGGCACCAACACCAGGGGTGTCCGCTTCGAAGGCGGGGCGGTCGGTGAGCGCAGCTCTGGAAGCGTCGGCGATGGCGGTTTCGTCGCTGCCGCCGCCGATACCGCACGCCGGCTGTGGACCGATGATGTCGAAGCCGTCGGTGTCGGGCTCGCCGGCCTGGTTCGATGGCCGGAAGGAAGTTTTGCCTGGGGGCCGCATCTCGGGGGGGAGGACATCCCGGTTCGGAAGACCCTCGAAGGTGAGCTCGGGGTGCCGGTGGTCGTGGACAACGACGCCAATGTTGCCGCCTTCGGGGAGCTCCGAGTCGGGGCCGCCGTCGGGCACGATGACTTCCTCATGCTCACGCTGGGCACCGGTGTCGGCGGAGGGATCGTCACCGGAGGAGCGGTCTATCGCGGCCAGTCGTTCGCCGGCGAGTTCGGGCACATGGTCTACGACACCGGTGGCATGCTGTGTGACTGCGGCAAGCGAGGATGCTGGGAGACCGTTGCCTCCGGCCCGGCCCTGGTCCGTCTCGCACGCGAGGTCATCATGCTCAACCCGGAGGGTGCGTTCGCCACCCGGATCGGAACCGGCGCGTTCTCCGGCGAGAACGTCACCGCAGTTGCCGACGCGGGAGACGAGGTCGCCCGCGGGCTGGTCGCCCAGGTGGGATCGGAGTTCGGCCGGGGCCTGGGTAGCCTGATAGCGATCTTCGACCCCGAGCTGATCGTCGTCGGCGGCGGTCTGGGCTCCGTCGGGGAGGCACTGCTGGGTCCGGCGCGGCGGGTAGCGGCTGAGGGGCTGCACGGTGGCAACCACCGTCTGCTCCCACCCATCTTGGTCGCCGGATTGGGCCCGGACGCAGGAGCCATCGGGGCGGCGGTGATGGCAACAGAGGGAGCACGATGAAACCGGTATCGGTCGGTCCGAGCGACCTGCAGCGCGAAGAATGGAGAGCCAGGGTCCGCGAAGCGGTGTTGCTGCTCCCCAACGTGATCAAGCTTCTGGCGCGCATCGTGAGGGATCCCCGAGTTCCGGTGCGAGCCAAGGCGTTCAGCGGTGCCGTGCTCGTGTACGTTCTCTCCCCGATCGACCTGATCCCCGACTTCGTCATCGGCTTCGGACAACTCGACGACATCATCCTGTCCGCAGTGGCCATTCAGCATCTCATCGACTCCGCAGGGCCCGAGATCGTCGCCGAGCATTGGGACGGCTCGGACGTCTCGCTGGAGCTCATCCTGACCGCCGCCGAGATGGGAGCAGAGATCATCCCGAAACCGCTGCGCAAGATGCTGCCTGGATAGTACGTAGGGCGCAACGATGCTCGGCCATGGTCGAGGGAACACCTAGCCTTCGGGCGATGAAGTTCCGCAGGATCGACGGGCTTCCCCCGTACGCGTTGGCCGAGGTCAACCACCGCAGCCTCGACGTGCGGCGAGCGGGGGTGGACGTCATCGATCTCGGCTTCGGGAATCCCGACATCCCCTCACCGCCGGTGGTGGTCGACAAGTTGGTCGAGGCCGCCAGGAACCCGAAGAACCACGCCTACTCGGCGTCGAAAGGGCTGCCAAACCTGCGCAAGGCGGTCTCCGATCGCTACCTGCGTCGCCACGGTGTCGAGCTCGATCCGGAAACCGAGGTGATCAACACCATCGGAGCCAAGGAGGGGCTGTCGCACCTGATGTGGGCGCTGGTCCAGCCCGGCGATGTCGCCCTGGTGCCGGAGCCCTCCTATCCGATCCACATCTATGCCGCCGTTCTCGCCGGTGCCGACGTGCGACGCGTCCATCTCTCGACCGGCGCCGACTTCTTCGAGCGGTTGACCGAGGTCTTCCACAACAGCCGGCCCAAGCCGCGGGTCATCGTGACTTCGTTCCCCCACAACCCGACGACGGCCACCGTCGACGCCGGGTTCTTCGAGCGCCTCGTGGCCTTTGCCCACGAGCACGGGACGATGCTCGTGCACGACTTTGCTTACGCCGACATCTCCTACGCCGGCTACCAGCCGCCCAGCCTGCTCCAGGTGCCAGGGGCCAAGGAGGTCGGCGTCGAGTTGTACACGCTGTCCAAGAGTCATTCGATGGCAGGATGGAGGGTCGGATTCGTAGTCGGGAACCACGAGATGATCGCCGCCCTCGCTCAGCTCAAGTCCTACCTCGACTACGGCACCTTTCAGCCCATCCAGATCGCTTCGATCATTGCCCTCAACGAATGCGATGACTATGTGACGGAGGTCGTGTCCACGTATGAGCGGAGGCGCGACATCCTCGTCGACGGCCTCGCCCGATTCGGGTGGGAGATCGACAAACCGGACGCCACCATGTTCGTCTGGGCGCCAATCCCTGAGCCGTACCGGGACATGGGCTCGCTCAAGTTCGCCCTCCATCTGCTCGATCAGGGGCAGGTGACGGTGAGCCCCGGAGTGGGCTTTGGACCATCGGGGGATGGCCATGTTCGTTTCGCTCTCGTCGAGAACGACCAGCGGATCGCTCAGGCGGTCCGGGGTCTCAGGAAGGCCCTGGGGCGGCTCTAGGAGGGTGCTGAACAATGACGAGTGTTACGGGCCGTCGCTCGCTCGAGTGCTGCGGTGACTCGGTTTCTCCCGACCGCGACGGCCCGCTGGAGGATTGCACAGCACCCTCCTACGAGGGTGTTGAGGAATCCTTGCGGAGACTCTTGGTCGCAAGGCCTACAACAGCGGCAATGGCGAGCCGCTGTCCCTGCTCCCACGCTTCGGCGAACGCCGCCTCGTCGAGGTGTTGCTCGATGTCGGCACGGACTCGCTCGGACCACTCGATCTCGAGGGGAGGGCCGGTCACGCCAAGACGCTCCTTGAGACTGTGTGAGGCCGATAGCAGCGTCGCCGCCTTGGCTACCTCATCTCCGGATAAGGCGATGCCGGCAGCGGACAACAGGTTGTGGGCCAGGCAGTAGTGATTGCCCAACTCGTAGAGGGCTGCGCTGGCCTCTGCGTTCTGGGCCCATGCGGTTTCTGTGTCCCCGCCGAGGCGGGCCACCTCTGCTGAGGTCCAGAGCGTATGGCCGAGCAGGTTGCGATCCCCGCGCCGGCGGGCCCCCTCC
The DNA here is from genome assembly GCA_036985755.1 of Acidimicrobiia bacterium. GTDB lineage: Bacteria > Actinomycetota > Acidimicrobiia > Spongiisociales > UBA5794 > JACZST01. The sequence continues at coordinate 66,075 of BTQG01000001.1, read as the reverse complement.
ACCACGATCTGCATCGTCTCGAGCACCCACGAATCCTCGGTGGTGGTTGCCTCATCATCGCCGAGACGCAACAGGCCGACAAAGGCGCGGACCCACATCACGTAGCCGATGCCTGCCAGGTTGCCCTTGCCCTGGAAGATCGGCTCGGCACTATCGAGATGGTCATCGGCCATGGCGATATTGAGACCGAGGATGCCGATCAGGGCGAGGTAGGTGTGCGCCCAGGCTTGCAGCGTGTCCGAGCCCATGGCCTCGGCCAGATCCAGGGCGCGGGTGGCGTGGGTCTCCGCCTCCTCCATACGCGCCAATTCCCATGCGTACTGTGCGGCGCTGAGCAGGAGTCTGGCCAGCATGCGCGGTTCGGCGGTGTGTCCCCTGTCGAGCAGTCGAGGCAACCACAGATCCCAATCCTGGATATGTGAGTGGAGGAACATGAACCACGACAGCGATCCGGCGAGCGACATGCAGGTTCCGATCTCATCGGCCTCATACGCTCTGGACAGGGCGGCTCTGAGATTGTCGTAGTCGATCTCGGTGCGGGCCAGCCACTCGAGCTGGTCGGGGCCACGGACTCCGCGTTCCGAGTCCCTGGCGAATCGGTCGAACCATGTCCAGTGCTGGGCGAAGGCGCCTGCTTCTTCTCCTTGATCGGTGAGCTGGTCGGCGGCATATTGGCGCAACGGTTCCAGGAGTCGGTACCGCATTCCGCTTGGCGCTTCCTCGGCGAGGATCATCGACTTGGAGACCAGGCCGTCGAGTGCGTCGAGCAGCGTGTCTTCAGCCTCTGCGGTTGCCTCGATTGCTTCGAAGTCGGCGCCGCCCCGAAACACCGACAACCGGCGGAACAGACGGCGCTCCTCATCGCTCATCAGGTCGTAGCTCCAGTCGATTGTGGCGCGCAAGGCATGGTGACGATCCTCTCCACCCGAGTACCCGCCGAGCAGGGCAAGTTGCTGATCGAGGCGGTCGGCGATCTGAGCGACGGTGAGGACGCGGGTGCGAGCCGCCGCCAGCTCGATGGCCAGGGGTATGCCCTCGACGGCAGCGCAGATGCGGGCGACGTGGGGCGCCGAAACATCGTCGAGCACCCAGTCTGAGTTCGCCTCCCGAGCCCTGTCTGCGAACAGCTCGGCGGCTTCGTAGGCGAGCAGCGCTTCGGCAGTCGGATCCGTCGTCGTCGGCCACGACAGCGGTTTTACGACGAAGACGTGCTCGCCGGCAAGTCCGAGCCGTTCCCTGCTCGTCGCCACGATCTTGACGGTCGGACAGTTCTCGAGCAGCTGCCGTGTGGTCCCGGCTGCTGCCTCGAGCAAGTGCTCACAGCTGTCGAGGATGATCAACATGCCGCGATCCGTGAGGCGCGTGATCAATGTCTCAACGACCGAGCGGCCTGGTTGGGGGGCGATGCCGATCGATTCGGCGATCGCAGAAGGCACGAGCGCGGGGTCGGCGAGCGGGGCAAGATCTACCAGCCATGCCCCCCAGGGGAAATCGCGCACGGCGGCTGCCGCGACCTCGGCGGCAAGCCGGGTTTTTCCGGTTCCTCCGGGCCCGGTCAGTGTGACCAGCCGGGCACCGCCGAGCGTGTCGGTGATGCGGGCGATGTCTTCTTTGCGACCGACAAAGCTCTGCAGCGTCGAGGGCAAGTTGTTTGGGAAGGAATCCAGGCTGGTGAGTGGAGGAAACTCGGCCCGCAGCTCCGGGTGCAGCAGCTGGTACACCTGCTCCGGTGCGGTGAGGTCCCTGAGCCGGTGCTCACCCAGGCCCTTCAGGCTCACCGCCGATGGCAGCCCATCGGTGGTGACCGTTCGAAACGCTGACGACACCAGGATCTGGCCGCCGTGCCCGACACCCATCAACCGGGCGGCGCGGTTGATAGCGGGGCCGTAGTAGTCGCCTTCCCTTGGCCGCGCTTCCCCGACATGGATCCCCATGCGAACGAGAAGCCCCTCGACGGCGTCGAAGTCGGCGTTCTGAAGTGAAAGCTGGGCTGCGACGGCAGCGGCGGCAGCGTCGATCGGGCTGGGAAAGACCGCCATGAAGCCGTCTCCTGTGCCCTTGACTACGGTGCCACCCGCTCCGATCACCGCATCCCTGACAATGGTGTCGTGGACGGCAAGGGCCGTTTCCATCGCCCCTGGATGGGTCTCCCACAACCGCGATGAGCCCTCGATATCGGTGAACAGGACTGAGATCGGTCCGATCGGCGCGCCGGTGTCCATCGAGCCAGAAGGTAACACGCCGGGAGTTGCGAAACCCCGCTCGGTCCACGGAAGTCGTACTCTGGGCGCGATCCCCACGGAGCCCGATGAAGACGTACGCCATTCTGTTTCCCGGCCAGGGGAGCCAATTCGTCGGGATGGGTGCCGATGTCTTCGCCGCCCGGCCCGATTTACTCGGCGATACCGCCGACGACGTGCTCGACTGGTCGCTGTCGACCGTCGTTTCCCAGGGACCGGATGACGAGCTCACTCGAACGGACAGGGCTCAGGCTGCGCTGTACGCGATCTCGTATGCATTGTGGGCCTTGCTGGCCGAGGCCATGCCCCGGCCCCCTTCCGCCACCGCCGGCCATTCCCTCGGTGAGTACACCGGTCTCACCGCAGCCGGTGCCATCGGTTTTCGGGAGGGGCTCGCTCTGGTCGCGGCGCGTGGCGAGGCCATGGCCGCAGCGGCTGCGCTCGAGCCGTCGACGATGCTGGCGCTGATGGGCGCAGACATCGCCGCAGCCGAAGAGATGGCTGCCGGGCGTCGGGACGCCGGGGGCAAGCTGTGGGTGGCGAACATCAATGCGCCGGGGCAGATCGTCCTCGCCGGAAGCATCGAGGATATCGACTGGCTGATGAACAACGCCGACCAGAGCGGGGCGCGGCGAGCCATCCCGCTCAACGTCGCAGGGGCTTTCCACTCCCCGTACATGGAGCCGGCGGCCGAGTCTCTCGCCCGTGCACTGACCGCTGCGGACTTTGCCGAGACCGGCTACCCGGTCTACGCCAACGTGAGTGCCAGACCGATGACCGATCCGAAGGCACAGCTGGCCAGACAACTCGTCGAGCCGGTGCGCTTTGCCGAATCCCTCGAGCAGATGGCCGCAGATGGGATCGATGCATTCATCCACGTCGGGCCGGGCAATGTGACCGCCGGTCTCGCCAGGCGCTCCGTCCCCGGAGCAGCTACCTACACGGTGTCGGCAATCGACGACATCCAGGGTGCCGTCGCCTTCATAGAATGAGTGCGCTAGCCACAGGAGGAGCCTCGATGCGCAGAGCGGCGATCACCGGTTGGGGACGATGCACGCCGGATCCTGTCCTGACCAACGACGATCTGGCGTCGGTCATGGATACGACCGACGAGTGGATCACGACCCGTTCCGGCATCAAGGAGCGCAGGGTCTCGCCCGCCGAGAACTCCGACATGGCGGCCGTGGCCGGCAACCACGCCCTCGCCGCCGCCGGCCTCGAAGCCGAGGACATCGACTACATCATGGTCGCCACCTGCACCGGCGATCGTCAGATTCCCGCCATGGCCTGCCACGTGCAGGACAAGCTGGGGGCGAGCAACGCTGCTGCGCTCGACCTCAACGCCGGGTGCACCGGGTTCATCTACGGTCTCAACCTGGCGAACGGCCTGCTCGCCGCCGGGTCGGCCGACAAGATTCTCCTCATCGGGTCGGAACGAATCACGCCCTTCCTGGATCTCGAGGAACGCTCCACCGCGGTGCTCTTCGGCGACGGTGCCGGTGCCGCGGTGATCGAGGCGGCACGGGGAGAGGAAGGGCTCCGGTCGATGAACGTCGGGTCGGATGGCACGATCGCCGACGTGCTCACCTGCCAGGGGGTGGGGTCCTCGTACATCGGAGAGCCGGCGGTTCCGATCCGGGTCCTCATGGACGGCTCAACGCTGTTCCGCAGAGCAGTCCTCGGGATGACCGCCGCCGCCGAGAAGGCGATCAGCGATGCGGGATGGACCGGAGACGACGTCGACCTGGTCTTCCCGCACCAGGCCAACGGCCGCATCATCGACGCCACCGTGCGACGGCTCGACATCGACGATGCCAAGGTGTACACCAACATCGCCTCCTACGGCAACACGTCGGCGGCATCGGTCCCGCTCGCATTGTCAGAAGCACTCGACGCGGGCAGGATCGAGCCGGGAGCCAAGCTGATCCTCGTTGCCTTCGGCGCCGGTTTGACCTGGGGTGCGGCTGGGATCGTGTGGGGCGACCGCGTCGAGCCGATTGCCACCAGTGACGCTGCCCTGCCGCCCACGGACAAGACCGGCCTGGAGATCATCATGGAACGCCAGGCTCGCCGCAGCGCATGAACCGAGTCGCACTCGTAACGGGAGGGTCGCGCGGCATCGGTAGGGCCGTCGCCGAGCTTCTTGCCACCAAGGGCCACAGGGTTGCGGTCAACTACGCCGCCAACCAGGCGGCTGCCGACGCCGCGGTCGAGGCGATTGCGGCCGCCGGCGGGAGCGCCATCGCGGTGCAGGCCGATGTTGGAGACCCCGAGGCGGTATCCGACATGTTCGCCATGGTTGGTGAGCGGCTGGGCCCGGTCGAGATCCTGGTCAACAATGCGGGGATCACTCGCGACGGCCTCGTTCTTCGCATGGGGGTCGAGGCGTGGGACACGGTCATCGAGACCAACCTGCGATCGGTATACCTGGCCTCGAAGGCTGCGCTGCGCGACATGTTGCGTGCCAGGTGGGGGAGGATCATCTCGATCAGCTCAATCTCCGGCATAACGGGCAACCCCGGGCAGTCCAACTACGCCGCATCGAAGGCGGGCATCATCGGATTCACCAAGTCGGTTGCGCGCGAGGTGGGGAGTCGGGGCATTACCGTGAACGCCGTCGCACCAGGATTCATCGAGACCGACATGACAGGCGCACTCGGAGAGGAGATCAAGAGTGCGGTTGCCGAGCGCGTCGCGCTCGGCCGTTTGGGGCAACCAGAGGAAGTGGCGGCGGCGGTGGGCTATCTTGCCTCCGACGACGCTTCCTACGTGACGGGCCATACCCTCGTTGTTGACGGCGGAATCGCCCTGTGAATCATCCAGCAAGGAGAGAGAACCATGGACCGTGCCGAGATCGAGTCGAAGCTGAACGACCTGCTCGTTGACGAGTTGGGGATCGAGCGCGACGCCATCGCCCAGGACGCCAAGTTCGAGGAGGACCTCGATGTCGACTCGCTTGGAGTCGTTGAGTTGCTCATGGCGCTCGAGGACAACTTCGGCGTGAAGATCCCGGACGAGGAAGCCGAGCAGATCACGACCGTCGGCGAAGCCGTCGACCTGGTCGAGAAGAAACTCGCAAGCTGAGGAGGCCTCGTGGAAGACCGTCGCGTCGTCATCACCGGGCTGGGGACCATCAACCCGCTCGGCGCCACCGTCGACGGGACCTGGAAGAACCTGCTCAGCGGGACGTCGGGAATTGGCCGTGTGCAGCGCATCGAAGTCGGCGACCTGCCCTCCCAGATCGCCGGTGAGGTCAGCGACTTCGAGGTCACCGACTACATCCCGAAACGGCTTTCTCGCCGGATGGATCGTTACGCCCAGTTCTTCTGGGTGGCGGCACGGGACGCCCTGGCCGATGCCGGGATCGCCTATGAGGAGGACGACCCGGAGGCATACCGCACCGGAGTCGTGGTGGGTACCGGCATTGGTGGCGTCGAGTCCTTCGAGCACGAAATCGACACGCTGTTTCACGTCGGTCCGCATCGGGTGAGCCCGTACGGTATCCCCAAGATCATCGCCAACATCGCCGGCGGTCAGGTCTCTATCGACTTCAACCTCTACGGACCGAACACCACCGCGGTGACTGCATGCGCGGCATCCGCCAACGCCATCGGCGATGCCGGCGAGTTGATCAAACGAGGCGCTGCCGACGTAATGGTTGCCGGAGGCGCTGATGCCTCCATCACGCGGTTTGCCTTAGCGGGATTCGCTCAGGCCAGGGCGCTGAGCACCAACAACGACGATCCACTGGGTGCCAGCCGTCCGTTCGACGCCGATCGCGACGGCTTCGTGATGGCTGAGGGGGGAGCGGCGCTCATCGTCGAGGAGCGCGAACATGCACTGGCTCGCGGGGCCAAGGTGTACGCCGAACTCATCGGCTACGGGATGTCCGCCGACGCCTACCACATCACGCTGCCCAGACCAGGTGGGGACGGGGCGGCACGAGCCATGAAGGCTGCCCTCGATCATGCCCGGATCGCTCCCGAGGACATCTCGGCCATCAACGCCCACGGCACCTCCACGCAGGCCAACGATGCGACCGAGACCGTCGCCATCAAGACCGTGTTCGGCGACCGTGCCTATCAGATTCCCACATCATCCACCAAGTCGATGACCGGACATCTGCTGGGTGGCGCCGGTGCTGTCGAGGCGATTGCCAGCGTGCTCATGATCCGCGACGGGACCATCCCTCCGACGATCAACTACCGGACGCCGGACCCGGAATGCGACCTCGACTACGTGCCCAACGAGGCGCGCCAAGCAGAGGTGCATCGTGTGATGAGCAACTCCTTCGGCTTCGGAGGCCACAACGTGGCGCTGATCTTCGCCGCCGCGTAAGACTCAGGACCCTTGCCGTTCTCGGTACTCGTCAAAAGACCGCGTCGCCAGAGCAACAATGATCCCCACGCCGATGAAGGCCCCGGCTCCGGTCAGGATCGCCCCCACAATCTCGAATGCGACGCAGGTCGCCGGCAGGCAGATGACGCTGACGACGCCCCTCCCGATGAAGGCGCCGGCGACGGTCCCTGCCGTCACCGAGGCAGCAACCACGGTGCGAATTTCGAACTGGTCGCCGGCGAAGCCGATGCCGGCACCGATCGTGCCACCCACGACTGCACCGGGTGTGCCCGCGAGCAGCCATCCGGGTACGAGCCCGGCAAACACCGAGGCGCCGATGGAGGCCAGATGCGGAGTCATTGGCCACGCCTACGTGGGCGAGGAGCCGGAAGCTCGGCGCTGATGGGGCGCTGAGCCCGCGATGCCTGTGGGGACCAGGCGATCACGGCGACGGCTGCGGCGTGCACGATGAGCAGCGTCGCTCCTGCCGGGTGAAGCTGGGTGGCGGCGACCACGGCGGCGACGGGGTAGCCGAGACGGAGCACCCACAGACCCCAGCGCAGGGCGCGAGCGTATGCCCAGCCACCGAGTGGGCCCAGCACGGAGACGACCACGGCGGCGGTGGCGAGACCCGACCAGGAGGCGAAGCCAACGATCGGGGCTGCACCGATAGCGAGCAAGGGGAGGGCGACGGCCCGTGGTTCGGGCCCGCTCCCTTGGCGCCGCCTCAGCGAGAGGGTCAGCCACGGGCCCGATATCCCTGCAATCGCGATGAGGGCGACCACCGTAGAGACTATTGCGACGGGGGAGTCGAATCCGACGATTGCCGCGATCACGAGCGCGCCCAGCGTGGTGGTAAGGGCGAGCCATCGTGCCCAAGGGGCGTGCACCAGGAGGATTCCGACGAGGGCGATCACCGTGTAGGCCAGGAGACCGAGCGTGATGAGCAGGGCCGATCCAGGGGAGAAGGGCTCCGGGTCGAACACGAGCAGACTGGCCGTCAGCAGCGATGAGACGGCAAACAGAGCGCAGACGACGTAAGGGGGGGCGACGGACATGGAGTCGATCCTACGAGTCTTGAGTCCTCAGCCTTCAGCGCCGAGAGAGTCCACAGTCGAGAGTCCACAGCCTTCAGTCCGAGAAAGTCCACAGTCTTGAGTCCTCAGCCTTCAGCAGGACAAGAACGGTTCCCAGTTCTCGCTGATGACTGATGACTGATGACTGATGACTGACGACTCTCACGGCGATGACTGACGACTGGCGTCTCATATCGGTGGGAACGGGTCACCGGATGCCGGCGACCAGAACCCGCGCTCGAACCACCGCGTCGTGGCCGTTCCCTCCAGGATGACGATGGAAGCGTGGGCCGGTTTGTCCTGGTGGAGATCGGCGAGCGGCCTTCCCGTGAGCGACAGGCGGGCCGCCTGAATGGGGTCTTGGTGCGATACGATCAGCAGCGGCCCATGAGTCGCCTCCCTGTGCCTGTGGATGGCATCGACGACCCGTTCGGCGAGGGCGTCCAGGCTCTCGTCGGCGAACGGAAGCCGATCCGGGTGGTCGAGGTAGGCATCGAGTTCTCCAGGAAAGGCATCGTCGAGGGCCTGCCAGCGGTGCCCTGCCCAACGCCCGGCGAACCGCCACTCGGTCAGCGCCGGGTCGACGAGCACGGTCGAATCGATTTGGGCGGCGATGATCCCCGCAGTTTCGGCAGCTCGCTGCAGCGGTGAGGTGACGATCGTCGACCGATGTGGTAGCTGAGATGCGGCTTCGGCGGCCTGCGACCGGCCCCGATCGGAGAGCGGGTACCCGGCCAGGTCGGCGTAGACCACTCCATCCGGGTTCGACACCTCGCCATGGCGCACGAGAAACGTCTTGGCGCTGGATGTCATCGGGGAAGAGTAGAGAGAGTCTTCAGTCAGTGAGAGTCTTCAGTCCTCAGCAAGACCCCTCTCGGGGCGACTCCGACTGATGGCTGGGGACTGGTGGCTGACGACCGACGACTGGCTCCTCATTCTCTCGGGTTGACGAGCACAGGGTATCGGTATACTGGGTGGGCGGGCCCGTCCGCGTGGTAGGAGAGCCAATGCCACTGAACGAACGAGAAGAAAAGATCCTCGAGGAGATCGAGCGGAACCTCTACGCGGAGGATCCAAAGCTCGCTCAAACCGTGGCCAAGACCAGCCTGACCGCCAGGACGAAGCGCCGAGGCCGGCTCGCCGCCGTCGGGTTCGTCGCTGGGCTGATCATCATGCTCGGAACGTTCACCACACTGTGGTATCTGGCAGGCCTGGGCTTCATTTTGATGGTGGTATCGGCGGCGACACTCGTCATCGGCTACCGCGCCGGTGCCGCCGGCAGGTCGGGGCCGTCGTCGATCGTCGATTGGATGGACGACCTCCGACAGCGCCTGCGTCGCGAACGCTAAGGTTGCCATCTGCCCGCGACGGCAGGGGAACAGGGCAGGGCCTCAGGCCCTAACGGACGGACCATCGGGAGACCTTCGTGGACGGCTTCACCGCTCAGCAGGCGACCAGGCTGACTGGTTGCACACCGCATCAGTTGCGCTACTGGGACAAGGTGGCCCTCGTCCAACCCTCACTCCAACAGACCGGCGGCCGACCGGGACGCCGCAGGCTGTACTCGTTTCGTGACCTGGTCGCGTTGCGCGTCGTCAGGAGCCTGCTCGACAACGGCATGTCGATCCAGCGCGTGCGAAGGGCCTGGGACTACCTGCGCCGCACCGCCGACATGGACGGTCACCTCTCTGAGGTGAAACTCGTTACCGACGGACAGTCGATCTTCGCCGTCGCCACCGACGAGGATGAGTTGCTCGACGCGCTGCGGCAGGGGCAGCTCGCCTTCTTCGTCGCCATCAACGAAATCGCCCAGACCGTCGAGGACGACGTGACCAAGTTCGAACTCGACCGGGAACGCTTCCTCGAGATGCTGCGTCGCGTCGAAGACGACGTCAACGACGAAGCCAGGGAAGCCAGCGGCTGAAACCACGCGGCGACGATCTCCTGACCGGTCGCAGTCGATACCGAGCTCGAAACCGCTCCGAGCGCGACAGGTGCTCGGTCAGGCGATCGGTCGTCATCGTCATCGAGCGCGTCGCCGCTTCCAGCTCGCCGGCGCTCACCGGCTCGGGGCCGTACACCGACTTGGTGTAGACGAAGGCGAGCGGGTCGAGGGCGGTGTCGACCGTCGATGCGACTTCGTGCGGCGTTGCCGCGGCGTCGACGGTTTGGTCGAGATCGGCAAGCCTGGCAACGACCTCCTCCCAGGCCGCAGACACATCCCCGTGGCCCAGCCGCGACATCCTCCTGCGATACCGGGCCCATTTCAGCGTCGGCACTCCGGCGACGAGCGCGGCGCCGAGCACCAGGATCACGGCCGCCATCGCCCACCCCTGCGTGGACCCTCCGCCGGGGGTGACGCCTCCGGCCGGGCGCGGGATCTCAGGGCGGACGGATTCAGGCTGAGCGCCGAGAGCGGGGTTCGGCGCATCGGGGGCCCGGGGCTCGGGCGGAAGCTCCGGTACCTGTCCGAGGTAGGAAGCAACGTCGAAGCCAAGCTGGTCGGCGATCGTCCGGTACGTGGCGTTGGGGTTGATCCCGTCGCTGCGAGGCGTCGGATCGAACCGCATCCAGCCTTGTGAGGGAATCCACAGCTCAACCCAGGAATGTCCGTTGAGGTCCCTCACCAAGACGCCCCCGTCCCCGGTCGGCTCGCCGGGGGTGAAGCCGAGCACGACACGAGTCGGGATCCCGATGCTGCGGGCCATCACGCCCATCGAGGTGGCGAACTGCTCGCAGTAGCCGGTGCGGTAGCCGGGATTCTCCGGGGAACGGTCGAACAGCCATGAGGCGAGCACGTCGGGGCTGTGGCCCTGGTCCGGATCGATGTCGAGGCTATAGATGAAACCGCCGGTTTCGCGGAACCAGTATTCGAGTGCCAGGCCCTTCTCGAAGGCGGTGCCGAGGCGACCGGTGAGCTCCTGTGCCTTGGCTGCGATCCGCGGATCCAGGCCATCGGGGAGTTGCACATAGCGTTCTGCGTCAGGGAGTTCCCGATAGACGGTGGCCGGGTCCGCCTCGGGCACCGTCCTGTTGGTTTCAGCGGCGACTGCGAACAGCGGTGACAGTCGACCGTTCTCGTCGGTCACGATCGCACGCGAGTCCATCACCGGTACATCGGCCGTTATCGAGTACTCCATGCCGCCGTAGGTGCGGTTTCCTGAAAACCTCACCGATGCATCGCTGGTACGCATCCGGAAGGAGGCGGCCTCTTCGCCACCGACACCGGTCACGGCATACGGAGCGGGCAGCCACTCCTGGCGAAGGGCGCCGATGGTGAGGGCGGCGTTGACCGGTACCGTCGTGCCGGCATAATCCGAGGCCGCGTCCTCGAATACCCCATCAGAAGCCGGCAGCATTTCACTCTCCGAGGCAAACCACTGCCCGTCGTCGTAGGTGTCGAGCGTGATCAGCCGGTAGTAGACGTCGTTCGGGTCCACATCGCCGTCCAGCCGCGCGGTGAACAACTCAACGCCGGACTGTGATACCAACCCGCGGTAGATCTGGACGTATGGGTTGTAGGAGACTCCCCCGTAGTACCCGGTGGTCAAACCGCCTCCGGTGCGCCAGGTCAGGTTTCCGTCCGTGGGGACCTGGCTTGCAAGGGCGCTGGAGACACTGATCGCCCCGACGACAGTCAGCACCAGGAGGGCGAGGGCGCCCGCGGACACCGGCGCGCCTCTTGCGGTCGATGGGCGGTGGCCGGGCCTGGCCATACGTCCTGCCCCACGGTCGTGCTCATCGAGACCGACGGCGAGGGCGGTGCCGGCCACCAGCACCACGAAGAGGGTGATCTCCACATTGGAGGAGGGCTGCAATTCGATGGTGAGCAACTGCAACCCGATCACCAGCGGGGGAGCCAGGGCGAGGAACGGGCGCCCGGAGAGGAGACCGAATGCAAGAAGGGCGCCCAGCAGCCAGAACAGACCGGCCAGGATCACGACCAGGCCGATGGTGGGCTGTACCGGCTCCACACCATTTCGGATCAGCGCCATCGCCCGCTCGATCTCCGTTGCCAGGGTGGCGAACGTATCGGGGCCGGGCAGGACCCACACGCCGGTGTCGGGGGCGCCGTAACGGGCCGCAGCGAACGCAAACAAGGCGAGGTTGAGGAGGACGATCCAGCGGGCCCGCATCCGGTAGCTGAGCGCAGCCCAGGTGACGATGATCCCGACCATGACCGCGGCGAGCACCATCAGCTGCCACTTCGCTCCCGAGCGCGTCGGTAGCAGGACCTCGCTGAGCCGCCAGCCGGCGAATCCGAGCGAGGCCGCGCCTGCTATCCAGCCGTAGCGGTAGACCATGTACGCTCCATTGCCGCTTTCCAGGCCGTCGCCCACGCCTCGCCGGGCTGGGCAACGACCGTGTTGACCCCGGTGCGCGTCAGGCCGCCGAGGCCACTTCCCGGATCGGGGCTGACGGCCATGACGATCTTGCGGTCGAAGTCTCGGTCGAGCGTCCGTAACGCCTCCAGGGCGCCGTCGTCGGGTGTGCCGGTCATCATCACCAGGACACCGCCGCTACCGTTGCGAGCGCGTTCTTGGGAGACCGCCCTTGTCAGGTCAACGGCGCCGCGGCTTTGGACGATGGCGAGTTCTTCCATGGCTCGCTGGTATCCCTCGGGTGTGTCAACGGCTGTGAACGAACCGGTGCCGGTCCAGACGGTTGGGCGGTACCGGTTGCGATACAGGTGTCGCACGATCGATGCGACTCCGCTCACCGCGTGCTCGAAGGAGGCATCGTCGGCGTACACCTGTGCCCTCGGGTCGAAAACCACCAGCGCCCTTGACTGCCAGTGCGCTTCGAGCTGCCGGATCATCAACTCGTCGCGTTTGGCAGACGTCGGCCAGTGGACTCTGCGCAGATCATCGCCAACCTGATACTCGCGGAGGGTGTAGAAGTCTTCGCCTCCCGCCTGAGAGAAACTGGCGCGTGTGGCGTCCGCGGTCGGATCGAGGCCACGGCCGGATGGCAAGCCGAGCAGGTCCTCGACGGCAGGAAACACGACGAGCCGGTCGAGATTCCTCGCCTCACCGACCGATTCGGCGAGGCCGAGAGGATCTTCGATGGTTACCGTCGCCGGCCCGATGCGATAGACACCCCTGGGATGACAGAGCACCTCATACCGGGCCTCGATCGGCACATTCGCTTCGATGCGGTTGGTCACGAACCGGGCAGTGCCGAGACCGTAGACCCGATCGACAACGGTGGCAGCGTGGATCGTCTTGCTCGCCACCAGTCCGACGAGCACGACGGCACGATCGCCTGCGTGCACCTGGATCGGTGTGATCGTCCGGCTGATCCTCACGCTCGGCGTGGCGGACCGGACGGAGGCGATTCCTACCAGCACGGCGAGGATGAAGAACACCCCGGCGGCGAGCATCACCCGCTCACCGAACGCCAACCACAGAATCGACAGCGCCATCCCGACGCCGAGTGCCGCCCATCCTCTGGTCGTCGGCATCAGGGAGCGCCCTGTGAACCAGGCACGGGGACCGATCCGGCGATTTCCTCGATGACCTTGACGATCGAGCTTCCCCGCATCTGGGCTTCGGGATGGAGCAGCATGCGGTGGTTGAGGATCGGCTCGAGCAACGCCTTGACATCGTCTGGCGTGACGAACTCCCTGCCGGCGATTGCCGCCCTGGTCCTGGTAGCCCGCTGCACGAACAGGGTGGCGCGCGGCGACGCTCCCAGCAGGAGATCCGGATGGGTGCGGGTGGCCTCTGCGATGTCGATGAGGTATCCGCGAACCACATCAGACGTATGCACCCGGCTGGCGATATCGACCATGGTGACGATGTCGTCGGCGTGGATGACCGCACCGAGGTCATCGAACGTCGAACGCTCCCCGTGGGTATCGAGCATCTCGAGCTCCTTGGCTCGCGACGGATAACCCATACCGAGCCGCATCATGAAGCGGTCGAGCTGGGCCTCTGGCAGCGGATATGTTCCCTCATGCTCGATGGGGTTCTGGGTGGCGATGACGATGAACGGCGGCGCCAGGGCCCTGGTCACCCCGTCGACGGTCACCTGGCGTTCCTCCATTGCTTCGAGCAGTGCCGCCTGGGTTTTCGGACTCGCCCTGTTGATCTCGTCGCCGAGCACGACATTGCCGAATATGGGCCCGGAGCGGAACACGAACTGGCTGGTCTCCCTGTCCCATACCGAGACTCCGGTCACATCGGAGGGAAGCAGGTCGGGAGTGAACTGGATCCGCTGGTAGGTGCAATCGATCGATCGTGCCAGCGACTTGGCGAGCAGGGTCTTACCGACACCAGGTACATCCTCGAGCAGGGCATGGCCCCCCGACAGCAGACAAGCGGTGACCAGTTCGACGGTTTCCCGCTTCCCCTGAATGACCAGCTCTATGTTGTCGGCCACGGCTATGAAGCGCTCGCCGAACCACTCCAGCTCGTCGGGTGTAACCGGCACGCAGTCTCCAATTCGCTAGTGAATGCACCGAGCCTAGGACCGTGCTGAACAATGACATGTGCCACCAGTCATCGGCTCGCCGACGGACGATGATATCGGATGGCTCGCGTGGGAATTGCTCGGCACACCCCGAGAAGAGTCTTCGGTGCATGGTGAAGGCGATCTTGAGTGCCTAGCCTTTCCGGTCGGAGGTGGAGGCACCATGCTGAGCCGTTCGATCGTCGCTGTCGCCAGGCGCCCTTTCTTGTGGCCGACAGCGCTGGGCGCCCTTGTCGCCATGTCGCCGCGGCGATGGTGGGCCCGGCCACCCTTTCTCCCCATCCCCGAGCATGATCTCGTTCGATGGCGGGTGACTACTGCGTACGGGGACCCCGAAGCCACCCTTGCCGAGGATGATCTCGTAGCGTATCTTGAGTGGCGGCACCGGGCCGCCCGGGGGCTTACGAGGGGAGGCTGATCTGGCGACGGATACGCTGCGCGACGAGCTGTTGAGCTTGCCCGGCGTCGAATCGGCGGTGGTCGAAGGCGATGCGATGACGCCACAAGGGGTACGTGTTCGCCTTGCGACCGGAGTCGACGCCGCTGTGGTCGGCGAGGAGGTACAGCGGGTGTTGGCGGCACACGGTCTTCGCTCCGAGATGGCTTCGAGCTCCCGGGTGCGCCGGGGCCCAATGGAGGTCGAAGTCTCGCCACGTGGCTCGACGCCGACGCGGGCACCGAGACCGCGGGTCGAGGTTCAGGAGAAGCTGGCGAAGGTCTCGGTCGTCGAGGATCGCCGCGGAGTGATGGTTCGGGCGGAGACGAGCACGGGACGGATCGCCGACCGCGCCGCTCGATCCTCCGGGACACGTCTCGATGATGCGGTCGTTGCTGCTGTTTCCGAGCTGGCCGGTGTGTCGCCGGCACCGATCGTGTTGTGCATCGATGAGCGCGATGTCGAGGGCACCCCGGTGATGACCATCGTGGTCGAAGATGGGCGCGAGCGGTTTGCCGGCTCCAGCGTCGTCGAAGGCGGTCGCCCCTTCGCCCTCGGCTTGGCAACGTGGATGGCATTCGAGAACGGATAGTTCTCAGGCTCGATGTCGCAATACGTAATGCGCGTCTCCGTCTCTGGGTTTTTCTCACCCCTGGTACTCTTTTGCGCCTATGGCCCGCGCACTGGTGCTCAATGCGAGTCTCGAGCCGCTGTCGGTGGTTCCCGTTCAGCGGGCGCTTGTGCTCGTCCTCGCCCACCGTGCCGATGTCATCGTGTCCAACGGCGTGGTATGGCATTCCGAGCACATCGCGATGGCGTCGCCGTCGGTGGTCCAGCTTCGTCGATTTGTGGCGGTGCCGTATGCGAGGCGGGTTCCGGTGAACCGGAGAACCGTCTTTCATCGCGATCGTGACGCCTGCCAATACTGCGGGCGGCCGGCCGAGAACCTGGACCACGTCATCCCCCGTTCGAGAGGGGGCGAGCACACCTGGTCTAATGTCGTCGCCGCATGCCGTCGCTGCAACACGCGCAAGGGCGGCAGGACTCCCAGAGAAGCGGGTCTCCAGCTACAGCGAAGACCGCGAGTGCCGCCGAGAGACAGCTGGGTCGCAGCCGCGTTCGGCGGCCTCCCGGATGCAGAGTGGGAGCCGTACCTCAGGGTCTAGGCGGGGCCTGTGGTTTCCCCGCTTTTGGCTACGGGCCGCTCGGGCAACTATGTTTTCCCCGCTTTTGGCTACGGGCCGCTCGGGCCACTATGTTTTCCCCGCTTTTGGCTACGGGCCGCTCGGGCCACTAGGGCTCGCGTCGCAGCAGCAGCACCGGCTTTGATGAACCACGCACGAGTTTGGTCCCCACCGAGCCGAGCAGGCCGCTGAAGGCTCCGAGGCCGTGGGAGCCGATGACGAGCACGTCGGCGCCGAGGGTCTCGACCTGCTCCAGGATCGTTTCTGTGGGTTTCTCGCCCTCCACCACCAGGCCCTCGGCGGCTATGCCACGACCGTTGAGTGTGGAGACGATCGGGTCTGTGCATTGGAATCGCTTGTCGTCGAGATAGCGGTCGATGACGGCATCATCACCCGGCCAGTTTCGTGGTGCCTGTGGGGGAACCGCCGGGGTGTCGACCCATTCGCCGGCTTCGATGACGCCGGTCTCGTGCTGCTCTCCCATGACGGCGCGCAGGTCTTGGAGCATCTTTCTTGGAATCTCGACGACGGTCAGCACCGTCACCTTGCCGTCTTTGTCAGCGAGCCTTTCTGCGAAACTGGCGGCCTCTTCCGTTTCGAGGCTTCCATCGGTTGCCACGAGTACATGCACGTTTCCTCCTTGGCTTCTGTACTCAGGCTAGGTGGGTTCGATCGGCGATGCGGAGCTCAGTCTTCGCTACTTCCTGGCTACTTCTTCGTTACTTCCTCCGCGATCGCGTCGAGGGTGGGCGTGGCGATACCGGCGTCGCGGGCGAAACGAAGAGCCCGCTGCAAACGGCGTGGCGCGCTCCTGCCCGTTGATCCGTGCTCGGGGTCGGCGGCGAAAGCGGCAATCATCTCCGCCATCGCCATCTCCCGGTCGATCGGCTCCCCGACCAGGTGTTCTTGAATATCGAGCACCTCGGAGGCGACCGGTGCTGCCAGCTCGGGATGCCCCTGCCACAGCTCGGATACCGTCCCGCCGGTCGACAAGCCGCCGATGTTTGCAGTCAGGATGTACAGGTTCTTGGCTACGAGGGCGTTGACCAGTTGGTCACGATGGATGACCCTCACTGCTATGCCGAGGCGATCCAGAGCGGTGACGACGAGCTCCGCCTGCGGCCCCGCCACCAGGGTGGGGACGATGACCCTGACCGGTCTCCCCGGTTTCTTCTCGAACCACACGGTGGCAACGGTCGGGTCGTCGATTCCGTGTCTCGCCCAGTCTGGCGGGAGCAGCTCGTTCTGGATCAGCCCGACGCGACGGCGCCAGGGTGCAGGAAGGCCGTCAAGAGCCTCATCGAGGTCGGCTTCGCCCACGGTGACCAGGACCAGTGCGGGGTCGGGCACGGTGGCCGCGGTCTCCGCTATCGGACGATGGCGAAGCACCGGATAGACAGGGTACCCCACGGACAGGAAGGCCCTTGCGAACACCCCGCCCATCTCTCCCAGCCCGACGACAACGATCGGCCGTTCCATGGCAGCAGAGGCTAACCGCCGCCTGCTATCGCCGAATCAGTGGTAAAGCAGGGGCCGTCGGGGGCCGATAGGGTTGACAGGTGGCGGAAAGTGGGCCATAGTGGCGACCTGTGGGAGATGGTGATCGAACCGTGATGGAGGCGCAGACTCGTGTTTCTTGGGGAGTACACCCATGCACTCGATGCCAAGGGGCGCGTCGTGATGCCCAGCAAGTTCCGGAAGGGGCTGGAGGCCGGGTGCGTCGTCACCAAGGGGCAGGAGCGCTGCCTGTATGTCTTTGCGATGGGCCGGTGGGAAGACGAGGCCGGTCGCGTGCTCTCCCTGCCAAGAACAGATCGGCGGGCCAGGAACTTCTCGCGGTCCTTCTTCGCCTCGGCGACCGACCAGCGTCTCGATGGTCAGGGGCGGATCCAGCTCCCGGAGGCGCTGCGAGCCTATGCCGGGCTGAAGAAGGACCTGGCGGTGGTGGGCGTCGCCGATCACATCGAGATCTGGGCGACGGATGTGTGGGAGTCGGTCGCCGCCGAAGCCGACGAGTACTACGCCGGGATCGAGGAGGTGCTGTCGGAGGATGGAATATGAAGAAAGTCACGAGTCGCAAGTCGCAAGTCCCGAGCAGTCTCGAGTTCAACTTGCGTCTTGCGTCTTGCGTCTTGCGTCTTGCGTCTTGCGACTTGCGACTTGCGACTTGCGTCTTGCGTCTCTCTTGGTCTGGCCTGTGGTCAGCCCCCCGGATGCCATATGGAAGGCCCCTTACTCCGCCCGCTTCCATGGTGGCGCCAGCGTTCCGGGGGGCTGACCATGGGTCAGACCAGCTCGGGATATCACAACCCTGTCATGGTGAGCGAGGTGGTGGACTCACTGGCCCCGGTCGCGGTCGGAACCATCGTCGATGGGACGTTCGGTGGCGGTGGTCACGCCCTTGCCCTCCTGGATCGCTTCCCGGAGCTGGCCGTGATCGGTATCGATCGAGATCCCGACGCCATCGTCAACGCCCCCGCTCACTCGCGCCTGTCTGTGGTTCAGGCCAACTTCACCGAGCTGGTGGAGGTGATCGCCGATGAGTCTGTCGCCGACCCACCTGGTGGTCCTCATGTCGACGGCGTACTCCTGGATCTCGGCATCTCCTCGCATCAGATCGATACGGCGGAGCGTGGTTTCTCGTTTCGGCGCGCCGGCCCACTGGATATGCGGATGGGGCCCGATACCGAGCTGGACGCCGCAGAATTGGTCAACGAGTGGCAGGTCGATCAACTTGCCGCCATCTTCCGCGACTACGGCGAGGAGCGTTTCGCAGCCCGGATCGCCCACGCCATCTTCGTTGCCCGCCCCATCGAGGACACCGAGAGACTCGCGGTCGTGGTCGCCGGCGCCGTTCCTGCCGCCGCCAAACGACCGGGGCACCCGGCCAGGAGGGTTTTCCAGGCCCTCAGGATCGCGGTCAACGAT
Source organism: Acidimicrobiia bacterium (assembly GCA_036985755.1). Lineage (GTDB taxonomy): Bacteria > Actinomycetota > Acidimicrobiia > Spongiisociales > UBA5794 > JACZST01. The sequence goes on along the minus strand of BTQG01000001.1, from coordinate 47,399 downwards.
GAACTGGGGGCCCTCGCCTCTGGCCTTGACGCGGCGATCACGGCGATTCGGCCAGGAGGCAGAGTCGTGGTGATCTCATACCATTCGCTGGAAGACCGCCTGGTCAAGCGGCGCTTCGCGGCCGGGGCCGCCGGCTGCACGTGTCCGCCGGATCTCCCTGTGTGCGGGTGCGGCAACGCTGCCGAGCTGCGCCTTCTGGGACGCACGTTCCCGAGTGCCGAAGAGATCGAAGAGAACCCGAGAGCTCGCAGTGCTGTGCTGAGAGCGGCGGAGAAGGTGACGGTATGACCGCCGGAGCGTTGACCGCCCGCCGGTCCGCCCGCCGGGCTCGCGATCGCACCAGGATACGGCCCCTCGTGGTGTTCACCCTGGTCGTCGTCCTGGCGTTCTTCGCCTTGATCTACTCGCGTATCTCGCTCGATCGCACCGCCTTCGATCTTCAGCAGATCGGGCAGGAACTGGCCGCAGAAGAGCGCATTCACTGGGACCTGCGGCTCGAGCTCGCCAGGATGAACAGCCCACAACGGATCACAGAGGCCGCCGCCGGCCTCGGGCTGGTGTACCCGGAGCAGCGCATCACGATCGAAGCCCCGGGAGTTCCATCCGACGCCACCTACGCAGCGAAACGATGGACGGCATCGCGGTCGCTGCTTTCAGAGCTGCCGTGACAGGAGGGAAACCATGGCCAGGCCGAACGCTGGCGGCCAACCGGCTCCTCGCCGGCCCCGACTGAGGGGGGCCTGACATGCGCCGGGTGATATGGCGTGTGCAGGACGCCCGCGTCGTTGTGCTCGGGCTGGTGCTGATCCTGGCCTGGTCGGGAATCGGCTACCGGCTGTTTCAGGTCCAGGGTGCCGATGCCGCCGAGCTGACGCAGCGCGGGTTCGATCAGCGCGTTCGCCACGAGGAGATTCTGCCCAAGCGGGGGACGATCTACGACAGGGATGGCATCGAGCTCGCCGTCACCGTCTACGGCAGCTCCCTGGTCGCCGATCCCGCCCTGATCGATGATCCGGCGGCGGCCGCCGCGCTGATAGGTCCGCTCATCGGCGCCAACATCGCCGATGTCGCGGTCAAGCTCGAGAGTGACGGGCGTTACGTACTCCTGGCGCGTCGGCTCGAGAATTCCCAAGAAGCGGTCCTGGCGGCCGCGATCGAGGAGTCCGAGCTCGACGGCTTTTCCTTCGTCGAAGAGCTGATTCGTGTCTACCCGTCGGGGAGCCTCGCCGCGCCCGTCCTCGGCCTCACCCGTCTCGACGACGGTGCAGGGATCGAAGGCATCGAAGCCATCATGGACGGTACCCTGGCGGGACGCCCGGGAAAACGAATCGTCGAGCGAGACGCCGCGGGAAGGGCCATTCCGCAGGGGGAGCTGCTCATCGACCCGGCAACGCCGGGCTCCGACGTGATCCTCACGCTCGATCGTGAGATCCAGTACACCGCCGAGCAGGTCCTCGGCAAGACGATCGACGAGACCGGATCGGTCGGCGGCTCGGTGATCGTGATGGTCCCGTCGACCGGCAGGATCCTCGCCATGGTTTCCCTGCCGGGGTTCGATCCGAACGATCGCAGCGGCCTCGATCCGGCAACGTTGCGAAATCGGGCGGTCGCCGATGTATACGAACCAGGGTCTACGCTCAAGGTGGTGACGGTGTCCGCGGCACTCGAGTTGGGCATCGTTGAGCCCTCCACGATGATCGAAACTCCTCACGAGGTCGAGGTCGGGGATGAGGTGTTCGAGGACCATGCGAACTTCCCCAGCGAGATGACTGTCGCCGATGTTGTCGCCAAGTCATCGAACGTCGGAACGATCGAGATCCAGCGCCGGTTGGGCAACGAGCAGCATTACGCCTTTCTCGATGCCTACGGTCTCGGTCGGCAGGCGTCGATCGACTTCAACACTGAGGCCGCAGGCGTGCTCGACCACTACACCACCTGGTGTCGTTCGACCTGCGGGGCATCGGCTGCGATCGGGTACGGCATCGGCGCAACCCCGATCCAGATGGCAGGTGTGTATGCCACCATCGCCAACGGCGGAGAATGGGTCGAGCCTCATGTCGTCGCCGAGATCATCGGACCCGATGGTGAGCGGGTCGTGACCGAGCCACGACGCCGCGAGGTGATATCTGCCGAGACCGCGGGCCTCATGCTCACGATGCTGCGCGGCGTCGTCGAACGCGGAACCGGCCGCCGGGCGAGCATCGACGGCTTCAGCGTCGGAGGCAAGACAGGAACCTCGAGGAAATTCGACGTCGAGCAGGGTGCGTACAGCGAGGACCTCACCATTGCGTGGTTCGTCGGCATCGCCCCGATCGACGACCCCGCGATCGTGATCGCCGTCGTTCTCGACTCCCCGATCGGTGTGCTGGACGATGGGACCCAGCTCAAGTTCGGTGGTGCCTCGGCGGCTCCGGTTTTCGCCGCGATCGCGGAGTCGGCGCTCAACCAACTCGGCGTCGCCCCCGACGAGGATTGAGGCCATGCTGCTCAGCACACTCGCAGAGCGTCTGCCCGGCGGGGCCTCGGTGATCGGGGAGGATGTATCGATCGACGATGTGACCCACGACTCGCGAGCGGTGAAGGTCGGGGACCTGTTCGTCGCAGTACGCGGCCTGGTGGCGGACGGTCACGAGTATGTAGAGGCAGCGATCGCCGCAGGGGCCGCCGCCGTCGCCGTTGATCGAGCGAACGAAGCCTCGTACAGCCAGCTCATCGTTCAGGACACGAGGGCGGCGCTCGGTCCGCTGGCTGCCGCCGTCCACGGCGAGCCGTCGCAACGTGTGGCCGTTGTCGGGGTGACCGGAACCAACGGCAAGACGACTGTCACCCATCTCATCGAGTCGATCGTTGCCGCCGGTGGGGGCACCCCAGGGGTGATCGGCACGGTCGGCGGCCGCATTGCCGGTCAGCACGTCTCTGTGCCGAGAACGACGCCGGAGGCGTCCGACCTCCAGCGTCTGCTGGCCAGGATGGTCGAGGCCGGAGTCGACGTCGTTGCCATCGAGGTGTCCAGCCACGCGCTGGCTCTCCACCGGGTGGATGGCGTATGGTTCAGGGTTGCTGCGTTCACCAACCTCATGCAGGACCATCTCGACTTCCACGGTGACATGGACTCGTACCTGGCGGCCAAGTCTCGGCTGTTCGACGTGACGAGGGCCGAACGCGCCGTGGTCGACATCGATGATGAAGCCGGCCGTTCCATCGCTGCCGCCGCTCAGATGCCGGTGACGACCGTTGCGCTGGACCGGGCTTCCGACATCACCGCCACCGACATCGAGGTGACCCTGGGTGGGAGCACGTTCACCGTGATCACGCCCGAGGGAAGCTACCGGGCCTCGATGCCCCTGCCCGGGCGCTTCAACGTGCGCAATGCGCTGCTGGCGGCGGCCATCGCCCGAGAGCTGCAATGCACCACAGAGACGATCGCCGTCGGGCTGGCCGCCGTCGGCGTTATACCGGGGCGTTTCGAGGCGGTCGATGAAGGACAGCCGTTCGGGCTGGTGGTGGACTACGCCCACACTCCCGGCGCCATCGCGGCGATGGTCGAGAGCGCCAGGCGCCTCACCGACGGCAGGGTGATCGCGCTTGTCGGCGCCGGTGGGGACCGCGACAAGGCGAAGAGGGCGGCAATGGGCGGGGCAGCCGCCGGAGCCGATTTGGTGGTGCTGACGTCCGACAACCCGCGATCCGAGGACCCTTCGCTGATCATCAGCGAGGTCGCCGCGGGCCTTGTGCCAGACACAGAGGCCCTCATCGAACCGGATCGGCGCCTCGCAATCAGGAGCGCCCTCGCTCGAGCACAAAAGGGGGACCTGGTCCTCATCCTCGGCAAGGGTCATGAGACCGGGCAAGACATCGATGGGACCATTCACCCGTTCGATGACCGGCTGGTCGCCGCCCAGGAGCTAAGGGCTGTGATGGGGGAGGCGACGGCGTGACCGGGCCACTCGATTGGACCCTCGCCAGGGTGGCAGCAGCCATACACGGCGACGTCGTCGGAGACCCTTCGATGTCAATCCACTCCGTGTCTACCGATTCGCGTTCGGTCGCCCCCGGTGCGTTGTTCGTCGCCATCAAAGGCGAATACCACGACGGGCACGACTTCGTCGCATCCGCCATCGACGGGGGAGCGGTTGCCGGAGTCGTTGAACGCGGTTCGCCCCGCCAGGGCTGGCCACGGGTCGAGGTGGGAAACACCATCGAAGCGCTCAGAGACCTGGCCGCCGCCCGGAGGAGCGAGCTGGGCGCGCGAGTGGCCGCCGTGTCCGGTTCGACGGGAAAGACCTCGACCAAGGATCTGCTCGCCGCGGCGCTGCCGGGGAGCTTTGCCTCCCCGCGATCGTTCAACAATGAGGTGGGAGTCCCGCTGACCGTGCTCTCCGCTGCCGACGACACCGAGACACTCGTGCTCGAGGTTGGATCCCGCGCCGTGGGGCACATCCGCTGGCTGGCACCTGCCGTTCTTCCCGACATAGCCATCATCACCAACCTCGGAGTTGTTCATCTGGAGACGTTTGGGACCAGAGATGCCCTCGCCGATGGCAAGTTCGAGCTCGTCGAATCGCTCGTGGAAGGGGGAGTTGCGGTGCTGCCAGACGATGAGCCCCGCCTGGACCGCCCCCACCCCGGGCCAACGATCACCTTCGGCCGGACACCAAACGCTGGTGTCCGGGTCTCGGATATCACCATCGACGAGCAGGGCAGACCCCGCTTCATCCTGCACGCCGACGGTGCCTCTGTGGCCGTCGAGCTCGCCATGGCTGGTGTGCACAACGCCCTCAACGCCGCCGCCGCTGCCGCCGCCGCCATGGCGCTCGGCCGCGATCTCGAAGAGATCAGCGACGGTTTCGCCACCGCCACTGCGGCACCGTGGCGGATGGAGGTTCACCAGGGCCGGATCACCGTCGTCAACGATGCCTACAACGCCAACCCCGACTCGATGGTCGCCGCCATGGAGACCGTCGCCGCCATGCCGGGACCTCGTTTCGCGATACTCGGCGAGATGGCGGAGCTCGGCCCGGTGACCGAAGCCGAACACGAACGCGTCGGTCGCGTCGCTGCCGGTCTCGGGTTCGACGTCATCACCGTCGGCCGGGACCACGGTCTCGCCGCGGCCGCCGGGGGGCGCAACGTCGCCCAACAGGCGGATGCGGCCGACATCGTGCTCGCCGAAGCCAGAGCCGGATCGGTTGTCCTGGTAAAGGCTTCCCGATCCGTGGGTCTCGAGCGATTGGCCGCAGTGCTGACCGAGGAGGTCCCGCTGTGATCCAGCTGCTGATCGCCGCAACCGTCGCTTTTGCCTTCACCATCTTGGCGACGCCGGTCGCCATCGGCTTTCTCCGGCGGCGCAGCATCGGCCAGTTCATCCAGGAGGATGTTCAAGGCCACATGCACAAGAAGGGAACGCCCACCATGGGTGGCGTGGTCATCCTGCTGGGGGCTGTGCTCGGATACGGCGCCGCCCACTTTCGGCTGTTCAGCTTCGGCTCCGGCCTCGACTTCACGTTCCATCCGTTTGCACCCGAGGGGCTGCTCGTAGTGTTCGCCTTTGTCGGCATGGGTTTCATCGGGTTCCTCGATGACTACGAGAAACACGCGGCCAAACACAACCAGGGGCTCTCCAAACGTTGGAAGTTCCTCGGCCAGCTCGTCGTCGCCGGCATCTTTGCCTGGGGGGCTCAATTGTTCGGAGCATCCACCGAGCTGTCGTTCGTCCGACCCCTCGGGATCGATCTTGGTCCCGTCTTGTACTTCGTGCTCGTCCTGCTCATGCTCACCGCTGCCGCGAACGCAGTGAACCTGACCGACGGGCTCGACGGGCTCGTTGCCGGGTCGAGCGCCCTCGTGTTTGGAGCGTACGTTCTGATCGCGTTCTGGCAGTTTCGCAACCTCGCCTTCTACGGGGTCGATGCCAACGGTGCGCTCGACATGGGCCGGCTCGCCGCCGCGCTGGTGGGTGCTGTGCTCGGGTTCCTGTGGTGGAACGCAGCCCCTGCCCAGATCTTCATGGGCGACACCGGATCCCAGGCCATCGGAGGCGCCCTCGCCGCGCTGGCACTGCTCACCAACACCCAGCTGCTACTCGTCGTCCTGGGCGGCCTGTATGTGGTGGAGACGATGTCGGTCATCGGGCAGGTGTTCGCCTTTCGCGTATTCGGGAAGCGAATCTTCCGCATGGCACCGATCCATCACCACTTCGAGTTGAAGGGGTGGCCGGAAACCGTGGTCATCATTCGCCTCTGGATCGTCGCCGGCATCCTGGTTGCCCTCGGCATCGGGATCTTCTACGCCGACTTCGTGGCCGGCACCGGGGTGGGACTATGAACGTGCTCGTGATCGGCGCCGCGGTGAGCGGCGGGGCTGCGGCCCACCTCGCCAGGGACCGCGGGCATAGCGTTGCTGTGTACGACCATTCCGATGAGGCTGCGGCTGGTCTGCGCAGCAAAGGTTTCACGGTGGGGTCGGGTGCCTGGGATCGGGCGCAGTTGTACGGGGTCGATGTCGTTGTGACCTCGCCCGGCGTTCCGGAGCACGCGCCACCGTTGCTCGATGCCGCAGACGCCAATATCGATGTTTGGAGCGAGCTCGAATTCGGAGCGCGGCACCTGGAGGCGCCGGTTGTGGCGGTGACGGGGACGAACGGGAAGACGACGGTGACGGCGATGACGACGTCGATGCTGAGGGAGAGCAGCGTCGACGCCGTAGCCGCCGGCAACATCGGGACGCCGGTGAGCAGCATCGTCGACGGTGACTACGAGGTTGTCGTCATCGAGGCTTCCAGCTTCCAGCTCCGCTACATCGACACGTTCCACCCCAAGGTCGCCGCCATCCTCAATGTCGCTCCCGATCACCTCGACTGGCATGGCACCGTCGCCGCCTATGCGGCGGCTAAGGCTCGGATCTTCGAGAACATGAACGGCGCCGACCGCCTCGCCTACGACGTCGACGACGAGGGATCGGTGGCGCTGGCGGCCCGAGCCGACGCAACCACCATTCCCGTCAGTGCCAGCACGGTCCCGCCAGGGGGTGTAGGGGTGAGCGGATCCGAGCTCGTTGTTGGCGGACACCGATACTTGCTGCCTACCGACGACCCGTCGTACGTTGGTGATCTGGCCTTCTCCGCGGTGCTTGCCACAGAAGCCGGCGCCGACGCCGAGAGCATCAGGCGATCCATCGCCGGGTTTACCCCAGGGCCGCACCGTCGCCGGCTGGTAGGAACAATCGGTGGCGTCATGTTTGTCGACGACTCCAAGGCCACCAACCCGCACGCGACGCGAGCGGCCGCAGCCTCGTACGAACGCGTGGTGCTCATCGCCGGCGGTCGCAACAAAGGGCTCGACCTTTCCGACATGGTCGGACCGACGGTGCGCCACCTGGTGGCGTACGGCGAGGCCGGGCCAGAAGTGGCCGCGACCAGCGATATCCCGATGACGATCGTCGCCGGGTTCGACGCTGCGGTCGAAGCGGCGCGAAGGGTGGCCGTGCCTGGTGATGTTGTGCTGCTGGCACCCGGTTGTGCCAGCTTCGATCAATTCTCGGGGTACGGGGAGCGCGGTGACCGATTCGCCGCGCTGGTTCTGGACGGGGTGTCGAAATGACGAGCACGACGAGGCGATTCGACGAAGCTGGTCCCATGCTCGAGACCACAGAGGACATCACAGAGGAAACGACGCCTTCGTCACGTCGGAGGCGGGCGACCGCTGCCGCCCTCAGGGAACGGCGATCGATCCTCCTGGTCGTCCCGGTCGTGATGCTGCTGATCGTCGGGCTGGGGGCGATGTTGAGCGCATCTTCTGTCGTGTCGATCAGAGAAACCGGAGATCCGCTCTTCTACATGAAGCGCCAGGTCCTCTGGGTCGGTCTCGGGCTCGCCGCATTCGTCATCACAACGAGGATTCCCTATCGCTTCTACCAGCGCGTGGCGGTTCCGATCTACGTGCTTGCCGTCGCCGGACTGGCGGCGACACTGACCTTTGGGGTCGTTCGCGGCGGGGCGCGGCGCTGGATCGAGGTCGGGCCGATCACGGTGCAGCCGTCGGAGTTCGCCAAGCTGGCGACCGTGATCGTCCTGGCGGCGATCCTGGCGAGAAAGGGCCCGCTGCTACAGAAGTTCGGCCACTTTGCGGTACCGGTGGTAACCGTCGTCGGCTCGGTATCGCTGCTGTTACTCCTGCAGCCGGACTTCGGCACCGCGCTGCTCATCGGCGGCGCCGCCTTTTCCGTCATGATCGCCTCGACGGCGCCGATCGGCTATCTGGCAGGCGTCGCCACCATCGGCGGCCTGCTCGCCGTTGGGGGAGCGCTGGGCATGGATTACCGGCGAGCGCGGATCACCGGCTTCCTCGACCCGTTTGCCGATCCGCTCGACGGTGGACTTCAGGCGGTGCAGAGCCTGGTCGCGCTTGGCACCGGCAGCTGGTTTGGGGTTGGGCTCGGCGCCAGTCGCGCCCGATGGTCCTTCCTGCCGAACGCCCACACCGATTTCATCTTTGCCATCATCGGCGAGGAGATCGGTTTTGTCGGCGCGTCGCTGGTCCTCGTCCTGTTCGCCGCCTTCGGCTTCCTTGGAATCCGAGTCGCGTTGAAGGCGCCGGACATGTTCGGCAGGCTGCTCGCAGTCGGCATCGTCGGCTGGCTGTCGTTGCAAGCTCTGGTCAACATCGGGGGTGTGGTGGGCGCTTTGCCGATCACCGGCGTTCCGCTGCCGTTCCTGTCATCGGGGGGCAACGCCATGCTGGTCAACCTGGCCGCAGTGGGAATCCTGGTCAACATCGCCAGAGCCGGCGCCACCCGATCATGACGTTCGCTTTTGCCGCGGCAGGCACGGGAGGGCACCTTGTCCCGGCCATTGCGGTCGCCACAGAACTGGTGCGTCGGGGCGTCTCTGTTTCCGACATCGTGTTCTTCGGTGGGGAGCGGCTCGAAAGCACCGCGGTGCCAGAAGCCGGATTCGAGTTGGTCCGCCTCGACATACGCGGCTTGGCGCGGTCGCTCTCGCTACGGAATTTCGGCCTGCCGTTGATGATCCGTCGAGCGGCAAGGACCATCAAGGATGAGCTCACCAGGCGCGACCGCGGTGTGCTCACCGCCTTCGGCGGCTATGTCACGATTCCCGCCGGTCTCGGTGCCTCCTCGGCCGGTTACCCGATCGTGATCCACGAACAGAACGCGGTGCCCGGTCTCGCCAACCGGGTGGCAACGAGACGGGCGGCCAGGACCCTGGTCGCCTTCCCTGCGACCGTTCCCAGGTTGATCGGGGCCGAACTGACCGGCAATCCACTGGCCGAGCCGATTGTCAGGTACGACCCGAGACTTCGCAACGAATCGATCGCCGGTTACGGACTGGACCCGGATCAGACCGTGCTCGGCGTGTTCGGTGGCAGCCAGGGCGCGGCAGCGCTCAACGAACAGGTCGTCGGCTTCGCTCGCGGGATCCTCGACTCCGGCTGCGCCATTGTTCACGTGACCGGACCGAACAATCACGATGCGGTTGCCGCCCGCGCCATCGACGATCCGAATTGGGTCACCGTCCCGTACGAGAGACACATGGAGCGCTTCTATGCGGCGTCGGATCTCGTGTTGTCCAGGGCCGGGGCCCTCACGATCAGTGAGCTCACCGCTACCGGCACGCCGGCAGTCGTCGTTCCCCTTCCGGCGGGCAGGGGTTATCAGGGTGGGAACGCCGCTGAGATGGAGGCCGCCGGCGGGTGTCTGATCGTCGACCAGGACGACCTCTCGACCCTCCCCGACCTGCTCACCGGGTTGCTCGCCGACCAGGGCCGGAGGAACGAGATGGCAGTATCGGCGGCAATGGTTGGGCGTCCGGCGGCAACAGCCACCGTCACCGATGTCGTGCTGGAGGTAGCCAATGGCTGACTCTGTTTCATTCGATCTCGTGGCGCGGCGGCGCATCCACATCATCGGTGCGGGCGGCGCCGGCATGTCGGGGCTGGCAAAGCTGCTGTCCCAGCAGGGCCATCGGGTCACCGGCTCGGACCTCAAGCCGAGCAGCGTGCTCGACGGATTGGCAGACAGCGGCGTCGAGACATGGGTAGGCCATCGACCGGATCGCCTTGGTGACACCGAGCTCGTGGTGGCATCGACCGCCGTCCCACAGAGCGATCCCGAGCTGAGGGCAGCCGTAGACGCGGGACTGACCGTGTGGCGGAGACCGACTCTGCTCAACGCGCTCACGGCGGCGATTCCAACGGTCGGCATCGCCGGCACCCATGGCAAGACCACCAGCAGCGCGTTGGCGGTGTCAGCGATCCGGGCGTGCGGACAGGACCCGTCGTTCGTCATCGGAGGAGAGATCACCGCCCTGAACACCGGCGCTCACCTCGGCGACCAGGATCTCCTGGTGCTCGAAGCCGACGAGGCATTCGGCACCTTCCGTCATCTTCATCTGTCCGGCATGCTCGTTACCAATATCGAAGCGGACCACCTCGACCACTACGAGACCGTCTCCGCCCTCGAGGAAGCCTTCGCCCAGGTAGCGGCCTCCACCGACGGCCCTGTGCTCGGATGCATCGACGACGCCGGGGTCAAACGGCTTGCCGAACGAACCGAGGTCATCGGTTACGGCACCAGTGAGACAGCGCGGTGGCGGGTGACCGACCTGAGCATGACCGCCACTGGCGTGTCGTTCCGCCTCGACGGACCGCAGGGTGCGGTGGATGTCACCGTTCCGCAGCCGGGCGCCCATATCGCCAGAAACGCGGCCGGTGTGGTTGCCCTGTTCAGTGAGCTCGGGCTCGACAGCGAGTGCCTCGCCTCCGGGCTTGCTTCCTTCGGAGGGGTGCGGCGCCGATTCGAGGTCAAGGCGCGGGTCGGGGGAGTCACGATTCTCGAGGACTACGCACATCATCCGACCGAGGTCGAGGTAACGATTGCTGCGGCGCGCCAGGTGACAGCAGGGCGACTGTGGGTCGTGTTTCAGCCGCATCGATACACCAGGACCGCCGATCTCGCACCGGCGTTCGGTGCCCCACTCGCCGCAGCCGACCACATCATCGTGACCGACGTGTACGGGGCCGGTGAGCGCCCGCAACCGGGAGTATCGGGTCGCATCGTCGCCGAAGCGGTCGCAGCAGCCGGTGGCTCCGTCGAGTACGTGCCCATGCTCAGCGATGTCCCTGCGTTGCTTCGTGGAGAGATGGAGAGTGGTGACACCATCGTGCTGATGGGGGCCGGGGATGTCGCATCGATTTGGCCATCGCTCGCAGCTGGTGACGGACCTCGAGCATGAACGAGACCCGCCACGCCTCTGTGCGAGACAACGTCGACCTGGCACCGCTCACGACCTACAAACTCGGCGGCGCCGCAGCATGGTTCGCCGATGTCGAGGATAGGGACTCGCTGCGTGAGGTGTTGGGCTCGGCAGGCGATGTCGAGCTGCTCGTGCTGGGACGAGGGAGCAACCTCGTGGTTTCGGACCATGGTTTTCCTGGGCTGGTGCTCCGGCTGGTCGGGGAGTTTCTGGTTGCGACCATCAACGAGGACGGGTCGGTGAGTGCAGGCGCAGGCATGCCGCTGCCGAGACTGGCTCGATTCGCCACCGAATACGATCGGGGTGGGCTCGAGTTCTTTGTCGGTATCCCCGGCTCGGTCGGGGGGGCAATCAGGATGAACGCAGGTGGCCACGGGTCGGACACCGCGACCTGGTTGCTCGACGCCACCATTCTCGATCGATCCACACTGACCGAGCGAAGCGACAACCCCGCCGACCTCGAGCTGGCCTACCGACACTCCAACCTTGGCGATGCTGATGTCGTGGTGGCGGCGCGCTTTCGAACCATCGAGCAAGCCCAGAGCAGGGGCGAGCAGATCCTTCGCGACGTGACCCGGTGGCGCAAGCAGCATCAGCCGGGGGGCACCCTCAACGCCGGCTCGGTGTTCAAGAACCCACACGGAGACGCAGCAGGGCGAATCATCGACTCCCTCGGTCTCAAGGGCTACCGTCGGGGCGGCGTCGCCGTATCAGACGTGCATGCGAATTTCTTCGTCTCCGAGGAGGGGGCGACGGCTCAGGATGTCTGGGATCTGGTGTGGGCGATCAGGTCTCGCGTAGGTGAACGAACCGGGGTTTGGCTGGAGCCGGAGCTGCGGTTCGTCGGTCGATTCGAAGGCAGGCCGGAGGTTCACTCGTGAAGACCATGGACCGACGCATTGCGGAGCGCCGCCATCGTGTCACCGAGGAGCGCGCTCGCACCAGGCTCCGGCTCGTGATCGGCCTCGTCGTGCTGCTGGTCTTGGCGGCGGCCGGGTTCGCTCTGGCGCGATCCCCCTTGCTCTCCGTCGACAGGATCACCGTTACCGGTGCCGAGCACTCCGATCCTGAAGCCGTTCTCGCCGGCCTCGACGTCGTTGCAGGCACCCCGACGGTCTCCGTCGACGCCAATGCTCTCGAGCAGGCGCTACGCGCCGACCCGTGGATTGCCCAAGCGCGAGTCGTGGTCAGCTGGCCGGGCAGTCTCGATGTCGAAGTGACAGAGCAGGTCCCGGTGGCCGCAGTTACGACGGCAGGCGGTTACGCACATGTCACCTCAGGCGGTGCGGTCGTCGAGATGCTCGATGACCCTACGGGGTTGGCCTTGATTGCAACCGATGTGCCCGAAACCACCCGCCCCGGCGCAACGATCGTGGCGGCGGCGACGCTCGGCGCGCTCGAATTCATCGACTGGTTGCCCACCGAAGTGGCACGGGTCACTGTTGTCTCGGTGGATGAAGCGGGTCAATTGACGGCGACCGTCGGTGATGTGACGGTTCGGCTGGGTCGATCCACAGAGATGCAGTCGAAGGCGGTGGCGCTCATCGCTTTGATCGACTACGGCCTGGCCCCCGGGAGTCATGTCGATGTCACCGCCCCGAAACGCCCGGCGGTGGCCAACCCTCAAGGTGAGGTCGAGGATGAGGGAGAGACACTTCCAGAGGCTCAACCCACCGACTAACCTTTGGCTGTCTCCTGGAGGCTCCCATGAATGAGATGAATTACACTCCGCATTCCTATCTTGCTGTGATCAAGGTGGTCGGCGTTGGAGGCGGAGGTGTCAACGCCGTCAACCGTATGATCGAGGCAGGCGTTGGCGGAGTCGAGTTCATCGCAGTGAACACCGATGCCCAGGCGCTGTTGATGTCGGATGCGGATCTCAAACTCGATATCGGGCGCGACACCACCAAAGGGTTGGGAGCGGGAGCCGACCCAGAGGTCGGGCGGATAGCGGCGGAGGATCATCGCAGCGAGATAGAGGATGCCCTCGCCGGCGCCGACATGGTTTTTATCACTGCGGGTGAGGGTGGAGGGACCGGAACCGGGGCGGCGCCGATCATCGGAGAGATCGCCAAGAGCCAGGGCGCACTGACCGTGGGCGTTGTGACACGGCCGTTCGGTTTCGAAGGTCGTCGGCGTTCGGTCGCCGCAGAGCAGGGCATCCAGGAGTTGAAGAACGCCGTGGACACGCTGATCATCGTGCCCAATGAGCGGCTGCTCGAGATCACCGACGAGGGCACCCCGGTCAACGAGGCCTTCCGGATGGCCGACGAGGTGCTCACCAATGGAGTTCGCGGGATCTCCGACCTCATCACGACCCCCGGCTTGATCAATGTCGACTTTGCCGACGTCAGGGCGGTGATGGCCGGCGCCGGCTCAGCAGTCTTGGGGATCGGGGAGTCGACCGGCGAGAACCGGGCCGTGCAGGCTGCGGAGAAAGCGATTTCGAGCTCGCTGCTCGAGTCGTCGATGGATGGTGCTCGCGGCACGCTGCTCGCCGTGGCCGGCCCGAGGGAGATGACACTGCACGAGGTGAGCACCGCGGCTTCTATCGTCGCCGATCACTCCGATGCGGATGCCAACATCATCTTCGGCGCCGTCATCGACGACACCCTCGGCGACGCCATGCGGGTGACCGTCATCGCTGCGGGCTTTGATCGAGGTTCCCGGCCTTCTCCATTCTCGTTCGGATCGACATCGTCGCCGACGGAGGGTCTTGGGCTCGGCGATACCGACGATGAGCAAGAAGGGACCGACGAAATGGACATCCCGGGTTTCGTCCAGGGATGATCGAACCGCCAGGGTTCCGCGGCGCCGTATTCGGAGAGGCAGCGGACGGGGATCCACGGTCGAGTCCTGCGGTGCGCTCTCACTTTTCCGAACGGTTCGGTGCGCCGGATCGCTGGTCGTGGCCGGAACAGGTGCACGGCAGCACCGTGCTGAGCGTCGATGAGCCCGGCAGCGCAGGGGCCGGCGACGGTCTGCTCACCGGTTCGAGCGGCCTGGCGGTTGCTGTGGCCACGGCCGACTGTGTCCCTGTGATCATCGAAGGCGCTCGTGGCACCGTTGTCGTCCACGCCGGATGGCGGGGCATGGCCGCAGGCGTGGTCGATGCCGGTGTTGCCGCGCTCCGCGACGCCGGCGATAGCCCGACACGGGCGGCCATCGGCCCATCGATAGGGCCCTGCTGCTACGAGGTCGGTAGCGAGGTGCTGGCCGTGCTCGGACCGTATGCCGCAACAACGACATGGGGGACCAGCAGCGTCGACCTGTGGTCAGCCGCCGAAGCACAGCTTGGCGGCCTGGAGGTGTGGCGGGCCGATATCTGCACCTATACCGATGTCCGATTCCTCTCCCATCGTCGCGACCGCACCAGGGAACGGCAAGTTTCAGTGACATGGATCTCGGCAAGCTGATCGAGGTCCGGCGCCGGATTGCGAGTGCTGTGCGGCGCGCCGGACGCGAGCCCTCCGACGTGACACTCGTCGTGGTGTCGAAGGGCCGCAGCGACGCCGAGGTACAACAGCTCTACGACGGTGGTCATCGCTTGTTTGCGGAGAACCGCGCTGAAGCTCTGCTGTCGCGCCTCGATGGCCCACTACCGGTGGATATCACGTGGCATTTCGTCGGCAGCGTGCAACGACGCAAGGTCAAGCTGATCGCACCGAGTGTGGAGCTGGTGCACTCGATGGATCGAGCCCGACTCGAGGGAGTGTGGGGGCAGCTATCGGACCCACCCCCGGTATTGCTGCAGGTCAACATCGCCGCGGAAACACAGAAACACGGGTATCCCCGGGCCGAAGTGGTGGAGGCGGCGCAGCGCCTCGTCGATCTCGGTGTTGAGGTGCGAGGCTTGATGATCCTTCCCCCGGCACCCGAAGTGGCTGAAGATTCACGACCATGGTTCACCGAGCTTGCTTCCATCGGCGCCGAACTGCGTTTGAGACACCCTGATGCCGTCGAGCTCTCCATGGGTATGTCTGACGACTTCGAGGTTGCGATCGAGTGCGGTGCAACGATGGTTCGCCTGGGACGGGCTATCTTTGGCACCGGCGAACCCGATAGCGGAGCCCGCCGAGTGGAGGAATGAACATGGCTACGTTCTGGCAGAAAACCCTGTTCTACCTTGGTCTCGTCGACGACGAAGGTGGACACCCGGGCCTGGGGGGCGATGAGCGAGCGGTCGCGGTCACAACCGACCCCGACGCGATCGGGACCGTCACCGCCCGACCGCCGGGCACCGTCGCCGGCCGCCGCGTCGATCCGCCAGATTCGCACCGCCGCACTTCGACGTGGCTGCACACCGAAGCCGGTGTGTACGTGCAACCGGATCCAGGGTCATCGCCGATCCCCGAAGGGCTGGCACCGGCAACGCCGGATACCGAGGTGATCATGGCGCGCAATTTCTCCGACGCTCAGCGGCTTGCCGACGGTCTCGGCAGCGGGCGTGCCGTCGTGCTCGACCTGCGCAACACCGAG
The DNA here is from genome assembly GCA_036985755.1 of Acidimicrobiia bacterium. Lineage (GTDB taxonomy): Bacteria > Actinomycetota > Acidimicrobiia > Spongiisociales > UBA5794 > JACZST01. The sequence continues at coordinate 31,651 of BTQG01000001.1, read as the reverse complement.
CCGGAGATGGTGCGGCGCCTCGTCGACTTCACCTCGGGGTTGACCTATGCATTGAACGGCAAGATGGCGAAGATCGCCCAGGGCGTGATCCTGGTTTCGCCGCCGGGAATCACCGTCGGGGTCGACGAGATCGACCGTTTGACGGCAGCCGGCCTGTATAGCGCGGGCTGATCGATGGGCCTTCTCGTCGACCTCGTTTGTTTCGTGCTCGAGGTCGCTTTCTGGGCCATCATCATCTGGATCGTCCTCAGTTATGTGGTTTCGTTCGGGCGCCTCTCCTTCGACCATCCGGTGCGCAGGTTCTACGACTTGATGTCCCGGCTCATCGAGCCGCTGATGGCTCCAATCAGGAACCTCATTCCGCCGGTGCGCATCGGGGGGGCCGCACTCGACCTGTCCCCGCTCGTGCTCATCATCGGTATCCAGGTGCTCTCCTTCGTCATCTGTCGATGAGGGCCTCGATGCCGAGGTAGACGGCGCTGCCGTCGATGTCGAAGAGCACCGCATCGAGCGATTGCTCGTCGAGTGAGTCGGCGAGCACCTCTCCTGCGATGAGGGCGCCGTGCACGTCGAATGCTTCTCGGATCGTGTCATCGTCGGCCGACCAACCCACGGCGATGTGATCGGTCACATCGAGAGCGAGATCGCGGCGCAGGGTCTGGATGCGGTTGACGATCTCGCGGGCGAGGCCCTCACCGCGGAGCTCATCGGTGACGGTCGTATCGAGCGCCACGGTGAGGGATCCCGAGGATGCCACCACCGTCCCGGCATGCGCGGTTCTGGACACCACCAGGTCTTTCGCGGTTATCCGCTCGCCGTCGAGCGTCAGCGGATCACCATCGAGCATCGCGCCAATCGCGTCATGATCAAGAGCGGCGATGGCAGCAGCGACCGCTTTGGTCCGTTCCCCGAAGCGGGGACCGATCCGTTTGAAATCGGCCTTTGCCGATAGCTCGACCACGTCGGATTCGGCATGGGTCACTTCGACCTCGCGGACGTTGAGCTCCTCTCGAATCAGTCGGCTATGGGCGGAGACGCCCTCTCGAACTGCAGGGTCACGGCTTATCACGGTGATCGTTTCAAGGGGTTGGCGCACCCGAAGACCGTCGCGTTTTCTCAAACCTCGTCCCAGGGTGACGACGGTGCGCACGTCGGCCATGGCCTTCTCCAGTGCAGGGTCGATAACGGCTCGATCGGCGGTCGGATAGTCGACATGATGAATGCTTGCAGGCGCGTTTTCGTCGATCGTGGTGACCAGACCCTGATAGATCTCCTCGGTGATGAACGGAAGAACCGGAGCGGCGACGGTGGCGAACGTGGTCAGCACCTCGTACAGCGTGGCGAAGGCGGCAAGCTTGTCGGTGTCTTCACCATCGCCGCGATGCGTCCAGAACCGGCGCCGCGACCGCCTGATGTACCAGTTGGTGAGGAAGTCGACGAAACCGATGATCGGCGGAATCACCGCAAACAACCGGTACGACTCCATCTCCCTGTTGACGTCGGCGATCAGGCTCTGGAGCACGGAGTGGATCCAGCGGTCGATCTCGGGTCGGTCGGCGATGGCGGGTGCGGCGGCGAGGTCATCTGCCGTTATCCGATCGGCCTCCGCATAGGTGGTGAAGAACGAAAACGCGTTCCACAGCGGGAGCAGAACGGTTCGCACGACCTCCCTGACCCCATCGTCCTTGAATCGCAACGGATCCGCCCGCAGCACCGGCGAGTTGATCAGGTAGGCGCGCATGGCGTCGGCGCCGTACTCGTCGAGAATCTGCGAAGGATCGGTGAAGTTCCCAACACTCTTGGACATCTTGCGACCGTCCTCTGCGAGCAGCATGCCGGTCACGATGCAGTGCTGGAACGGGGCAACGTCGAAGATCCCGGTCGACAGGACGAGCAGCGTGTAGAACCAGCCGCGGGTCTGGTCCAGGCCCTCGGCGATGAAGTCGGCAGGGAAACCTGCCTCGAAGCGATCGGCGTTCTCGAATGGGTAGTGGATCTGGGCGTACGGCATCGAGCCGGAGTCGAACCACGTGTCGAGAACCTCTGGCACTCTTCGCATCGTTCCCCGGCACGTGGCGCAGAGCCAGGTGATCGGATCGAGGATGTCCTTGTGCAGGTCGTCCGGTCGCACTCCTGAGAGTGTTTCCAACTCGTCGATCGAGCCCACACAGACCTGCTCGTCGCATCCATCGCATTCCCAGACCGGGATCGTGGTGCCCCAGAAGCGATTGCGCGAGATCGCCCAGTCTCTGGCATCCTCCAGCCAGTTTCCGAACCGGGCGGATCCCACATAGTCGGGAACCCAGTGGATCCCATCGTTGTGCGCCACCATCCGATCTTTGAGCGATGCCACCGCAACGTACCAACTCGGGACGGCCTTGTAGATCAGTGGTGTGTCTGTGCGCCAGCAGAACGGGTACGGGTGTGTGATCCTGGTGGAGCGGACGACGCGGCCGCGGTCCTCGAGGTGTTCGACCAGGATGGGGTCGGCGTCCTTGACGTACATGCCCGCAACCTCGGGCACCTCGTCGGTGAACCTGGCGACGGCATCGACGGGGTCGACGAAGGCGTCGATCCCGGCAGCTTTGAGCGCAGCGAAATCGGCCTCGCCGTAGGCAGGTGCGAGGTGGACGAGACCGGTGCCATCTTCGGTTGTCACCTCGTCCATGGCGATGATTCGGAACGCACCTCTTTCTCGTTGGGTCTCGAAGTGAGAGAACGGCGGTTCGTAGGTGATGTCGAGCAGATCGGCTCCCCTGGCGGCGCCGACTATGTCGTGATGCCCGTCAGGCCATACGGCATCGAGCCGCTGCCGTGCCACCCAGGAGCGGGAGTCGCCGTGTGCCACCCTGACGTAGTCGATCGAATATCCGACGGCCACCGCCAGGTTTCCTGGCAACGTCCACGGGGTCGTTGTCCACACCACCAGCTCGTCCCCGGCATCTACCACCTCGTTGCCGGCGAGAACGCGGAACCGCACGGTCAGCGACGGATCGTCGACATCGCGGTATCCACCGAGATTCACCTCGAAGTTGGACAGCGGTGTCGCCGCGCCCCATGAATACGGAACCACCTTGAGCGTTTTGTAGACGAGTCCTCGATCCCACAACTGCTTGAAACCCCACCAAACCGACTCCATATAGTCGAGGTCCATCGTCTTGTAGTCGTCATCGAAGTCGACCCATCGTCCGATGCGGCGGGTGATGTCGTACCAGTCGGTCGTGATGTCCGAGACGAGATCGCGGGCCGCCTGGTTGAAACGAGCGACACCCAGATCCTCGATCTGGCGAGGGCTGTTCACTCCGAGCAGCTTCTGCACCTCCATCTCCACGGGGAGACCGTGCGTGTCCCAGCCGAACCGTCGCTCCACGCGGTGGCCGCGCATGGTCCAGTACCGCGGGACGATGTCTTTGACAACACCCTGCAGAATGTGCCCGTAGTGGGGGCTGCCGGTTGCGAACGGGGGACCGTCGTAGAACGTGTACTCGGATTCCGGCGGGCGCATCTGGACCGAAGTGGCGAAGGCGTCGATACGATCCCAGAAGGCGAGGATCCTGGCGTCGATGGCAGACAGATCGACGGCTGGGTCGACCCTGACGAAGGCTGGAGCGCTACTGCTGTCGGTCACGGATCCTCCCGGTCTCAAACGCCGGGACGAGGTGGCCCCGCGGTACCACCCGGCTTGCCGGCTGAAGCCGGCCGCTCTGTCGAGAGCGAGCACGCTCTCGTTCTCCTGTCTCGGCGGAGCGCCGTCGAGATCTACCTCGGTCGATCCGGGGATCTGCTCGCCGCTCGGGGGTGATATCCCTCTCTGCGGGCGGTACCGACCTCTCACCGTCGTCGGTTCGCTGGGACCGCAGGTTCGCTGGAGGGCGCGTCCCCGTCTTTGCGTTGTCGATGAGGATACCCGGTTTCCGCGGCGCCGACGCGCCCTAGTTTGTTGGCAGCGGGTAGCGTCCGATGATGGGATGGATCGAGCACCATCGGGACGGATCCCTGGTGAGGGTATGGGCGGTTCCTCGGGCGTCGCGGACCGAGATCGTCGGCCTTCACGATGATGCGCTGCGGGTCCGCCTCGCCGCTGCTCCCGAAGCCGGGCGCGCCAACCGCGAGCTTCAAAGGATCCTCAAGACGACATCGGGGGCGGCAGCCGTCGAGCTCATCTCCGGCGCGACGAGCCGCAAGAAAGCCCTGGTGTTGCATGGTGTCGATCCGGTGGACGCTCGCCGGCTGCTCGACCCACGAGGCGCCTAGTGTCCCGCAACGGGTGGTATATTCCCGGCCGCGAAACGGAGGACCAGTGGTCAGGAAATTGGCGCAATCCACCCTCGATCGTTTCGGCGGCAAGCTCGACGCCGAGCGACTACGACTCGAAGGGATCCTCGAAGAGGTGGAGCAGCAACGAGAGGCCGGCAGGCTTGCCGAGTCCGCGTCGGAGCACAATGCAGATCCTGGGAACGCCGACGGCGGTTCACTCGCTTCTGAGATGGAGATGGACATCTCGGTGGAGCAGAACGCCAAGGCGCTGCTGGAGAAAGTCATCCATGCACAAGAGCGCATGGAGAAGGGCATGTACGGCATATGCGAAGTGACGGGGAAAGCGATTCCGCTGGCGAGGCTGGAAGCCATCCCATACGCGACGACGACGGTGGAGGCCGCAGCGCGGGCCTGAACCTCCGGCTGCTGGCGCTGCTCGTCGCAGCCGTCGTGCTCGTCGTCGATCAACTGACCAAGGCGTGGGCGGTGAACGCCCTCGACGACGGGCCCATCGTCTTCATCGACGGATTCCTACGGTTCCGTCTCGCCTTCAACACCGGCGCCGCGTTCTCGACCTTCACCAGGAGCGGCCCGTTGCTCGGGTTGTTGGTCATCGGAGTCGTCATCTTCATCCTGTTCGCCCTGCGCGATACCGCCCATCGTGCTGAGGCGATCGGGCTGGGCCTGGTACTGGGCGGCGCCATCGGCAACCTGGCTGATCGACTGTTGCGCGGGGACGGGTTCATCGACGGGGCGGTCGTCGACTTCATCGACTGGTGGTTCATCCCGACGTTCAACATTGCCGACAGCGCGGTCTTCATCGGCGTCGTCGTGCTATTGATCTCCTCGTTGTTTCGTCGATGACCGCCGTCGTGCCCGAGGAGCTCGACGGCGCAAGGGCCGACCGGGCGATCGCCTCGATGTGGGAGGTCAGCCGCGGTCAGGCCAGGAAGACGATCGATGCCGGAAAGGCCGAGCGCGGCGGGGTCGCGCTGCGTCCGTCCGATCGAGTCACCGTCGGTGATGAGCTTGTCGTGGCGATCGCGGTGGCCCCGGTGACGTTTGAGGCGGAGGACATACCCTTCGGCGTCGCCTACGAGGACGACGATGTGCTGGTCGTGGACAAACCGGCGGGGCTGGTGGTGCATCCGGGGGCGGGCAACGCCAGCGGGACCCTCGCCAACGGCCTGCTGGCACGATTCGACAGTGCGGGCGAGCTCGGTCCGGATCGGCGATGGGGGATCGTTCACCGGCTGGACCGTGATACGTCTGGTTTGCTCATCGTCGCCAAGACCGCGGGCGCCCAGGCGACACTCCAGGACGCACTTCGCGCCAGAGAGATCAGCAGGCACTATCTGACCCTCGTCGCCGGGCGCTTCGATGCCACCACCGGCACCATCGAGGCACCGATCGGGAGGGATCCGAGCAACCCGACGCGCATGGCGGTGACGAGCGCCGGCCGTCCCGCCCGTACCCACTATCGGGTGAGCGCTGCCTGGGACGACCAGGAGGTGAGCCTGCTGTCGGTGGAGCTGGAAACCGGCCGCACCCACCAGATCCGGGTGCACCTGCGAGCGATCGACCACCCCGTCGTCGGAGATCCGGTCTACGGTCCCCGCCGCCCCGTCTCCGGTGACCCCGGACGCACCTGGCTCCACGCCGCCGAGCTCGAGTTCGCCCATCCCTCGCGCCCGGAGGACGTCGTCGTCCAAGCACCGCTTCCCCAGGACCTCGTCACGTCGCTCCAGCAACTCGGTCCGCCGAACCGGGGCGCGATCCCGGGCTAGATTGATCGTTTGGAGGAAACGGTGTCCGTTCACTACGACCGCTTGTCGTACCTCGACAACTCATATCTCGCCCTCGAGTCGCGCTCGACTCACTTTCACGTCGGCGCGGTGACGATCTTCGAAGCCGGTTCGTTTGCAACCGACGGCGGGGGCATCGATGTCCAGCTGTTGCGGGACTTTGTGGCATCCAAGCTGCACATTGTCCCGCGGTACCGCCAACGGCTGGCGTGGGTGCCGATCGAGCGCCACCCGGTATGGGTCGACGACGAGTTTTTCAACATAGAGCACCACATCAGGCACATCGCGCTGCCGCAACCGGGGTCGGAGGACGAGCTCAAGCAAATCGCCGGCCGACTCATGTCTCAGCCGCTGGATCGGTCGAAGGCGATGTGGGAGATGATCGTCGTCGAGGGCCTGGAGGGTGGTCGTTTTGCCATGGTGACCAAGATCCACCACTCCATGATCGACGGGATCGCCGGCGTGGACTTGATGGCGATGCTGATGGGCCTGGAACCGACTGCCGAGATCGTCCCTGGGCCCCCGTACGAACCGCGGGAGGTTCCAAACGGGACGGAGCTGCTGGTGCGGGAGACGACGAGGAGGATCTCCGGGCTGATGGAATCGCTGCTCGAGATCGGCAGCATGGTCGAGAACGCCTCCGAGATCCGCGACAGCCTTTTCCGCAGGCTCAAGGCGGTGAACGCCTCCCTTTCCAGCGGGTGGCTGACGCCGACGGGCGGGACCCCGATCAACGGGCATGTCAGCCCCGACCGGAAGATCGGTTGGCTCAGCACACCGCTCGAGGAGGTCAAGGAGGTCAAGAACCTGCTCGGCGGCACGGTGAACGACGTGATCCTGGCCACCGTGGCGGGAGGGGTCCGCCGTTTCCTGATGGAGAAGCGGGGCGTCGAGGACGATGCCCTGTACCAGACGGAGTTCAGGGTGATGGCTCCGGTGAGCGTCCGCCGCCCGCGGGATCGAGGGACCCTTGGCAACCAGGTGGCGATGTGGCTGGTCAACCTGCCCATCGGCGAACCGGACCCGGTGAAACGACACGCCACCGTGGTCGATGAGACCCGTATGCTCAAGGAGTCGAATCAAGCGCTTGGTGCTTCGACGCTGGTGCGGCTGTCGGCAGGGGCCCCGGCAACGCTGGTAGCGCTCGGTGCCCGCCTGGCGGCAAACGCCAGGCCGTTCAATATGACGGTGACCAATGTTCCCGGCCCCCAATTTCCCCTCTATCTCCTGGACGCCAAGGTGCAGAAGACCTATCCGCTTGTCCCGCTGTGGCAGAGCCACGGCGTCGGTGTGGCGTTGTTCAGCTACGCCGGTTCGGTTGACTGGGGCCTCAACGGCGACTTCGGGTTGATGTACGACATCGACACGTTCGGCGCCGCCCTCGAAGAAGCGTTCCGCGAGCTGCTCAAAGCAGCACGCCAGAGGGTCTGAGCCGGGGAACGCGCCGTCGCGGGGTCCATGTTTGTTGTGTTCGGTTGTCGCCGGGTAGGACGCCAGACGATCAGGGGGGATCCGGGCCCGCCCGGGTCTGGACGAGCCGGCGCCGTAACGGCGGGCTGTCGGGGTCGATGCGGAGTCCGTTGCCGTGGATGGCGACGTGGTGGTGAAACCAGCACAGCGTGGTGAGGTTGTCGGGATCATGGCCTCCGCCATGGCGGCGTTCCCGGATGTGGTGAGGTTGGAGGCGATACCGCGAGGTACAGGCGTCGATGGTGCAAGCACCGTCCCGCCACGCCACGAGCCGGCGTACCGCCGGCGGGATCGCCTTGGCGGTTTCGGAGGTGACTACCGGGCGGCCGTCCACGAGGCCGATGATCTGTACCGAGCCAGAACACAACAAGGTGTCGAGCGTGTCGGGCCCAACCCTCGGCCCGTATTCGACCTCGGCACCGAGGGCGCCGCCGGTGTCGTTGGCCGCGTCGAGGTCGATGAAAATTGTTGCAGTGGGCCCTGCCGTCCCGCTGATGTCGTCGTCTTGTTCGCGACCGAGGGAGTCTTGTGCCATTGCGACGAGCGCGTCCGCTTGGCGTTGAGCCCTGGTGAACTGCTCGCCTCCCGGGAGTTGGCGGAACTCGTCGGCACGGTCCAGGAGGGCCTTGGCGAATATCCTGCCGGCGAGGCCGGAGAGTTGCCCTGAGACCCTCCATGACGACTCGTCGAGCGTTGGCTGCGCCGTACAGAACCGTTCTGCGAACGCTCGCTTCTCATCGATACTCGTCACTCGACGGTGGTGGGCGCTCAGACGGGCAACACCGTTGAGATCCATCCGGTAACTGTCATTGACGACCTCGGGTCCGGCGCCGGAACGTGCCAGCCGGACGGTCGCCACCGCACGGTCGTAGGACATCAAGCCATCGGCAAACCGATGGGAGATCGACCGGTGCTTCTTGAACCACCGCACCGCGTAGGCCAGATCGGAGGCGTTGCGCCGGGACATATCCAACGTCGACGCCACCCAATCTACGAGGGACCGCGCCCCCTGCGTACCGGCGATATCTCGCTTGTCCAGCTCGTTGATCAAGACCGCCTGCCGGGCCCGCAGCTCACCGACCTGCACCTCGCACTCTTTGAGCTCGGCAACCCAGCCGTGCATCGGTTGTTCGTCGTACCAGAACATGGTGACAACGTATCAGGAGGGTGCGACACAAATGAGTGGAGCGTCCAGATCGCGGAGGGCGATCCCGGTGCCGAGATTTCGCGCCTCGCTTGGGCGGTCCCGGCGTGGTTGAATGCCACGGATGTAGTTCACCAGCCGAGGAAGCCGTTGCCCCGCGAAGGGTTCGCCCACCTACACGTTCACTCCGAGTTCTCCATGCTCGATGGTGCGGCGCGGGTCAACGACATGGTGGCGGCGGCGGCGGCGGACGGCCAGCCGGCGATCGCCATCACCGACCACGGGGCCCTGTACGGGGTCATCGACTTCTACAAGGCAGCCACCGAGGTCGGGATCAAGCCGATCATCGGCATGGAGGCCTACCTCACCCCCGGCTCCCGGTTCGACCGACCACCACGACGGGATGACGTCCGGTACCACATGACGCTGCTCGCAGTGAGCGGAACGGGCTACCACAACCTCATCCAACTTTCGTCTCGCGCCTATCTCGAGGGCTTCTACTACAAACCGCGCATGGACGCCGAGCTGCTCGCCGAGCACAGCGAGGGCATCGTGGCCACGACCGGATGCCTCGGCGGCCATGTGCCTCAGCTGCTGGCGCCCGACGGGTCCAGCGAGGAGGGCAACGTCGGGCAGGTTCGCGACTACGCCGGAGCCGTGGCCGCAGCGGCCGGCTACCAGGACATCTTCGGCAAGGACAACTTCTTCGTGGAGGTCCAGGACCACGGGATGACTGCTCAGCAACGGATCATGGACGACCTGCTGGCGGTGGCAGCAGACATCGGCGCCCCACTGCTTGCGGCCAACGACAGCCATTACACCTACGCCGCAGAGGCCGACGCCCACGATGTGCTGCTGTGCATCCAGACCGGCGCCAACAAGAGTGATGAAAAGCGGTTCCGGTTCGACTCCCAGGAGTTCTACCTCAAGTCGAGCAAACAGATGCAGGCGTTGTTCCCCAACGACCGCTATCCCGACGCAACCGCCAACAGCCTCTTGATCGCCGAACGCGCCGACGTCACCATCGAGTTCGGCAACTTCCTCCTTCCCCAGTTCCCGGTACCGGACGGGGTCAGCGAGGCGGAGTACCTGCATCAGCAGGTGATGGAGGGAGCACGGAGGCGGTACGGGGACCCCAAGCCCGAGGTCGTCGAACGGATCGACTATGAGCTCGGCGTGATCACCGAAATGGGTTTCGCCGCCTACTTCCTGATCGTGTGGGATCTGATGCGACACGCCCGCCAGCGCGGCATCAGGCGCGGGCCTGGCAGGGGCAGCGCCGCCGGCTCGATCGTGTCCTACTGTCTCGACATCACCGACCTCGACCCCATCGAGTTCGGGCTGCTCTTCGAGCGGTTCCTCAACCCGGGGCGCCGAGAGATGCCCGACATCGACATGGACTTCGACGAGCGGTACCGCGGCGAGATGATCCGGTACTGCGCGGAGAAATACGGCTCGGACCATGTCGCCCAGATCATCACCTTCTCCACCATCAAGGGGAAACAGGCCATCCGCGACGCCGCCAGGGTGCTGGGCCATCCATACGGAGTGGGGGACCGCACGGCGAAGCTGATGCCCCCGGCGATCCTGGGCAAGGACGCCACTCTCGCCCAGGCGCTCGACGAGCCCGGTCCGTATGCCGATCAGATGGTGCAGGATCACTACAAGAGCGCGGCCGGGCTCAGGGAACTGTACGCCGCCGATCCACAGGTCAAAGAGGTCGTCGACACGGCGCGAGGCCTCGAGGGCCTGCGCCGCCAGGACTCGATCCACGCTGCGGCGGTGGTGATCTCTCCACATCCGCTCACCGACGTCGTTCCCATCCAGCGCAAGGGCGACGACGCCGAGGTGGTCACCCAGTACGAGATGCACGCCGTCGAGGCCCTCGGCCTGTTGAAGATGGACTTCCTCGGGTTGCGCAACCTCACCACCATCGAACGCGCCCTCGATCTGATCGAACGCAACACAGGATCCAAACCCGATATCGACAATCTGCCACTCGACGACCCTGCGGTGTACGACATGCTCAAGGCCGGCGACTCGATAGGGGTCTTCCAGTTCGAGGGTGGGCCGATGAGGGCGTTGATGCGCAATCTCGAGCCCGATCGCTTCGAGCACCTTGTCGCCCTCAACGCCCTGTATCGCCCTGGGCCGCTCGGTGCAGGAATGCATCTCGAATACGCCGACCGCAAGAATGGCAAGACGGAGATCAGCTACCTCCATGAAGATCTCGAGGGGATCCTCGGCGACACCTTCGGGGTCATGGTGTTCCAGGAGCAGGTCATGCAGGCCGCCCAGAAGATGGCCGGGTACTCCCTGACAGAAGCGGACAGCCTGCGCAAGGCGATGGGGAAGAAGATCCCGGCGGTGATGCAGGCCCAGGAGCAGCAGTTCATCGCAGGGTGTGTTTCCAACGGGTACCCAGAGCAGTTAGGCAAGGAGCTCTTCGGTTTCATCGAGCACTTCGCCGGTTACGGGTTCAACAAGAGCCACTCTGCGGCGTATGCGCTCGTCGCCTACCAGACGGCGTGGTTGAAGGTCCACTATCCGGCGGAGTACATGGCGGCATTGCTGACCTCGGCCAAGAAGGACAAGGATCGCACCGCCGTCTACCTCCACGAGTGCCGGATGATGGGAGTCCCGGTGTTGGTCCCCGACGTGAACGTCTCGGAGTCGGACTTCGTCGGGAAGGACGATCGAATCTCGTTCGGCTTGTCCGCGATTCGCAACGTAGGAGAGGCGGTCGTGGATCTCATAGTGGCCGAGCGGGCGAAGAAGGGCCCGTTTGCCACGTTCGACGATTTCGTCAACAGGGTCGATGTCAACGTGCTCAACAAACGAACGATCGAGGCCCTGATAAAGGCAGGAGCCTTCGACTCCCTTGGCCACAAGCGCCGCGGGCTGCTCGAGGTGGCGTTCGACACACTGGATGCCACGATCACCCGGCGCAGGGCAGAGGATATGGGTCAGTACAGCCTGTTCGGCAGTGCCGATGTCGGTGAAGATTCGGCAGGGATCGTCGTCCCGGAGATCGAGTGGGACAAGAAGATCAAGTTGGGATTCGAGAAAGAGATGCTCGGCTTGTACGTCTCCGACCACCCCCTGCTCGGGGTCGAAGCGACCCTCGAAGCCATGTGTTCGGCCTCGATCGCCGGGTTATGGGACCTCAAGGATCGGGCGCAGGCGTCCATCGGCGGCATCGTCGGGGCAATCACCACCCGGTATACCAAGGGCGGCGATCCGATGTACTTCTTCAGTCTGGAGGATCTGGAGGGTGCGGTTGAAGTTGTCAGTTTCCCGCGTACGGTCGCCGAGTTCGGCCCGCTCATTCGCGAGGATGCCATCTTGATCGTGACCGGACGCGTCGACCATCGTGGCGACGATGTCAAGTTCATCGCCCAGCAAATCCACGAGCCACAACTCGATGCTGATTCGGTGGTCCGGCTCACGGTGGCGGCGACCCGCCTGTCCCAGGAGACGGTGGGCAAACTGAGGGGCATTCTGGACAATCACCCCGGAGCCGCCGAGGTGTACCTGCACATGACCGCGGATGACAGTGAGAAGGTGCTGCGCTTGGGCAAGGAACACCGGGTCGAGGCGCGCTCCGCCCTGTTCGCCGAACTACGCGAGCTGCTGGGACCGTCGGTGGTGTTGTAGAGAAGTAGCTGAGTAGCTCAGTAGCGCAGTAGCGCAGTCTGGGCTACTTCTTTACTGGGCTACTACTTCGCCAGTAGCTCATCGAGATCGATGCCGGCCAGCAGGGCCTCGAGCGATTCGGGATCGGTCGGGGGGACCGGCACCCAGGGGACGGCCACCAGCGGGACTCCGTAGCGGTCGGCGAGCCCCGCCATGGCCGCCGACTGTCGCCTCGCTTCGCCGCCCCAGTTGATCAGGTTCCTGGTGAGCTCGGCACGAACTGCAGGGTCAGGGACGTTCGCAATCGGCGCCAGGGCGGCGTCGGCCCAGGCGTGGGGGAGGGAGCGGTTGAGCATGATGGCGGCCGGCCTCACCTCGATTTCGGTGAGCTCTTCGAAGAACCGGACGACCTCGGCGACGGGTGCGGGATCAGCAGTGGTCACCACCAGGGTGGTTGCCGCCTGCAGATACCGCTGCATCGTGTGGGACCTCGCCGTCAAGGCGTCGTACATGGTCCGCAGATCGAGCAGGAACTCGGCGACATCCTCGAGCAACGGCCCTCCGAGCACGACATCGGCGGCCTTGAGCAGCGGCTTCCCTGTGAACCGGTACAGGAATCGACGGCCGGGTAGCTGGGCACCGGTCAACCAGTGCAACAGCTTGCCTCCCACCAGATCGGCTGTTTTTTCCGGGGCAAGATAGAAATCGAGACCGCCGGCCGACGGCGGGGTATCGACCACGATGAGGTCCCAGCTCCCAGACTCGATGAAGATCGACATGGTCTCGGCAGCGGCGAATGACTGGGCGGCAGGGAATCGATCGGCGAGGGCGCGAAAATACGGATTCACCAACAGGCGGTCTGCGACCTCCGGCTCGCTGTAGCGGCGCACGATCGCTTCCCACGATGAGGTGGCGTCGAGCATGGCAGCCCACAGCCCGGGTGCCTCGACCACCGGCACCGGGTCCCCACCGAGACCGGTCAAATCGAGAGCGTCGGCGAGCCGCTTCGCAGGGTCGACCGTCATGACCAGGGTACGGATGGTGGGAGAGGCGACGGCGATCGCAAGCGCTGCGGAAAGCGTGGTCTTGCCGACTCCTCCGGCCCCGGTCACCACCACTACGTTGGTGTTCATAGGAGGGCCTCGCATTCGTCGGCAAGGCGCTCTGCGACCTCCGCAGGTGTTCGCATGTCGAACAGGTAGGGGAGCTGTGGATCGTCTGGCACGGTGTCGAGCCACACCCGCTGCCGCTCGGTGAGGTCGGTGTGCAGCAACCCTGCATCCCTGGCCGCAGACGGATCGAGCTGTTCGATGGTGGCGCGAGGGGTCCGCAATGGCTCGAAGACACGATTGGCAAGCACCCCCGCAATGAGGATCTGTCGCTCCTTGTCGATCTGGGCGATTGCCTGGCGGGTCTCGACGATGGGAAGCTCCTCGGCGGTGGTGACCAGCACCAGTCCGCTCACGGCGGGGTCGCTGAGGGTCGATTGCAGACTCGCCGCTTGCTCTCGCACCGCCCCGGTCGGGACCAGACCGGTGATCGTCTGGGGGGCGGTCAGGTAGGACTGGAGTTGGCCGAGGGGGGGAGCATCGGCGATCACCAGGTCCCAGGTCCCCTCCCACACTTCGAAGATCGGCTTGCCCATGGTGACGATCTCCCGGACCCCCGGAGCCGTCTCGACGAGGACGTTGAGCGCTTTGGTCAACTGGGTGGTAGGGATCGATCGAGCTGCTCGCACCTGGAGCTTGAGGTACTGGTCGAGGGCATTGGCACGATCGATCACGGAGCAGAAGAGGCCGGGATGGACCTGAATCGGTTCGGCGCCGAGGGCCTCAACACCGAGGTGGGATGCCAGGCCAAGGGCCTCGGTCATGGCGATGGCGAGCACCCGCCGGCCGTGACGGGCAGCGACGATGGCGAGGGCGGCGGCCACCGCCGATTTCCCGACGCCGCCCTTCCCGGAAACGAGCACAAGGCGCCGATCGAGCATCATTTGGCCGTTATAGCCATCAGTCGTCGCTGAGCGGAATCCGCAGGATCAGGGCGTCGTCATCGACAGACCACTCGGCTCGTCCGATGAGTGAATAGTCCATGTAGTCGTTCTCGGCGCTGGCGATCCATTGCCGGCGCGCCTCACCCTCGAGCGGTGGGATGCCGCGCTCCTTGACGGCAGCGGCACGGTCCTGGAATCGCTCGACGAAATCGTCGACATTCAGCTGGGCCATCACATCCTCCTAGGAGGGTGGTCGGTAATACTCCGGCGGGGCGCTGCGGTACTCTGAGACCAACCCAGTATTGCGTCAGGCCAGCGGCGTCTCGTTGTACTCGTCATTTGCGACCATCCTCCTAGCCGCGCAGGCTAACGGGCTCGATCACCCACCGGGCGCATCGAGAGCGGCAAGTTTCGCCGCAGATCGGCGCTCGGACTCGAGCCGGGAAAGCTCATAGTCGTCGTAGTCGACGAACTTCATGCCATCGGCGATGAGGCGGTGCCCTGCGACATCACCGATGAGTCGGTGCATCTCCTGGGCCACCCTGCGGTATCCCGGATGACCCGTGCGCTGGCTGCGCAACTCGGTGAAGTGGAAGGCTTCCCTGGCGTTCATCTGCAGGTAGTACCGGATGCGGTAGGCGAATGGGATCACGTACTGGGCGACGTCGGGCCCGTGGGCGGCTGCCACGCGCTCGTGCAGTTCCGCCGACCGTTCCATGGCCTCCGTCCACAAAACATCGCCGCCAATGTCGGCGATTGCGCCAGGGGTGACGAAGCCGTGGGCGGGGGACAGACGCTGCCACTCGAGGGTCAGCATGCGATGGCGTTGTAGGTCGCGGAAGATGCCGTAGTCGGAGAGCACATCGAAGCGGTAGAAGACCCGCTCCATGGACCGACCCGGCTTGTGTCTGCGATTGCCACGCTCGCCGATGGCGGCGCGAATCAGCGTTTGCCGGTCCTCGGCGGGAAGCCGGCGCACATAGTCGAGCAGTTGATCGTCCGGCAAGTCGGAAACCGCGTACAACGCAGCAGCCGCCACCTTGGTCTCGGCGTCCGGGTCCCACTCGACGAGGGTGACCTCGTTTCGCGGCTGCGGCGCAAGCCCGATCTGGGCGGCATGGGCGCTCAGTCCGACAGCCACGGAGGCCAGGTAGTCGCTCCACGCTCCGCCCCTATCGGGCACGTCGACGCGTTTGAGGAACGACGGGATCACCTTGCGCAACTCGGTGAGGATGAGGTCGGAGTAGCTGCGCGCCTCGTGCAGCGGGTGGGCACGCATGCGAAGCAACAGCGCCTCATAGGCCTGCCCGCTGGCGAAGATGCCGAGGTTGGACACCGTGGAGGCAGGGAGCAGACCGCGGAGATCGTCGCACGCCTTGGCCCTGATCGTGGAATGCCAGACGAAGCTCGAATCCCCTTCCTGTTGTGGGAACAACGTCTCGTAATACGGGACGGCTCTGGCGATGAGGGACGAGTAGACGTCGAACAGCCAGTCCATCTGCTCGACATAATCGTCACCGAGGGTGGAGCCCGCCAGCTCCGTCGGGATGTGATAGCGGTAGCGCGCTCCGAGCTTCTGGTCGTAGAAGATGTAGCGGGTCGACTCCTCGAGGTACGAGCCGAGCCGTCCCCATTCGAGAACCTTGGTGAGCAGGTTGGAGGCCTGCTCACAGGCGATGTGCGCCCCGCCCAACTGGGCGACCGAGTCGTCCCCGTACTGGGTGAACACCCGGTCGTAGAGGCGCTCGGCCCGGTGAAGGTCGACCATCGGATCGGCGCCCTCTAGCTGTTTGGCGATCGCCTCCAACCCGGCGTCGGCGTCGGCGACGAATTCGTCGAGGAAGAGCCGACGCACCGATTTGGGTGATCGGCTGTACCGAGCGAACAACGCACCCTTCACTACCTCCGGCAGGTTGACGACGGCGTAGACCGGCCCGTCGAGCTCTGTGAAGAACCTGGCGAGCACGGCGCGCTCGGCGTCGGTGAACGTCTCGATGTAGTAACCCGGCGGGAGGATCGTGGTGGTCATGGGACGAATGACATTGGTGTGATTCAAGACCGTAGCAGCATGGCAAGCTGTCTGTAGGAGTACCCTGCGCCGCGTGGTCATCCTGCTGAGATCCATCCAGGTAATCCTGCTCGCGGTCGTCGCCGCCGTCGCCGCGGTGCCGCTATTCCTCGTATTCGATCTGGCATCCGGCGGCACGGCATTGGGGTTGTGCCCGCGCGGGCTCGCCAGGTGTGAACCGGGGTATTTCACCGGCGTCGAGCTGTTTGGAATCCTTCTCGTCGCTCTGTTCGTCGCTATCGGAGGAATCGGACTGTGCGGGGCAGGGATCCGACGCCTCAGGGGATCGAGGAACAAGTACCAGTTGGTCGGCACCAAGTAGCCGGTACCAAGTACCCGAGTCCTCAGCCATCAGTCGTCAGTCCCCAGCAACGATCATCACGGTGGGGCTTCGACTCGCGACTGGCGACTCGCGCCTCGTAAGCTTCGCCATCCATGCCGGGTAAATCCACAGCCGCCGAGCAACAACATCGCGCCCATCTCGTGCTCGATCGCCTGCGGGAGCGTTATCCCGAGATGGGAACGGCGCTGCGCTATGTCGATGCGTGGCAGCTCCTGGTCGCAACCGTTCTTTCCGCCCAGACCACCGACGACAACGTGAACGCGGTGACGCCCGAGTTGTATCGACGGTGGCCGACGGTTGACGATTTGGCGGGGGCCGATCCCGAGAAGGTCGAGGATGTCGTGTACTCGACCGGGTTCTTTCGACAGAAGACCGCGTCGATCATCGCCCTTTCTGCGGATCTGGTCGACCGCTACGACGGGGTGGTTCCCGGCGACCTCGACGAGCTGATCACGCTGCGCGGCGTCGGGCGCAAGACGGCGAGCGTGGTCCTTGCCGAGGCGTTCGGTGTGCCGGCCATTGCCGTGGACACCCACGTGAATCGGGTGTCGAACCGACTCGGGCTGGTGTCGACGGGTGCACCAGAGAAGATCGAGTTCGCCCTTCGCGATCTGTACCCGGAGGAGGATTGGGGCGCGATCTCGATGCGGTTCATCCAGTTCGGACGCGAGGTGTGCATGGCGCGGCACCCGAGGTGTTGGCAGTGCCCGCTCGCCGACGTATGCCCGTACCCTGACAAAACACCCGCCCCGGAGCCCACCGACTCCTAAGAGGAGGCGGCAGGCGTCCCGCGGCGGCGGGTCTTGACGATGTCCATACCCTTGGTCTCCGGTAGCTGCAGGGTGAGCAACACCGCGACAATCACGCCGCTGCCGAGGATGGCGATCGTGGTTGGCAGCCCGACTCTGTCGATGAGCAGGCCTGCAACCAGGAACCCGCTGATGCTCCCGACAATGGCGACATTGGTGATCCAGCCTGCGGCGGTGGCTCGCACCCTGGTCGGGAACAGCTCGGCCCGCATCGCACCAAGGGCAGGGGTCAACATGGTGGCGCCGAATGTCGCCAGAAACACCGAGACGGCAAGGAACCAGCCGCTGTCGAGCAGATAGAAACCGAGGCCCCCAACCACCCCGATGATGATGGCGGCGACCGCCGTCGGTCGCCTGCCGACCCGGTCGGCTGCTCGTCCTCCAACCAGCAAACCAACCGTGCCGAGTCCGCTGGCGACGATCAGCAGGAACCTGGCGGCTCCAGCCTGCCATTGCAGATCGTTGATCAACCGTTCCAGGACGAAGTCGAAAGCCGGCGAAGCGAAGGCAGCCACAAAAAACGACACGCCTGCCAGCGGCCAGAAATGTTTCCAGAGCCCGATGCGCAGGGCGCTCACGAATGAGATCGCCGGACCGGTGCGGAACGCCCTGCTCTCCGGCAGGAACCTCAACAGCAAGGGGATGGCCAGCAGACTCAACCCGGCAAGGGCAAACAGAATGCGCCACGCCTCATCGGCGCGCTCGGCCAAGGGGAGGAGCAGGAGGCCGGTGCCGACACCGAGCGACCCGGCCAACCCGTACAGCCCCATGCCGTAGCCGCGCAACCCGGGGGTCAACTCCTCGGCCAGCAGCACCATCCCGAGCGCGGCAATGGCGACGACGCCGATGCGGACTCCGGATTGGGCGACGATGTAGACGACGGGAATGGGCACGAATGCGGTGAGCAAACTTCCGGCTGCTAACAACGCGTAGGCGCCGATCAGGGGGCGTTTTCTCCCCCGCCGGTCGGCGACGATCGAGAACCCGACCCCGAGCAGCGAGGCGGCGCGCACCCCGGCGAACACCAGAGCCATCGTGCCTTCGGTCAGATCGAGAGAAAGCCTTGCAAAAGGGAGGGTGTGGGCCATCTGCGCGCCGGAGTAACCGGCGACGAAAGCAACGACCCCGAGCAGGAACACGATGCGCCGGTCGCTGACGGCGAATGTCTCGGTCGGGCTGAGAAATTTTGGTAATGCCATAGGCGAGCCGAAAAGCGGTGACGGAACCACGGGAGCCTACCGTCGTCGGGAACATCAGCGACGCCGCTACCGTTTACGTCCACGGTCGATCCGGAGGACTGGTGGAATTCTCACTCATTGCAGCCGCGCTCGCAGGCGCTGCCTCCTTCTTGTCCCCCTGCGTCCTGCCGCTGCTGCCGGGATACATGTCGCTGATGTCGGGGTACTCGCTCCAGGAGTTGTCGACGGGCGAGGCATCGATGAAGAAGGTGGTGGGCATGACGGCGCTGTTCGTGTTCGGGTTCAGCGCCGTGTTCGTTGCGCTTGGGGCTACGGCTACCTCGCTGTCGGCGTTCCTGAACCGGCAGATCTTCACCCAGGTAGCCGGCTGGGTGATCATCGGCATGGGTCTGTTCATCGCCGTCACCGCCGTGTGGTCGCCGTCGCTGCTGCTGCCGATGATGAGGGAACGGCGCGTCGAAGCCCACGGTGCGCAGACGCTGGGCTATTTCGGCCCTCCCGTGATGGGAGCGGCGTTTGCCTTCGGCTGGACCCCGTGCATCGGGCCCTTCCTCGCTTCAGCGCTGGCCCTGGGGGCAGCGAGGGATACGGTAGGGGAGGGGATGACGGTGCTGCTCTTCTACTCACTCGGGCTCGGGATCCCGTTCCTGCTGACCTCGCTGTTGCTGGCCAAGGCCTTCTCTGCGTTTGACTGGATCAGGCGATACCTGACGCCGATCACCGTTGTATCGGGACTGCTGCTCGTAGCCTTCGGAGTGGTGATGGTCACCGGTCGCCTCGGCGCGCTGTCCAATTTCTTCTTCGAGTTGCTCGACAGCATCGGCCTCGACCGCCTGACGACTTCGTAGGAGTCGCAAGTCGCAAGCAGGAAGAAACTGTGACCGGGAACTGGTCACTGGTCTCGCTTACTAGTCTCGCTCGATGAGGTTTTCCCTGAGCGAAGACGATTTTGTCGACCTGGCCTCCGACTATTCGGTGGTCCCTGTTGCGCTCGAGGTGCTCGCCGACAGGGATACGCCGGTCTCGGTGTTCGAGAAGCTGGTCGGTGACGGGGCCGGGTTTCTGCTCGAGTCGGTGGAGAAAGGGGAGCATTGGGCGCGGTGGTCGTTCGTGGGGTGGGACGCGGCGTTCACGCTGATCGCCGACGATGGCATGACCCGCGTCGAAGGCGCCGATCTGGAGCTCATCGATGGCGACCCACTGACCGTGCTCGACGACCTGATGCAACGCTTCAGCGCTCCCGACGGTGTCGCCGCCGGCCTGGGTCCTGCGCCCCCACCGCTGCACGGTGGTGCCGTCGGCTACCTCGCATATGACATGGTGCGGTACGTCGAGGACCTGCCAGATGGGCCGATGGACGACCGCTCGTTGCCCGAGATGGTATGGCAGTTCACCGGCGGGATGGCCGCTATCGACTCGTTGCGCGACTCGGTGATTCTCATCCGCAACGTCTTTGTTGGTGACGACCCACCGCAGCAATACCGCGATGCGATCACCGCGTTGGCACAAGACGCGGCGCGGCTGGCCTCGACGCCGGTGCCCGGTGCCGTCCCCCGTCCCGCGTTCGAGGCGCCCGACGAGGCTGAAGCAAACATCGACCAGGCTGAATTCGAGGCCGCGGTGCGGACCGCTATTGACTACATCGAGGCCGGCGACGCCTTCCAGATCGTGCCTTCGGTCAGGTTCACCGTCGATTTCAGCGGCGACGCCTTTGCCGTGTATCGCGCCCTTCGCCTGGTCAACCCCTCACCCTTCATGTACTTCTTCCGTCACGGCACGATGTCGATCGCCGGATCCTCACCGGAGCTGATGACGCGGGTGCGCGACGGTGTGGTGTTCAGTCGGCCGATTGCAGGGACCCGGCCGAGAAGCCTCGACCCCGAGGAGGACCGCCGAGTGGAGGCCGACCTGCTCTCAGACGACAAGGAACGGGCGGAACACGTGATGCTGGTGGATCTGGCTCGCAACGATCTGGGCAGGGTGTGTGACTACGCGACGGTGTCGGTCGATGAGCTGATGGTGATCGAGCGGTACTCCCACGTCATGCACATCGTCTCTGGGGTGTCGGGTCGGCTGAGGGAGGGGGTGAGTGCGGTGGACGTTCTCAGGGCAACCTTCCCGCACGGAACGGTCAGCGGGGCCCCAAAGGTGCGGGCGATGGAGATCGTCGACGAGTTGGAGACGACGCGGCGGGGCCCGTATGCCGGTGCCATCGGCTATCTCGACTTCTCAGGGAACATCGACACCGCGATCGGGCTGCGAACGATGATCGCCGACGGCAAACGTGCCTGGGTACAAGCGGGGGCCGGGATCGTCGCCGACAGTGACCCGGCCTCGGAGTATCGCGAATGTGTGGCCAAGGCGACCGCGGTGTTGACGGCGATCGCCGCCGCACCGGAGCTGTGATCACCCGGTGAAACGTGGCGCGCTGATCCCCGTCCTGCTGGCCGCTCTGCTGATCGCAGCGTGCAGTGACCGGTTGGAAGGGAAACAGGGCGAGCAGCTCTATGGCGCCGGCTGCGCCGGTTGCCATGGGGCCGATCTCTCCGGAGGGCTGGGCCCACCCATCGACACCGGTTCGAACGCCGATATCGGCCTATCGGACGGGCAGCTGGCCGGCGTCATCGAAGTGGGACCGGGGGCGATGCCGGGATTCGACTCTCAACTCAGCAAAGAGCAGATCGAGAGCCTGGTGGGCTATCTCCGCCTGCGACAGCGCGGGGCGGGAGGGGAGTAGCGGTTCCCAGTTCGACTGGCCTGAGTACTGTTCCCTCATGTTGAAACAGATCCTCGCCGACGCCGAGGCTCGGGCCGAGACCGCTCGTTCGCGGGCGACCGAGTTTCGCTCGGAAGCTGCCTCGGCGCCGGAGGCGAGGAGCTTCGGCGATGCGGTGAGCGGCGGCAAGCTCATTGCCGAGATCAAGCGCCGGTCGCCGTCGCGCGGAGTGCTGGCACCCGGTCTCGACGCCGCCGCTCAGGCCAAGCGGTATGAGGCAGCGGGCGCAGCCGCGGTGAGCGTGCTCACCGAATCCGCCCATTTCGACGGCTCGCTGGACGATCTGATGACGGTCCGGTCGGCGATCGATCTCCCGGTACTGCGCAAGGACTTCCTGCTCGATCCCGCCCAGATCTGGGAATCCAGGGCGGCCGGAGCGGACGCGGTGCTGCTGATCGTCTCCATACTCGGGGAGCAGGGGCTGGCCACGATGTTGCCGGAGGCCGCCGCAGCCGGTGTCGATGCCCTCGTCGAGGTACACGACACCACAGAAGCGGAGCTGGCGCTCGGCGCAGGCGCCCGGATCGTCGGAGTCAACAATCGAGATCTCGTCTCGTTCACCACGGATCTGGCCGTTGCCGAGTCGGTGGCGCCGATGATTCGCCGGCCCGGTGTGGTGACGGTCGCAGAGAGCGGCGTGTCGGATCCAGAGGGTGCCGCACGGATGTGGGCGGCAGGGTACGACGCGATCCTCGTCGGCGAGGCGCTGGTGACGGCGGCGGACCCCGAGGCGCTGCTGCAGACACTGGTCGTTTCGTGATCTGGGTCAAAGTGTGTGGTCTATCCGAAGAGCGCGATGTGGCGGCGGCCGTGGAGGCAGGCACCGACGCCGTCGGCTTCGTGCTCGCCGAGGGTTCCCCCCGACGGGTATCGATCCATCGCGCCGCCTCGCTGATGGATGGTGTGCCTGCGCTGCGCATCCTGGTCACTTCCAACATGGAGCCGGGCGAGATCGCAGCTGCGGTCGCGACGACGGGGGCGGACGGGATACAGGCCCACGGTCGGCACGCGGCGCCAGCGGCGGCGGCGGGAGTTGCCACGGGTTGGTTCGTGCTGCGTCCGGTGGCGATGAGCACCGAGCCACCGGAACCGGACCCGGCGACCGTGCCTCGAGGCCAGATCCCTCTGCTCGATTCTGCCGGTGCCACCAGCCTCGGCGGCAGCGGTGTCCCCTTCGACTGGGAAACGACAGGAGCCATCGACCGGCCCTTTGTGCTCGCCGGGGGTCTGAGCCCCGACAACATCAGAACGGCGATCGACCAGGTCGGTCCCTGGGGTGTCGACGCCTCCAGCGGGCTGGAGTCGGCGCCGGGGGTAAAGGACCCGGTACGGGTCGCCGCTTTCATCGAGGAGGCGAAACGGGCATGACTCCCGACGAGTCCGGGCGGTTCGGCGAGTACGGCGGCCGTTTCGCCCCGGAGACGTTGTTCTCGGCCCTCGATGAGCTCGAGGCTGCCTTCACCGAGGCGTGGTCGGACGAGGCCTTTCGATCCGAGCTCGATGGTTTGTTGTCGAGTTATGTCGGACGGCCGACGCCGGTGTATCACGCCGCCAGGCTCTCCGAGCAACTCGGGCTCGACCTGTGGCTGAAGCGCGAAGACCTCGCCCACACCGGCGCCCACAAGATCAACAACACCATGGGCCAGGCACTGCTGACCCGACGCATGGGGAAACGGAGGGTGATCGCCGAAACCGGAGCCGGCCAGCACGGGGTTGCGACCGCAACCGCGTGTGCGCTGCTCGGCCTGGATTGCGTCGTGTATATGGGATCCAAGGACATCGAACGTCAGGCGTTGAACGTCTACCGCATGGATCTGCTCGGTGCCGAGGTGGTGCCGGTCGACGTCGGTGCGGCCACCCTCAAGGAAGCGGTCTCCGAGGCACTGCGTGACTGGGTGGCCTCGGTACACAACACCCACTACATCATCGGCTCGGTGGTGGGCCCACACCCGTTCCCGTGGATGGTTCGACAGTTCCAGCGTGTGATCGGCGAGGAGATGCGAGCCCAGTTGAAGGACCCGGATGTGGTGGTCGCATGTGTGGGCGGAGGCTCGAACAGCATCGGGGCGTTCACCGCCTACGTCGGGGATCCGGACGTGCGCCTGGTAGGTGTCGAAGCCGCCGGCTATGGGATAGACACCGGCAAACACGGGGCCTCGTTGTCGGCGGGGTCGCCCGGTGTGCTCCATGGCTCGTATACCTACCTGCTCCAGGACGAGTCGGGCCAGGTACGCGAGGCGCACTCGGTGAGCGCCGGCCTCGACTACCCGGGTGTCGGGCCCGAGCACGCCTTCTTTCGCGACTCCGGCGCCGTCGAATACGAGGCGATGACCGACGCGCAGGCGGTGGCGGCTTTCCATCTGCTGTCCCGCACCGAGGGGATCATCCCTGCGCTCGAGCCCGCCCATGCCCTCGCCTGGGTGGTGGACAACGCCGAAACGCTGCGTGGCAAGACCGTCGCCCTCGTCCTGTCCGGCCGCGGCGACAAGGACGTCCAGCAGGTGGCGGGGCGCGATGGCTGATTCCGGAGCCCAACGCCTGGCATCGATGTTCTCGGCGACTGCCACCGCGGGCCGCTCCGCCTTTCTGCCGTTTATGACCGCAGGCCTCCCCGACCCGGCATCCTCGTTGGCGATGTTCGAAGCCATGACCGCAGCCGATGGATTCGAGCTCGGGATCCCCTACGCCGACCCGCTCATGGACGGTCCGGTCATTGCCTCGGCGGGCCGTCGCGCCATCGAAGCAGGGGTGACGATGGAATCGGCCCTCCAGCTCATGGAACGAGTGGTGACCGTCACCGGCAAGCCGGTCATCGTCATGACCTACACCAACCCGGTGCTGCAGTACGGAATCGATCACTTCGTGGAAACGATCGCAGCCGGTGGCGGGGCGGGGATGATCGTTGTCGACCTCCCGGTGGAGGAGGCAGCGCCGTTCCTCGAGGCGGCCCGGCGCCGCGACATCGGCATGGTGCTGTTCGTTGCCCCGACGACGACCGATGAGCGACTCCAGCAGATCGCCGATGCACAACCGGTATTCCTGTATGGCGTGGCCAGGCTGGGGGTGACGGGCGAGCAGGCCGAGCTCGGGACAACGGCGGCTGCGTTGGCGCACCGGGTACGGGACGTCACCGATCTCCCACTGGTGCTCGGCGTCGGCATCTCGACCCCTGAGCAGGTGGCGGAAGCCGGAGTGATTGCCGACGGGGTGATCGTCGGCAGCGCCCTGGTGCGCCGCGTTCTGGAAGCTGCCGACCCGCAGCAGGCGGCGGCTGCGCTTGGGCGGGCGGTGGAGGAGCTGGCCGCGGCGCTCACCGGTCCTGACAGCTGACGCCCCCGGACGTGCGACCTACGTGGGATCATTTTTGGAGTGGTTCGATCGCACTAGTGCTCAAAGCAATCGAGATGGCCGTCGTCGTTGGGGGCAACGAGGTTTTCCGTACCGGGAGTGGGATTCGAACCCACACGGGCTTGCGCCCAGCGGATTTTGAGTCCGCCGCGTCTTCCATTCCGCCATCCCGGCGTGTTGGCCTGACATGGTATTCCCCCGAGAACCGGTACCGCTGTTTCCCCTCTCGCGGTAGGGTGGCTGGGACGGCGCATGGGGTAAGCCGTTGTCGGAGGTGGGAGTCGATGCATCGAGACCGCGGTGCCGTGATGGTCGAGTTTGCCATCGTGGTACCGGTTTTCATATTGCTGCTCTTCGGCATGCTCGAGTTCGGGCTCGCCTTCAAAGACAAACTGGCGATGACGCATGCGGTGAACCGGGCCACACGCGACGCCGCCGTGCTTGGCAACGAGGACGTCGCCGATATCGAGATTCTCCAGGCTTTCGAGGATGGCCTGGTCGCTGCCGCCAGCATCGACTCGGTCGTGTTCGTCGATATCTTCAAGTCCAACGACGATGGCTCCCCCCAGGTGTGGGACCGGTATGTGCCCGATGGGTCCACCTGTGGGTGGGATCCGTGCCCCGCAACCATCCCCGGTCCGCCGGTGTACGGCAACCCTTCCAACTACCCCCCGTGCATCAGGGATACGGTGTTCGACCCGAGCGACGGTTTGGACACCATCGGGGTCCAGGTGAAGTACACCCATACCTGGGTCACCGGGGTACTCGGTTTTTCCACCTCCACCTGGTACGAGACCTCACGGGCCAGGATCGAGCCACAACGGTTCGGGATCGAGAACCCGTCATGTTGATGGCAACCGAGGATCGTGATGGATAGCCGCGGCATCACCAGGTGCGATGCGCTCCGCCGGGGAGACCGCGGTGCGGTGGCGGTGGAGATGGCGATCGTTGTGCCGCTGCTGGTCCTGCTTGCGTTCGGGATGCTCGAATTCGGCTTGGCGTTCACCAACAAACTCGCCATGTCCAGCGCGGTGAACCGGGCGACCCGGCAGGCCACCGTGCTCGGCACCGATGAGTATGCCGACATCGAGATCCTCGATGCGCTGGCTGCGAGCCTCTCCGGGAACGTGGGCACGATCGAGCACGTCGACATCTTCAAGGCCGACGCCGGCGGGAACCCTGTGTTGCGGGACCGCTATGTGCCGGATGGCGGCTCGGCCTGTGGATGGCTTCCCTGTCCCGATCCTTCCTTGGGGCCGGCGATCTATGGGGCCCCTGCCGACTACGCGCCGTGCACACGCGACGTGAAACTCGGCGATGGCACGGTGGACACGATCGGTGTCCAGGTGGCGTATACCCACACCTGGATCACCGGTGTGTTCGGGATTCCACCGCAGACCTGGTTCGAAACGGCACGGGCGAGGCTGGAGCCCGACATCTTCGGCTCGGGAGGGGCACCGTGTCCATGACCGAAACAACCACCGTCCCCGACGGGGAACGGGGAGCGATCCTGCCTCTGATGGCGATCGTGCTCATCGTGCTGATGGGAGCCGCAGGGATGGCGGTGGATCTGGGCTGGCTGTTCTGGCAGAGCATCGAGATCCAGCACGGCGCCGACGCCGCCGCCCTGGCCGGGGTGGTGTACGAGCCGGATCTGCGAGTCGAGGCGCATGCCGAAGCGGTGGCGGCAGCGACAGAGAACGGATACGTCGACGGGACGCCCGGCACGACCGTCGCCGTCGTCGATTTCATCGATGACAGTTCGGCGGTGGTCAAGGACAGCATGTTGCGGGTCACGATCACCCATGCGGTGCCGACGTTCTTCATGAAGATCTTCGGGGTTGACAACCTCGAGATCTCCCGGACTGCGGTTGCGGAGTTCGTGGCGCCGCTGGCGTTGGGAAGCCCGGCGTCGTACTTCGGGGACGACCCGGCGCGAGGGCTCAGCCCTGGGTTCTGGGCGCAGATCAACGGCAGCTACGTCGCCAAGTGGGGTGGCGACCGCTTTGGCGCCCAATGCCTCAACGGCGGTTTTGGATCGGGCTGCACCAAGAATCCGGAAGCCCGCCCGGTGTCGGGCTGGGGCACGCCCTCTGCCCAGGGCGGTTACCTGTACGGCATCGAAGTCGAAAAGGACAGCTCCTTCGGGCTCGCGGTGGAGATCTTCAACGGCCCGGTCTACGCGGTCAAGAAGTGGAAGAAAGGGACCCCCGAGTTCGACGGGACCTTCCCCAATCCACCGATCGATGCCTGGGGCGAAGAGATCAGGGGCAACTTTGCCGGCGACATCAAATACAACCCTGGCAATTGGACGGTCAAGGCCAGGACGTGGTTCATGTTGTACGGGCCAGACCTCACCCCGCTCGACACCACCGACAACGAGCTGCTGTGCTCGGTGTATTACGACGAGCGCGTCGGCACCTCGACCGCCAACTTTCCCCCGGTCTCCGACGCCTACGTTGCCGACTTCGGGGCGCTGGGCTGGAACACGAGCTGGCTGGAATTCGACCAGGTCCCGCTGAACATCCTGGACGCCATGTGGGACAACATGGCAAGCCCGACGATCGCCGACTCATCACCGTGTGGCGGCAACTTCGACAGGGGGCCGGGCATCTATGTTCTGCGGGTCTTCAACGAGCAGGACCCCGTTGGGGGGCTCGACTGGCGGGGAGCGAACAAGTATTCGCTGCGGGTTTCGAGCTCGGGTCCGGTCCAGCCGGCGATCTACGGCATCGGTGATATGGCGATCTCGTCGACGCGCGGTACAACCAAGACCGAGTTCTATCTGGCGAAGGTGGAACAGCGGTATGCCGGCAAGGATCTCATCATCGAGCTTTGGGATGTGGGTGACATCGTCGGCGGCAACCCCCCCGACGACAACGCCCGGTTCGAGATCGTCGACGGCAACGGGGACACCGTCACCTGCGATTGGGTGGCGACAAACGACCCCGGCAACTCGGGACTGTGCGACATCAATGCGTCCAAAGGGAAGTTCAACGACGAGCTGGTCACGATCACCGTCGCCATCCCTGACAGCTACACCTGCGTCGGTGACGGTTGCTGGTGGAGGATCATCTACACCATTGCGGGCCAGGTGAAAGAGACCACCACCTGGAGCGCCTTCATCGACGGAAACCCGATCCGGATCGTGGAGTAAAAGAGAGCCAGTCGTCAGCCAGAAGAGCCTTCAGTCGTCAGCAGCTGATGACTGACGACTGACGACTCACGGCTGACAACTCTGACTAGCCCCTCCGTGGCCACGCAAAACCCCTGCCGGTGCAGTCAAGTTCTTCAGGTCCACCACCGATAGCGGTTATTGACCATACGAGGCAGCGGATGGGGGAGTGCTGATGCGCGGGGTGCAGGCTCGAGGGGACGGGGTGGACCGGATGTCGGCATCCGGCGATGACCAGCGCGGCGCCATCCTGCCCCTGATGGCGATCATGCTCGTCGTGCTGCTCGGGGCGGCGGCGATGGCGGTCGATCTCGGCTGGTTGTACTGGCAGAGCATCGAGATCCAGCACGGCGCCGACGCCTCCGCCCTCGCCGGTGTGGTCTACGAACCCGACTTCCGAACCGAGGCACATACCGAGGCGGTCGCCGCCGCCGCTGAGAACGGCTATGTGGACGGGGCGTCGGGAGCCACCGTCACCGTCGTCGACTTCACCGATGACCCCACTGCCGTGGACAGCGACAGCATGTTGCGGGTCACCGTCACCGTGCAGGTGCAGACGTTCTTCATGAAGGTCTTCGGGCTCAACAACGTGGACATTGGCCGCACCGCGGTTGCCGAGTACGTGCAGCCGCTGCCGATGGGCAGCCCCGACTCCTACTTCGGAAACGACCCGGCGCAACAGATCTACACGCCGGGTTTCATCGCCCACGTCGACGGCAGTTATGTCGGCAAGGGCGGTGGTGATCGTTTTGGGGCGTTGTGCGCCGGCGACGGCCACGGTGCGGAGTGTCGAAGTGAAGAGGAATATCCCCCCGGCACCGGTGGTGCCCAGACGGGACTGAATCCCGACGCCCGGACGCCGTTGGTGACGGGGACCAACTACCCGACCACAGCGGAAACGGGCGGTTACCTGTACGGCATCGAGGTGCCGGCGGGCTCATCCGGGCTCAAGGTGGAGATCTTCAGCGCTCCGATCTATGCCATCTACAAGAACCGGATCAAACCGAAGCCTCCCACGGGCACCGGCAACTTCCACGGCGACATCAAATACCTGCCTCCCGTCAGCTGCTGCAAGCAGTACTACCGCACCGTCGAGGCCAGGACCTGGTACATGCTGTACGGGCCGGACCCGACCCCCGGCGACAGCACCGATGGCAACGAGCTGCTGTGCTCGATCGGCTACGACGAACGCAACCCCACTGGCGATTTCGGCGTGAAAAAGCCGCCGACGTCCACCGCCTATCTCGGCGATTTCGGCGCCATGGGGTGGGACAAGAGCTGGCTCGAGTTCGACGAGGTCCGCGCCGCCGGTTACCAGAACATCCTCGACGCCATGTGGGACAACATGTCCAACAGTTTCGTCGGCGATGCGATAAGCGCCGGCTGTAGCAGCAGCTTCGACAGGGGCCCCGGCATCTACCTGCTCCGCGTGGTCAACCGGCTCGACACCAGCGGTGAGGCCAACATCGAGCTGAGCCCGCGCGGCACCAACAGGTACTCGCTGCGGGTGAGCACGACCACGGGCACCCAACCGACGATCTCGGGCATCGGCGACATGGCGATGGCGGCGGCCCGCAATACCACCCAGACCGAGTTCTACCTGGCCAGGGTCGACCAGAAATATGCGGGCAGAAGCCTCGTCGTGGAACTGTGGGACGTCGGTGACATCACGGAGGGGCCGGGCACGGACAACTTCAGCCTCATCGACGGCACCGGCGCCGTGCAGAACTGCTCGTGGATCGCCACTGATACCAGCGTGATTCCGGGGGCGAAGTCGAATCCGACCTCGGGAGGGCCAGGGGCGTGCACCATCGGCGCTTCGGACAAGATCTTCAACGATGAGCTGATTACGATCACCGCCCCCATCCCCGAGACCTACACCTGCACCGGGGACGCCTGCTGGTGGAAGATCCAGTACAACTACGTCGGCCTGGTGAAGGACACCACCACCTGGAAAGCCTACATCGACGGCAACCCGATCCGGATCGTGGAGTAGGCGAGAGCCAGTCTTCAGCCGGAAGAGTCTTCAGCCTTCAGCCAGAGGACGGCCGCTGTGGTTCGACTCCTGCTGATGACTGATGGCTGACGATTGATGACTGTCGACTGACTAGTGCCGTAGCAGGCAACGTTCGGGGTGTCGGGTCCGCGTTTTTTCGTTCTGGGTCGCGCATACTCCCGGTTGATGTTTTCGTCGATGGGAGGAAGCGTGGCTGGCAGGGTTCAAGTTCGTGAGATCACCAATGATGAGGGGAACCATCTGTTGCGGATCGTGCGCCGCTCGTCGGGGTCGGTGGTGACGTGGCGGCGGGCACAGATGGTGTTGTTATCGGCTCAGGGCATGGACGTCGCCGGGATCGCTGAGGTGGCGTTCACCTCTTTGGATCGGGTGCGTGAAGTGATCCACAATTTCAATGATGATGGGTTCGATTCGTTGTATCCGAGATATGCGGGGGGTCGGCCACCGACGTTCACGCTGCCTCAGCGCCAACAGATCAAGAAGGTGGCGTTGTCTCGCCCGGTCGATCATGGGTTGCCGTTCTCGACGTGGAGTCTCACAAAGCTGGCCGAGTTCCTGGTTGCTGAGGGGGTGGTCGACGACATCAGCCATGAGGGCCTGCGGGTTCTGCTCCGTGAGGAGGGCGTGTCGTTTCAAGTGATCAAGACGTGGAAGCAGTCCACCGACCCGGACTTCGAAGCCAAGAAGAACCGGGTCCTGGAGCTGTATGACATCGCTGATGGCAAGACCCGACCCGGTGTCGATGATCCCGAGGCGGTGTTGTGTATGGACGGCCGCTGAACCTGTTGCCCCGACCCGGTCGCCAGTGGGCACCAGTGACATCGACGACGTCGCCGCACAGCAACGGGCATGCTCGGCGTCGGAGACGACGAGCAACGTATCGACGGACGCTCGGGGTCCGGCACCTGTTGGCAGCCTACGATCTGGGCGCTGACAAGATCTACGGCCACATCAAGACCAACAAGAAACGTGTCACGTTCCTGGCGTTCTGCCGATACCTGCGCAGCCTGTATCCGCCCGAGATGCGGATCGCCATCGTGTTAGACAACTTCAGCCCCCACCTCTCCACCAGAGTCGATAGTCGTGTTGGCGACTGGGCGAGAGACAACAACGTCGAGTTGGCGTACGTACCGACCAACGCGTCATGGCTGAACCGGATCGAAGCCCAGTTTCAGGCCCTGCGCTACTTCACCCTCGACGGCACCGACCACCGAACCCACGAAGAACAGAACACGATGATCCGCCGCTACATCCGCTGGCGGAACACCAACGCCCACGACACGACACTCCGCGAAATCACAAAACGCGCAAACGTTGCCTGACGCGGCACTAGCTAGGTCGTTCGACCCAGAATCCACCCGTTTTCCGGTCAAGTTTCCCGCCGCCGCCACCGATAGCAGTCATGCGACTACGTTGGGTAGTGTGCGGTGAGGGGTGTGATGAAACGCGTGGCCACGATTCGGGGGGAACGGAGAGAACGTGGTGCGGTCGCCGTCGAGATGGCGATCGTGGTACCGGTTCTCGTGCTCATGGCATTCGGCATGCTCGAGTTCGGGATCGCCTTCAAGGAAAAGCTCGATGTGTCCCAGGCGGTGAACCAGGCAACGAGGA